>JANYIO010000109.1 GCA_025362015.1 Gammaproteobacteria bacterium | reverse complement strand
CCCGGTGCACAAGAACAATTAATTGCGGAACTCGCAAAAACTGGCAAGCCCATTGTATTTGTATTATTGGCAGGTCGTCCCATACAGTTAAATAAAACTCTTGAGCAATCAAAAGCTTTAGTGATGGCATGGCACCCGGGTACCATGGGTGGCCCGGCGATTGCGGATATTCTCTATGGTGAGGTTTCTCCTTCCGGTCGTTTGCCTTTGACATGGCCAATTGCCAGCGGACAAATTCCGGTGTACTACAACCATATGAATACTGGTCGCCCAGCCTCTGATACTAATTACACGCGTATTGATAAAATTCAACAAGGTGTGTTTCAACACCAACCAGGCAACTCATCCAATAATTTGGATTATGGCCACAAACCACAATTTCCCTTTGGTTTTGGTTTGAGTTACAGTCAATTTAATTACAGCAATATTCAAGTAGATAAAAAAGAAATTAGTTTAGGCCAAAGTATTACCGTTACCGCTGAAGTAAAAAATATCGGTAAAGTTGCTGCCATGGAAACTGTTCAATTTTATACGCAAGATATTGTTGCGAGCGTGACACGTCCAGTACGTGAACTAAAAAATTATCAACGCATTAACCTAAGGCCCGGTCAATCACAAACAGTCACCTTTAATCTCGGTACTGATGAGCTCGCTTTCCACAACAAAGACATGCAGCTGGTAACAGAAGCTGGTAAATTTAATGTTTGGATTGCACCTAACTCGGCTGAAGGGTTGCAAGCAAGTTTTGATGTAAAATAATTTTTTATTTTGAGCCGGATTGAACCTAAAGAATTTAATCCGGCAGCTTGTAGCGTATTTTATTATTTATTCTTCCTGTCATAAAAAAAATAATCGAGATCAACATGCTTACCACATACGCTACAAAATTTTTGCTTATTATATCCATCGTCAGCCTTATTTCCTGCGGCGGTGGACATAGCAAAGTAGAATCTCCTGCTGCTTCATCCAGCAGTAGCAGTCTAAGTCTCCCGCTTAAAGCGGTTGAGGATAACTTCTCTACCATCAAAAATACTGCAGTCACAGGTAACCTTGCCAACAACGATACAGGCAGTGACAGTACTTCTATAAAATATGCGCTTGCTGCTAACAGTCAACCGATTTACGGTACGCTCATACTGGCTAATAATGGCACCTTCACTTACACACCTAATACTAATTTTATTGGCGATGATAATTTTCAATATCAAGTTTCTGCCAATAACGGTGACAGCAGTAATGCTAGTGTAAAAATTACTGTTAATTCCAATGGCACTGAAATTTCATGGCCATCGGCAAATAGCGCCATCAAAAGCGATCCAATTATTGAAGCTGATGTTGCTATTTTATTGGCGCGTATGAGTCTTGTTGAAAAAATTGCGCAAATGACTCAGGCAGAAATTCAAAGCGTTTCCAGCAATGATATTCGTCAATATCATTTGGGTTCTGTGTTAAATGGCGGCGGCTCCTGGCCACTCAATAAAAAAGCAGCCAGCGTAAGCGATTGGGTTAATCTCGCAGAAACTTTTTACAATGCATCAATAGATACGAGTCAGGGAGGTCAGGGAATTCCTTTGATCTGGGGTATAGATGCAGTACATGGCAATAACAATGTTACAGGTGCGACCCTGTATCCGCACAATGTTGGTTTGGGGGCAACACATAATCCTGAGCTTATAAAAGCTATAGGTACTGCTACGGCAAAGGAAGTTGCGGTAACGGGGCTCGATTGGGTTTTTGCGCCGACTATCGCAGTCGTGCGTGATGACCGCTGGGGACGCGCTTACGAAAGCTATTCAGAAGATCCTGAAATTGTACGTGCCTATGCGGGAAAAATGATTGAAGGTTTACAAGGCACAGCTAACACATCTGATTTATTTTCCAGTGCTCATGTAATTGCTACCGCAAAACATTTCCTGGGGGATGGTGGCACTAATAACGGAACTAATGAGGGTAATAACATTGCAACTGAACAACAATTATTAGACATCCACGCTCAGGGCTATCTCGCTGCGATAGGAGCGGGTGCCCAAACGGTAATGGCATCCTATAATTCATGGCAAGGTAATAAAATTCACGGTTCAGAATATTTACTAACTCATGTATTGAAACAACAAATGGGTTTTGATGGTTTTGTCATTAGTGATTGGAATGGTCAGGGTGAAGTACCTGGTTGCAGTAATAGCCATTGTCCGCAGGCCATTAATGCTGGCGTGGATATGGTGATGGTTCCCTACGAATGGAAAAGCTTTATCGCTAACACTATTAATGATGTCCAGGGTGGCGCTATACCTTTAGCTCGTATTAACGATGCAGTTACAAGAATTTTACGCGTAAAAATGCGTGCGGGATTATTTACAAAAGGTGCTCCTTCTCTGCGCAGTCTGGCCAATCAACTCGCTCAATTTGGTTCAGTAGAGCATCGTACACTCGCACGCCAGGCTGTTAGTGAATCACTAGTATTATTAAAAAATAAAAATAATATATTGCCTCTCAATCGAAAATTAAATGTATTAGTGACTGGCGATGGCGCGAACAATATCGGCAAACAATCCGGAGGTTGGAGCCTTACCTGGCAAGGTGCAGTTAACAATAATAATGATTTCCTCGGGGCAACATCTATCTATCAAGGTATTCAAGCGGCAGTGACTGAGGCGGGCGGTACAGTTAATTTAAGTAGTGATGGTAATTACACGGGTGCAACACCTGATGTTGCACTTGTAGTCTATGGTGAAAACCCTTATGCCGAAGGTGCTGGTGATTTAAGTCAGCTTGAATATCAGGCAGGTAATAAAACGGATTTAACATTATTAAAAACTTTGCATAATAAGGGCGTTCCGGTTGTGTCAATATTTTTAAGTGGCCGTCCCTTATGGGTTAATAAAGAGCTCAACGCTTCGAATGCTTTTGTCGCAGCATGGTTACCCGGAACTGAAGGTGCAGGTATTGCTGATGTAATTTTTAAAAATAGCGATGGCACGACTAAAAATGATTTCAAAGGCAAGCTTGCACACTCATGGCCAATTGCTAATAATCAAAATGTACTTAACCGTTTTGATGCAAACTACAACCCGTTATTTGCTTTTGGTTTTGGTCTAACTTATCAAGATACCGATGTGTTGAGCGATAATTTACCGGAAGATAATTCTGGCAATGTACTCAGCAATAATCCTAATCAAAAACGTGTTGTCGCTTATTTACCAGATTGGAGTGGCAGTTTTAGTAGCTGGGCAAAAACTATTGATTTTACCCAGATGACACATTTGAATTTAGCCTTTGGTAATCCACAAGGCAGTGATCACCATATCAGCATCAATGCCAGTGATTCTGAGTTGAGCAACTTAGTTAATTCTGCACATCAAGCTGGTGTCAAGGTATTAATTTCTGTTGCGGGCGGCGCAGATTCGGATGCGTTTACCACGCATTACACCTCCAGTAGTGTGGATGCATTGGTACAACAGATTGATAATTTTATTAGTGTGCATAGCCTTGATGGTGTGGATGTAGATGTGGAAGCACCGGATAAAATGGGCGAAAACTATCGTATTTTTGTACAAAAATTAATTGCTCAATTGCGTCCGAAAGGCAAGTTAATTACTGCGGCTGTTGCTCAATGGATGCAATATGGTATGGATGATGACACTTTAAAAACATTTGATTTTATTAATGTGATGTCATATTCCACCTTTGCTCAAGCACAGCAAGATATGGATTTTTACGTAAAGCAAAAACAAATCCCTAGCGATAAAGCGGTGCTTGGTGTTGCATTCTTTGGTGATGCCAGCGGTTGTGCAACAAATTATTATCTCTACAAGGATATTCTTGCCGGTTATCCGGATGCCTGGCAAAAAGACAAAGTGGTCAATGCTGGTTGCAATATTACTTATACGGGAGAAGCAACTTTGAAAAAGGATATCCTGCTCAGTAAAGACTACGGCGGCATGATGTTTTGGGAGTTGAGTGGGGATGCAGCAGGCGAACGTTCGTTATATAAGATCATCCAGAAAAATATTCTATAATTTTTTTATTGAGTCTCATGCAGAGTGATCTAAGGTCTCCTTTATTATTTAAGGTTTTCTAAGAAGGAATTTATGTTGGCGTGTGTGAAATCGTAACAATTAATATTTTTGTGTCGTAATTGCACACCTCATAATGAAGCAAAAAATAATCTAAATAACTCAATTTAGTTTTCTAATTTATCAGCTCTAAATACCTTGGACCTGCGCAAAAAATGGCATCCTCTCCTCATTGCTTTATTTTTATGATGAAAAAATAAAACAATCATTCTCGCGTGAAACATGAATTATTTTTTGTCCCATATTTCCTATTCGAAGATGGAGCGGCCCACCTTTATGGGAATTATCAACATGGGACGAAACTCGTAGTTGTAAATGTGATTATGGGTTGGCGTCAAAAAACAGATTTCCAACCAGGGTTATATATTTAGGAGTTCGAGCCTGCATAAGTTTCGAAATTGCTGGTGTGATGTTTGTGGTTGTTGATCTATCCCTATTTAATAAAAATGCTAATGTTAAGGGTAATTATTTATGAGTAGTCAAAAAAAAAATAATTTGAGTTTTAAAGTCAAATTAGCCATTTTCGCAGGAATTGTCGCGCTTTCTGGCGCTCAGGCAATGGCAGATGTACTAAACCCTGTGATCGGCAGCCTTCTTTATGAAGAGAATTTCAACACTCTTGATACAAATGTTTGGACTAGCGTTGACGGCGATGGCTGTGAAGTAGGGCTGTGCGGCTGGGGTAACCAAGAGCTTGAATATTACAGCCCAGCCAACCTCAGTATTGTAAATGTTCCATTTGAACCTGCCACTAAGGCTCTTGCAATTCAGGCGCGCAGAGAAGTTCACGGAACTCATTCATTTACCTCCGGTAAAATTACATCTTCGAACAAGGTTCAAGTCAAATACGGCATGATTGAATTTCGCATGAGCGCACCTCAAGTTGGTGTGGGTTTGTGGCCAGCAGGCTGGATGTTGGGTACTAGCCTTGCTTCATGGCCATCAAAAGGTGAGCTGGATATTATGGAAATGGGCCACAGTGCGGCAGCAATAGCTGGTGCCGGGCTTGCAGGTTCAGATATCAATAGCTATACAGGTGCCAACGCAATTTTTTATGCGACTTCTGCATGCACCACTGGCAATCCAAGCTGCGCAGCTAGTACTGCCTGGCAGACTAAAAATGCTTACGTAGCCAGCACTTCGTTAGGTAATCGATTCGTTACTTATCGTATGTATTGGACCGACGCTCAAATTCGTTTCACCGTTATTGATAACAATGTTGAACACGATATGTATGCTGCGCCCATTCCTATTACTGCTGAGTCTTCAGAGTTTCAAGCGCCCTTCTACTTTTTATTCAACTTGGCGGTAGGTGGTAATTTCACTGATGCAGCAAGCCCTGCACAGGTGACTGCTCCTTTACCGGGTACCATGTATATCGATTATATTCGTGTTTACCAACTCGATGGCAAAGGCGAAGTAAAACTAGGAAGCCAGGTAAAACCAGAAACAGGTACTTTTGGTGTATTTACTGATAATACCCCGACTACCAATAAGCAAGAGGCCGGCGTGACTGATGATATTTGGATTTGGAATACAGCATCAACAACCGCTGGTACTACGCCTGCTTATGAAGGCAGCAATGTGATTGCGTGGAAATATACTGCTCCACAATGGTTTGGTGGTGGTATTTCCTCAAGACAAGCTCACGATATGAGTAACTTCATCAATGGTAATCTCAAATTCAGAATTAAAATTCCGGCAAATGTGGGTTTTAAAATTGGGATTTCGGACACCTATACCAATGAAAACTACGTGAACTTTCCTGCAAATACAACAACCTATGGTTTGGTGCGTAATGGTGGTTGGGCACAGGCAACTGTACCTGTTTCTGCTTTGCGCGGTAGTTTAGTAGCATTGCAGTCAATGTCTGCTTTGTTTAATATTGCGAGCATTGACCCACAGCCAACTGCTAACTTCGAAATGGCGATTGATGACATTGTTTGGGAATGTGGTACTGGTGTGGCTTGCCAAGCGACAAGCTCAACTTCATCTTCGGTAGCTAGCGCTAGCCGCAGTTCGGTGTCCAGCGTATCTCCTAGCTCAAGATCGAGCTCCAGTGTATCCAGCTTTGGCGATTGGATTTGTAATGGCGTACCGCAAAACTTTCCTTGCAGTTCTAGCTCGTCAAAATCATCTATTAAAAGTAGCGTAGCGCCAAGCAGTTCATCAGTTGCTTCTGGTAATGGTTATAAAGTGCTCTCGGCGACCAGCGTTCAATTCTATGTCAACAATGCTTCTTGGGCGGATATTCATTTCACCTTGAATAACGGTGGCCAGCAAAATATCCGTATGACTCATAACGCAGATAACTCTAACACTTATACTTTAACGGGTATTCCTGCAGGAGCATTAGTAAAATTCAACTATACCGTTGGGCAGCCAGCAAGTGCTGCTGATACGGCTTGGGTGCAATTTACTATGGCCGCCGCAAGCAGTTCAGTTGCAAGTAGTGTTGCCAGTTCAGTCAAGAGTTCAGTTGCCGCTAGTTCGTCCAGTGTGGCAGCAACAAATGGCTACACAAAACTGACTACAACCAGTGTGAAATTCTTTGCCAATAATGCACCTTGGGTAGATATTCACTTCACGGTTAGTGGTGGAGTCCAACAAAACGTCCGCATGACTCATAACGCAGACAATACCAACACCTATACCATAACAGGTGTTCCGGTTGGAGCTGTGGTTAGATATTCCTACACCGTAGGTCAAGCAGTTGGCGCAGTTGATACTGCCTGGGTGCAATTTACAATGTAAGCTTGTTATTACCTCGCGGGAGTTTCAAGTAAATCTTTAAGCTCAGCCATTGGCTGGGCTTTTTTTATATTGGGGCAATGAATTTATTCTGCCGTTCGGTCCAATAACACTAATGCTCGAAGATTAAGCAAGCTAGTGTTGATAAATAGCATTCGTTTGTGTAGTATGCGGCCTCTTTTTATGTGGGCTCTTCCCGCATTAAGTGATTTCTTCTTTCATCAAGCATAGGCAAACACAACATGAAGACATATAGTGCCAAAGCTGAAACAGTCGTACATGACTGGTTCATAGTTGATGCGGCGGGTAAGACTTTAGGTCGCCTGTCTGCTCAAATCGCCTCTCGTTTGCGCGGTAAGCACAAACCTGAGTACACTCCCCACGTGGATACCGGTGACTTTATCGTCGTTATTAATGCAGAAAAAGTACATGTAACCGGTAAAAAAGCGACTGATAAAATTTATTATCATCACACCAACCACGTTGGCGGCATCAAGGCTATTAGCTTTAAAAAGTTAGTTGAGAAAGCGCCGACACATCCTATTGAAAAAGCTGTTAAGGGTATGTTGCCGCGTGGTCCTTTGGGTCGCGCCATGCTGAGAAAGCTTAAAGTGTACGCAGGAACCGAGCATCCACATTCTGCTCAGCAACCGCAAGAACTCAATATCTAATAAGGGGCTGATGATGTCTACAACACAATATTACGGTACTGGTCGTCGCAAGACCTCTACTGCGCGCGTATTTCTGACTGCTGGTTCAGGCACTATCGTTGTTAATGATCGCCCATTGGATGAGTACTTTGGTCGCCCAGTAGCGCGCATGGTTGTTCGTCAACCATTAGAGCTCGTTGGCTTGACTGACAAATTTGATGTAAATGTCACTGTTGCTGGTGGTGGTAGTTTTGGTCAGGCTGGTGCGATTCGCCATGGTTTGACACGTGCGTTGATGGAATATAACGAAGAGCTTCGTTCTGTTCTGCGTAAAGCTGGTTACGTAACTCGCGATTCGCGCGAAGTTGAACGTAAGAAAGTTGGTCTGCGTAAAGCGCGTAAAAAGCCACAATTCTCCAAACGTTAATCTTTGTTGGGTAGTCTTTGGCTGTCTTATCGGGATTTCGAAAAACGCTCAAGCCAAAATTGGCTTGGGCGTTTTTTTATTTAAGGCTCAGTTTCTGTATGTTTATAAATCCTTATGTTCGCTATGGTTGTTCTTGTAAGCAGTGCTGATTTTCTTTAAGATTGCACGCTTTTTGGGTTTAACCAAAATAATCCTAAATCATTGAATTTGAGTGGTTTACTGGCCGTTGCAGCTGTTAGGGGAGAAATCGTCATGACTAATGACGTTGTAAATAAATCACGTCGTAGCCTTCTTATTGGTGCTACGACTGTTGTGGGTGCAGTAGGTGCCGTTGGTATTGCTGTACCATTTGTTGGATCCTGGAATCCGAGTGCTAAAGCTAAAGCGGCTGGTGCCTCTGTTAAGGTCAACATCAGCAAAATTGAACCGGGTCAAATGATCACTGAAGAGTGGCGGGGCAAGCCAGTGTATATAGTGCGTCGCACGCAGGCGGCACTTGACGGTTTGAAAAAAATAGAAGCCTCAGAGACATTGCGTGATCCAGCCTCTGAATCTCTGCAGCAACCTACCTATGCCAAAAACCACACGCGTGCTATTAAAGATGAGTTTGCCATTTTGCTAGGTGTTTGCACCCACTTAGGCTGCGCACCTACCTTTCGCCCTGATGTTGGTGCCGCCGACTTGGGTGGTGATAAATGGCAGGGTGGATTCTTTTGCGCTTGTCATGGTTCCAAATATGACCTGGCCGGACGTGTTTATAAAGGCGTACCCGCTCCACTCAATCTCGAAGTGCCAAAGCACATGTATGAGAGCGATAACATAGTCATCATCGGCGAAGACCAGGGGGCATAAGATGAATTGGTTAACAGGTTTGTGGAATTGGGTCGATAGTCGTCTACCCGTGCAAAAAGCGTGGGATACCCATATGGGTAAATATTACGCGCCCAAAAATTTCAATTTCTGGTACTTCTTCGGCGTGCTGTCGTTATTGGTGTTGGTAAATCAACTTGTTACCGGCATTTGGTTGACCATGAGTTATAACCCGACGTCTGAAGGTGCATTTGCCTCTGTTGAATACATCATGCGCGATGTGGATTACGGTTGGGTGCTGCGTTATATGCATTCTACTGGCGCATCTGCATTCTTCATTGTGGTGTATCTGCATATGTTCCGCGGCTTGATGTACGGCTCATACAAGTCGCCTCGGGAATTGGTGTGGATTTTCGGCATGACCATTTATTTGGCATTAATGGCTGAAGCCTTTATGGGGTATGTGTTGCCTTGGGGGCAAATGTCCTATTGGGGTGCGCAAGTTATTGTTTCCCTGTTTGGTGCTATTCCCGTTATCGGTGAAGATTTGGTGCAATGGATTCGCGGCGATTATCTGATTTCCGGTATCACTTTAAACCGCTTTTTTGCTTTGCATGTTGTTGCTCTACCAATAGTGTTATTGGCCTTGGTGGTGATGCATATTTTGGCGTTGCACGATAAGCATGTAGGCTCCAACAACCCTGATGGTATTGAGATTAAAAAACATAAAGATGAAAACGGCGTGCCTTTAGATGGTGTTGCCTTTCATCCTTACTACACGGTTCACGATTTGGTCGGCATCAGCGTGTTCTTTTTTGTGTTCTGCTTTGTGTTGTTTTTTATGCCGGAGATGGGTGGTTTCTTTTTGGAATACGCCAACTTCGAAGAAGCTAACAACTTAAAAACACCAACTCACATTGCTCCAGTTTGGTATTTCACACCTTTCTATGCCGTGTTGCGTGCAGTTACTGTTGAACTTGGTCCGCTAAACGCCAAGTTCCTGGGTTTCATGTGCATGGCCGGGGCAATTGCCTTGTTATTTGTCTTGCCTTGGTTGGATAGAAGCAAGGTTAAATCTTTGCGCTATCGCGGCTGGATTCCACGGGTAATGTTGATGACTTTCGCAGCAATGTTTGTGGTCCTGGGTTACCTGGGTGTTAAGTCTCCCACGGAAGGTCGTACATTGTTGTCGCAACTAGCTGCCGGTTTCTATTTCTCCTACTTTTTGACCATGCCAGTTTGGACTACAGACAATAAACAAAAAGCGAAATCTACAGTAGCTTGGGTATTATGTGGCTTATTTGCGCTTTTGTTCCTGCGTTTGGCGTTGGTCGATATTACTA
The DNA here is from genome assembly GCA_025362015.1 of Gammaproteobacteria bacterium. Lineage (GTDB taxonomy): Bacteria > Pseudomonadota > Gammaproteobacteria > Pseudomonadales > Cellvibrionaceae > Cellvibrio. The sequence continues at coordinate 41,356 of JANYIO010000109.1, read as the reverse complement.
CTGCAGATGTGCATATTCCCGTGCTTCTACGTATTTTTGGTCTAATTCTGGCGGCAGTTTTTGCTGTAATGCCATTACTTGCTGCGCGTGATAAATGTTTACCAGAGCCCGAGCGTGTGCAAACTAAAGGTTTGCCATTTCCCATCGTATTAGGCGGCTTGGCACTATTCTTGTTCTTAGCTCTAGTGCCTATCTCAGCCGTTGCTAATACCGGCGCTTTTAATTGTGGAGCCATTCCTTGTGACAAAATGGAGCCCAAGCTGGATGACAAAGAATCGTTGCAAAGTGGCGCTAAATATTTCACCAATTATTGTATGGGTTGCCATTCCGCAAAGTATTCACGTTTTGAGCGGGTTGCGGATGATTTGGATATTCCCCATGAACTGATGGATGGCAACTTGATACTAGGTGGCCAACGCATCGGTCAATTGATGGAAATTCCTATGCGTCCGGCGCAAGCTAAAAAGTGGTTTGGTGTTGCACCACCAGATTTGAGCTTGGTAACCCGTGCTCGTTCACCGGAGTGGGTTTACACTTACTTACGTAACTTTTATAAAGATGACTCTCGCCCATGGGGTGTCAATAACCGTGTGTTTCCAAACGTCGGTATGCCACACGTGTTGATTGGCCCACAAGGTCTTTTAGAGTGTGGGCCAGGCCCTAAGCTTGATCATAAAGGTAATCCGGAGCGCGATAGTTTGGGCAATGTGGAAATGGACGAACATTGTGGTGGTTTGGTCGAAGGCGCCAGTAAAGGCAGCATGAGCACCGAGGAGTTTGATAAAGCGACTTACGACTTGGTTAATTTCCTGGCTTATTTGGGTGAGCCAGCCGCCGTTAAGCGTGAACATATGGGCAAGGGTGTATTGATATTTATTTTGATATTTTTTGGCTGTGCGTATCTCCTGAATAAAGAATTCTGGCGAGATATTCACTAACGGCTAACATCCACAAAGGGCGACATTAAGTCGCCTTTTCTTTTGGTGCTATTTTTTAGTATTGTTTCTTTTTTGATGGTTTTGTCTCTGTGCCTTTTTTGGGCTTTTTGTCGAAGTGAGTTAGCTATGTCAATGACCTCTAATCGCCCTTATCTTCTCCGTGCTTTATACGAATGGATTGTAGACAATAATGGCACTCCGCATTTAGTCGTATTTGCCCATGCTGAAGGGGTTTTGGTGCCCCAGCAGCATATAAATAAAGATGGCCAAATTATTTTGAATATTGCACCCTCTGCAGTAAAAGATTTATTTATTGCCAATGAAGCCGTGTCATTCAGTGCGCGTTTTAGTGGGGTTGTAAACAATATTTTTGTGCCCTGTGGCGCTGTGTTGGGTATATACGGACGCGAAAATGGTCAGGGTATGATGTTTGAGTTTGAAGCAAGTCCTACTCCGCCAACGCCACCTAAGCCGGATGCATCTAAATCGAATTCCCCTACCCTTAGTGCAGTGAAGCGGCCGTCACTTAAAGTTGTAAAGTAATCGGTGATATTGATGCCGTGGCGTTTTAATTCCCGGTCATAAAATTGTCATAATTGCTTGATAAATTGTGTTCCCAAGGTGAGACGGGCTCATCTTTGCTATAGCTCTATTTGCTAGAGGAAACACGCAATGATCGTAAATAAAATGTTGAAAGGATTGGCTTTAGTCGGTTCTATGATGTGCGCAGTAGCTGTGCACGCAGTGGTTGATGCCAAACTACCAGAATACAAAGTCACTACAGGTGTGTCTGGCAGCGTCAATAGTGTTGGCTCAGATACATTGGCCAACCTGATGACTTTGTGGTCAGAAGACTACAAAAAACTTTATCCTAATGTCAGTATTTCAATTCAAAGTGCTGGTTCTTCTACTGCACCACCAGCATTGACTGAAGGTACTTCTAACTTCGGCCCCATGAGCCGCGAGATGAAAGATGCTGAAGTGCAAGCGTTTGAAGCCAAATACGGTTACAAGCCCACAAAAGTACCGGTAGCTATCGATGTACTGGCAGTTTATGTTAATAAAGATAACCCGATCAAAGGATTAACACTTGCTCAGGTTGATGCAATTTATTCTGCCACGCGTAAATGTGGTGGAGAAAAGGATATTACTCGTTGGGGTGATTTAGGTTTGACGGGTGCGTGGGCAGCTCGTGACATTACTCTTTACAGTCGTAACGCTGTATCTGGTACTTACGGTTTCTTCAAAGAAGAAGCGTTATGCAAAGGCGATTACAAAGCGAGTATGAATGAACAACCAGGTTCTGCCTCAGTAGTGCAGGGTGTTTCTGAGTCTATCAATGGCATCGGCTATTCTGGAATCGGTTACAAAACTTCAGGCGTCCGTGCGGTTCCTTTGGCTAAAACTAATTATCAAGAGTTTATCCCTGCTGATGCTGAGCACGGTCTTGATGGTACTTACCCATTGGCGCGTAAGTTGTATGTTTATGTTAATAAAAAGCCTAATCAACCACTCGATAAGCTACAACTTGAATTTTTTAAGTATGTATTATCCAAGCAAGGCCAGGAAGGTGTAGAGCGTGATGGCTATATCCCTTTGCCGGCGGAATTGGCTGCTAATGCGCTGAAAAAATTAACTAAGTAATTGCTCACCCAATTGAAAATAAAAAACCGCTGCAATCGCAGCGGTTTTTTATTTTCAAGTATAAAATCGAGATGAGTTGCTCAGCATTCAATAGTAAATATTACAGAAAAATAACATTAATATTTCAAAGTTGTCATAAATATGTCATTTATAGCTGTTAGGCTCCGCAAGCCATTTTTTGCCTAGGTGAACTTTATGCCCCAACTTATTTCTACTGATGAGCCAGTTGCTAGCTTGATGCCAAGCTTGGCGCAACGGGCAAAGTTGCGTCGTTGGCGTAATATAAAAGATAAAATCTCTGCATACGGAATTATGGCTGCAGGTGTCGCGGTCGTCGGGTCATTAGGGTTGATATTTGTTTATTTATTCTCCGAAGTTACCCCTCTTCTACGCGGGGCATCGGTGGAAATTACTAAAACTTATTCTTTACCACCTATTACACAAAGTGCTGCTCCTGTTGACGGTGTTGCAGAGTTTATCAATCTGGAGCGCTACGAAGAAATTGGCACTGTTTATTATAAAAATGGTGTTGTACAGTTTTTTCATGCTGAGGATGGCAGTGCCTTACAGAGTGAACAAATTCCTCAAGCGGCCGATGCAACATTTACAACTTTAGCAACCAGTGAAGCTACCCATGGCTTGGTAGCCTATGGCGATAACCATGGGCAGGTCAGTGTTGTTAAAGTGCAATACGATTTGAGTTACCCCAACGATAAGCGTGTTGTGTCTCCGCATCTAGATTTTCCTTTGGGTGAAGAACCTTTTGCTCTGGACACTTATAAATTACCATTAAAAATTTTAGCAATTCAGGAAACCAGCAAAGGAACGTTGTTAAGTGCGGCCACCAGTGATGACAGATTAATATTGGCTGTGGTCGCCACTAAAACCAATCCGATTACTGAAGAAACTACGACAAGTACAGATGTTTTTAATTTGCCCTCCTTGCCAGCAGATGAGCATGTCACTCACATGCAAATTGATGATGCTGGTCGTTATCTAGTAGTCGCTAGCGATAAATCGCAAATCTACCTTTACAATATTAGCAACCCTGCTGCTGTCGAGCGTAACGATCCCATTGCGGTTGAAAGTGGCAATGTAACTGCTATGCAATTTTTAGTTGGCACAGGATCATTAGCTATAGGTACTGACAAAGGAAACGTTAGCCAATGGCTAATGGTGCGTGACAAAAACAATAAATACCATGTTACTCATGTGCGTGATTTCAAAGCGTTGAATGGTGCCATAACGCAAATCACTCCAGAATATTCTCGGCGCGGTTTTTGGGCCGCGGACAATAAAGGTAATCTCGGGATTTATTTCGGCACTTCAGCGCGAACTCTGTTGATTAAATCTATGGGTTCCGCGCCGATTGCACACATAGGCTTATCCCCCATTAATGGAAAAGTATTGTTACTGGATCAAACACAACAAGTGAGTTTTGCAAAAGTCTGGAATCAACACCCCGAAATTTCTTTTAGCATGTTGTGGGAAAAAGTTTGGTATGAAGGCCGCGATGCACCAGATTATATTTGGCAAGCGTCTTCAGCCAGCGATAGTTTTGAAGCCAAAATGAGTTTTGTACCTTTAGCGCTAGGTACATTGAAAGCAGCTTTTTTTGCGATTTTATTTGCTATTCCGATAGGCGTTATGGGCGCTATCTACACCGCCTATTTTATGACTCCAAAGCTGCGCGGTATTGTTAAACCTACAATTGAAATTATGGCGGCATTACCCAGTGTAATTCTCGGCTTTCTCGCAGGTTTGTGGTTAGCACCATTTCTCGAAAATAATTTACCAGCGATATTCAGTATTTTAATTTTTACACCTGTAGTGATGTTGATTACTGGATTTGCGTGGAGCCAATTTCCCTCCGCCATTCGCACGCGAATACCTGACGGTTGGGAAGCTGCCATTTTAATTGTGCCGGTTATGTTTACAGTGTGGGTATGCGTAGCGTTGAGTCCTTATCTTGAGGTATGGTTTTTCCATGGCAGCATGCGTCAATGGTTTACTGATAGTGGTATTAAATACGAGCAGCGCAATGCCTTGGTGGTTGGTTTGGTGATGGGCTTCGCGGTGATTCCAAGTATTTTTTCGATTGCAGAAGATGCTGTATTTAGTGTTCCTCGTCATCTAACGCAAGGCTCTTTGGCGCTCGGTGCAACACCTTGGCAAACGATGGTGGGTGTCGTTTTACCTACTGCTAGCCCGGGAATTTTTTCGGCAGTAATGATGGGTTTTGGGCGCGCTGTCGGTGAAACCATGATCGTATTAATGGCTACGGGCAACAGCCCAGTGGTGAACTTTAATGTCTTTGAGGGTATGCGCACATTGTCGGCCAATATTGCTGTGGAAATGCCTGAAACTGCTGTAGGGAGCACGCATTTTCGTGTGCTCTTTTTAGCTGCTTTATTATTGTTAGCGCTAACGTTTGTCGTCAATACCATTGCTGAAGTAGTGCGTCAAAGTTTGCGCAAACGTTACAGCAATTTGTAAGTCGAAATGGCTTTAAGTCGAGATGCTTTTAAATCGGAATGAATGACATGAAATCTTTTTTGAATGCGACTTTAAAAAAAATTGCACTTTGGACTAAAAATGGTTCGCCGTGGATTTGGTTAAACGGTGGAGCTGTAACCATTTGCATGCTGATGGTTGTTGGTCTTGTAGGTCTAATTGCAGTGCGTGGTTTCAGCCATTTTTGGCCTGCAAATATTTTGCAAACTAGCGTTATTGATAATGTAGGCAAGCAGCAAATTATTCTTGCTGAAGTGGTTCGCTCGGAAGTGATACCTGCTGCAGTTGCTCGCGATAATGGTTATACCGTTGCCACTGATCGTGAACTCATAACACGCTATTTGATGAAGTTGGGTAACCGCGATATAACTTCGCGCGACTTTATGTGGTTTCTTGAGATTGGCATGAGTGAATGGAAATATCCTCAAGATGCTGTTGTGGTTGAGCGGCGTGAATGGGGAAATTTTTACGGTTATTTAGAATCTATCAATGAAAATGGTAAAACGGTTGTAGCTCAAGGTGCAGAGAATTTTTGGCAAGAATTAGATGCGCGCATGAAGCGCTCGTTAACATTGCATGACCAAATGACGCGTCTCGAAAAAAATGAAATTGGCCATGTAAATAATGAATTGCAAGATTTACGTTTAAAGCATCGTCGCCTTGAATTGGATGGTATCACTGGCGAACAAATGCTTGCGGCTGAAGCGAAATTTGCGGAACAAAAAATTATATTGGAAAATGAATATGCCATCATCAAAAAGGAGCGGGATGCTCTTGCTGAACAAATCAAGCGCGATCAATTAATTGCAAAAACTGCCGATGGTAAAGAGATCACTCTATCGTTTGATCATCTTGTGCGTGTTACGCGTCCCAATGCAATGGGTATTTTTGCAAAAAGCGGGCAATATGTAGAACGCTTTTGGGAGTTTGTAAGCGCTGAACCGCGAGAGTCCAATACCGAAGGCGGAATTTTTCCGGCGATTTTCGGTACGCTGATTATGGTCATCATTATGGCGATTATGGTTACGCCCTTTGGTGTGTTAGCGGCTATTTATTTACGTGAATATGCTAAGGATGGATTATTTCTACGCATCATCCGTATTTCTGTTTACAACCTCGCGGGTGTGCCTTCTATTGTGTACGGCGTGTTTGGTTTAGGGTTTTTTGTTTACACTTTGGGTGGGAATCTCGATCATTTGTTTTACGCCGAATCTTTACCAACGCCTACCTTCGGCACCCCTGGATTATTTTGGGCATCACTCACTTTAGCGTTATTAACTCTACCCATCGTGATTGTGTCTACTGAAGAAGGTTTATCGCGTATTCCCAGTACTATTCGTCAAGGGAGTTTGGCGTTAGGTGCAACTAAATCCGAAACTCTGTGGAAAGTTATTGTGCCCTTGGCAACGCCGGCAATGATGACTGGTTTAATTTTAGCGATTGCGCGTGCGGCAGGTGAGGTTGCACCACTGATGTTGGTGGGCGTGGTGAAATTGGCGCCCGCATTACCGGTCGATGGCAATTATCCCTTTGTGCATTTAGATCAAAAAATTATGCATTTGGGTTTTCACATTTATGATGTGGGCTTTCAAAGCCCGAATGTAGAAGCAGCGCGCCCTTTAGTCTATGCGACATCATTGATACTGGTGTTGTTAATTATTACTCTTAATTTTACAGCGATCAAAATTCGCAATAATTTAAGAGAAAAATATCGCAGTGCGGCGGATTAAGTATGTGATGTGTGTGAGGAATGGATTCCGGCATTCCATCTGAGACGCGTCGCAAGTACATCCCTGTAGGCTCGACGTCGGCTTCGTGCCTCCGACGGTCTCAGATGAAATGCCGGAATCCATGCTGCGATTTTTTCACAATAAATTTTTTAAGTTTTGATAGGAAAAAGTTATGACACCTACAGCAGTTGCTGAAAATATCAAGCTTGAAGTAAAAAACCTCAACTTGTATTACGATCAAAAGCGAGCACTGAATAGCGTTAGTTTAGCTATTCCTGAGAAAAAAGTGACTGCTTTTATTGGCCCTTCCGGTTGTGGTAAATCAACATTGTTGCGCTGCTTTAATCGCATGAATGATTTGGTGGATTCATGTCGTATTGAAGGCGAAATTATTATGGATGGTAAAAATATCTACGCTAAAAATGTGGATGTGCCAGAGTTGCGCCGTCAAGTAGGAATGGTATTTCAAAAACCTAACCCATTTCCTAAATCTATTTACGAAAACGTTGCTTATGGTTTGCGCTTGCAAGGCGTAAAATCAAAACGCGTATTAGATACGGTAGTGGAAAATGCTTTGCGCAGCGCAGCAATATGGGATGAAGTAAAAGATCGTTTGCACGACAATGCTTTTGGTTTGTCCGGCGGGCAACAACAGCGGTTAGTGATTGCGCGCGCTATTGCGATTGAACCCGAAGTTATTTTATTGGATGAGCCAGCGTCTGCATTGGATCCAATTTCTACCTTAAAAATTGAAGAATTAATTTACGAATTAAAATCTAAATATACTATTGTCATAGTCACGCACAACATGCAACAAGCAGCGCGTGTTTCAGACTATACCGCATTTATGTATATGGGTGATTTAATTGAGCATGGTAATACTAATACCTTGTTTACCAATCCAACCAAGAAGCAAACTGAAGACTATATTACGGGCCGCTATGGTTAACTCTTCAGCACGCCTCAAGTGGCTTTCCTTTTGCAAGATCGCTGCTATGCTTTTACAAGATTGCTACTAATTTTATATTACAGTTCGGCTAAGCTTTTATTACAAACAGCTAACTTTTGTATCATACCTTTTGCGTAATTATGGGTGGAGTATTAACGATGGATATCACCAGTCACACACATCACATTTCACAACAATATAATATTGAACTTGATGATATTAGAACCCATCTTTCGGAGATGGGTGGCATGGCGCAACGACAAGTCAACGATGCAATTTCAGCATTAGTCGATGCTGATTTTGAAAAAGCAGAGCAGGTTGTGCGTGCGGATAGCACTGTTAACTCAATGGAAATGTCGATTGATGAAGAATGTATTCGTATTCTCGCACGACGTCAGCCCGCGGCGAGTGATTTGCGTTTGGTGATTGCAGTTACCAAAGCCATTACTGATCTGGAGCGAATTGGCGATGAAGCCAGTAAAATAGCCCGCCAGGCAATTGCCTTGCATCATGAAGGCATGGCGCCACGCGGTTATGTGGAAGTGCGCCACATCGGTGGCCAGGTTGCAAAAATGTTACAAGATGCGCTAGATGCATTTGCGCGGTTAGATATGGATCTAGCTCATAGCGTGGTGCAAACGGATCGCACAGTTGATATGGAATATAGTACAGCCATGCGCGAGTTAGTGACTTATATGATGGAAGATCCGCGCAGTATTACGCGCGTACTTAATATCATGTGGTCATTGCGTGCACTTGAACGAATTGGTGACCATGCGCGCAACCTGGCGCAATACGTCATTTATCTCGTTAAAGGTGAAGATGTACGCCATTCCAATCTTGAGAAATCGTAATTCATTAATCTTCGAAACCCATTTCCAATCGGTATGGGTTTTTGAGCAGCGCAAAATTTTATGTTGTGGTGTTTTTAATAGATAATCTACCTAGTGCCTGCGGAAAATTTACAGCGAATTAAAAAATTCGTCTACCTCATTTAAATATTGTTGTCTGGTTTCATCATGCAAAAAGGCAGCGATAAAACTATTGCGCGCTAATTGTTTTGCCTGCTGCAAACTCATCGATAGAGCATCTGCTACGGCGATAAAGTTATCATTAATATAGCCACCAAAATAGGCGGGATCATCCGAGTTAATGGTGGCTACGATGCCTGCATCTAGCAATTGTAAAATATTATGATCGTTTAAGTTTTCAACGACTCGTAGCTTCAAGTTCGAAAGCGGGCAGACCGTTAACGGAATTTTGTTGTTCACTAAACGTTGAGTTAATTCCGGGTCTTCCAAACAGCGAACGCCGTGATCGACACGTTCAGCGTGTAGTGCATCAAGTGCGCTTACAATATACTCTGGTGGGCCCTCTTCTCCAGCATGAGCAACCACATGAAACCCCAGATCTTTACAGCGAGTAAAGACTCGCGCAAATTTTTCCGGTGGGTTGCCTAGCTCGGCAGAGTCGAGCCCAATGCCGATAAATTTTTCGCGATAGGGTAGAGCTTGCTTCAGTGTTTCGAACGCATCTTGCTCTGATAAATGCCGTAAAAAACACAAAATTAAAGATGCACTAATATTTGGTTGCGCAGCTAAACATGCGCGATGAATGCCATTAATCACACTTGCCATTGGCACACCGCGAGCGGTGTGAGTTTGCGGATCAAAGAAAATTTCAGTGTGGCGAACATGGTCAGCTTGTGCGCGTTGCAGGTAGGCGATAGTCATGTCAAAAAAATCTTGCTCAGTTTGCAAGACGCTGGCGCCAGCGTAGTAAATATCGAGAAATGATTGCAGGTCAATAAATGCATAAGCCGCACGCAGCTGCTGCACGGATGTATAGGGCAAAGTAAAGTTATTGCGTTGCGCCAGTGCAAAAATTAATTCGGGTTCTAACGATCCCTCGATATGAATATGTAATTCTGCTTTTGGCATGTGTTGCAGAGCGTAGCGAAGGGCATCGTTCATTCTTAAATTCTCACTAAGTGGTTATTGGCAACCAATGCGATGAGTGCCAACTGCCAAATCATCAATCCACCAATTACTGATTTGAGTTAAGTCTTGATACAAATACACGCCCGTTTCAATGAAGGTAAAGCTGCGCGCTTTTTCCATCGTTGGCTTGGGTGCTCCCGTCGGGTTTGAATACACAAATTTTTTCGGCCACGACAACTCCACTCCGTTCACCCAAACGCGCGGATCAGCCGCTTCAGGGTTAGTGCCATTTGCGGCATCAAACTGCCATTCCAGGCAGGCCCATTCATTGAGCACCACTTTCTTGTCAGACAATAGCACCCATTCTGGAAAGCCCGGTGGCTCTGGTGGGTGCCAAATGGCCATATAGGTTTGTTGATAGGACGCCACTTCATACCAATCCAGGGTATTTACATCGGTTGATACGGAATTAGGTCTTGGGTAGCGTGCATTGAAAAGACCCGCATGCGCGTCTGGGCGTTCAGGTGTGGTATACACATAAGCGCGGCCCCAGAGGATCGGCCCAAAATTGGCAGGAAGGAGATATTGAATGGTGTGTTTTGAGCCATCCATTTCGCCTTCTTTAATACCTTGGATATCTTTGGCGTGTAGGGCGTATTTGCCTTTATGCGGCTTGGTGTCGTCAACCAGAAGGGAGCCACTTAATTGGTTGCGATATGCGCTCCATCCGTTAGGAATACGGCCTTCTTCAAAATCCCAACAAAGAATGTCTACGCCACAGCTATTGCTGTAGGCTATTTTATTTTGTTGTGAGTGCTTAGCCGCACAGGAGGTAATGTTTATGGCTAGTACACACAAAAAAGCGAATAAATATTTTTTTGACATGGTGATATTCATATAAAAGATAAGGTGATTTACTGCGTAAAGAAATATTTTATTTTTTTTGATTTTCTTTTACGTATTTCATTATATTTAAAAAAGTATCTACCCAATAAATTTTGGGATTTTCGGCAAGATATTTTAATAAAGTTTCATGCGCCTCTTTAGAAACGACAAGATGATCGCCACCAATACCATGGAAAGTAAAATTAGCCATAGTACCTTTTTGTGCGGCTTCTTGCACAACACTAATCAATTGTTGGCCGGTTACATTGTTGGGGATTGCTACCCCGACTGCGTAAGGATCAAGATTATCCATGTCTGGCGTTACGCCACCATTTAGCAATTTAATCGCTACAAATTCTGTTTTAATCGCATTAATATAGTTTTCACCACCAGCGTTTGATTCTAAACATGGCGCGGTAAAGGTGCGTTCAGTTTTTCCGTCTATGGCGTGCAACATAGAATTAGCTAGAATAATTTGTTCTTTTATTTGTGCCACACTAATTTTATCCGAATCGTGATGTGGTTCAAGCCATTCACGATTCGGCGCGGAGCCTGAACACTGGTGAAACAATGTGTGATTGCCCAATTCATGGCCATGGGCGGCCGCTGCACGCCATTCGGGTAAGCGGTTTGTCAGGGTCTGGCTCGCAAGAGGAATATAAAAACTTCCCTTGAGGTGGTATTTGTTGAGGGCGGGAATGGCATTATCTAACTGCGAGTTTAACGCGTCATCATAAGCTAGGCTGACCGCTGCCTTTACACCTTTTGGCCACTTAAATTTTTGTGGTGTTTCGGTTGCAAGGCAGGTGTTGCTGATCAATAGGAGGAATAGAAAAACTTTTATGAAATGGAATGAATTTTTCATTGGATGATTTTCACAGTTAGTTGTATTAATTTCTAGTTATAGTTTAGTGTGCGTTGTCTGTTCAGAAAATGCAAATATCGTTTGCAGCAGCGCTAAGGTGTTTTTTCCTTTACTAGAACAGCTTCACGTTATCAGGTTGGTTTGTAGTGCCCCGGATTTTAAGCTAAAAGATAACTAGCGTCTCAACCCAAGGAGCTGGCTAGGTAAACAGCTGGTCCAAATCTTTGCGTATGTATCATCAGAAAATGACTGTATAGTGCTAGCAGTAACTGCACCACACTACTAGTTAGTAGCAAGAATGATTAGTTAGTAGCAAGAAGTAAATCGGATGCTTTATTTAGTTTGCAAGTTTCGTGTATGTTCTATTATCAGGTTAGTAATTCTTTGGTACAGCAAAATATAATGTGATAGATTATTTTTCATTAGGTAAAAAAGTTGGTTATTTTTAGGTTGAAAATCATATGTTGGTGGCTGCGCCAAATCATTTACAGCTGCATAACAATAGATAAGATGAGGGGCTGACAATGCTTACATATCAACAATTGCTTCAGCTGGCCGAGCAATTGCCACTGTTAAAATTTTCGTTAGCAGAAGATTGCGATTGGGCACAGAATGATTTAGCACAAGTCTATTTAAATTTTTATAAGATTAATTTTGCACATGAATTTGCAGGTGTTGCACACGGATTCGGATGTATAGATGCTGCGGGTTTTCGTATAGCGACTCATTACTGGTTGCCAGTTAATCCGAAGGGAACTTTAGTTATTAATCATGGTTTGTACGATCATACGGGTATTTATAATCACGCAATTCGCTTTGCATTAAAACTTAATCTTGCGGTATTAATTTTTGATTTGCCTGGCCATGGTTTAAGTAGTGGCGAGCCTACGGAAATTAATTCTTTTGATCAATATGCTGATGTTCTCGCTGTAATTCTTGAGAAAAGTAAAACCTTAATGCCGCAACCTGTGTATGCACTGAGTCAAAGTACGGGCAGTGCGATGGTTTTAAATTATCTCTGGCGTTATGCCTTTCAAGATCCTTCGCGGCAGGGCTTCAATAAAATTGTTCTTTGTGCCCCTTTAATTTTGGCGCGTAGTTGGCGTTTTGGAAAATTTCTGTATCTTGTATTGAAACCATTTATGAAGCAATTAAAGCGTGGTATCTCACACAACTCGCATGACAAACATTTTATTCAATTTCTTACTCATCAGGATCCATTGCAAACAAAACATCTTACGCTTAAATGGGTAGGTGCTATGAAAGCATGGGATCAGCAATTTGCTACATTTACACCGCAAAATAAGGAAATAGCCATAGTGCAAGGCACTGGTGATATGACTGTTGCCTGGCGTTACAATCTGCCGCAAATACAACGTAAGTTATCTAATACAAAAATATTTATGATTGCGAATGCGAAGCATCAATTGGTTAATGAAAGTGAAGGATATCGTGCACAAGTTTTTAGCGCGATAGAAAAATATTTGAACGTATAAATTTTACTTTGTAATCAATAGTGCTGCATAAAGATATGCCTCATGGTTTTAGTCTGTGTTATAATTTTTTGTGTGTATAAAAAAATCGGCATAAAGCTTTATGAGCATTTATTGCAGTTCGTTTAAAAATATATCTTAATAATATTACTCGTATCGTTGTTTGCTTCCCGTCAAATTAACTACCGCCACAGCACCTAAAATTAATACTGCAGCACTCCATTCCATAATGCCTGGTCGCTCTCCGAGTAAAAAAATACTTGAAATGACACCGATCATTGGTGTAATTAAAGATGATAAGGATGAAACGCTAACCGGTACTAAAGTGACGAGCTTTACCCATGCCCAGTAACAAAACATAAAGCCAATAAACACATTATAAACAACACCCCATAAGCGTAGTGTTGAAGGAAGGTGTTGGGGAATACCATCAATAAAATAAGCGCTGATTAAAATTGGAATACTGGCTAACAATAATAACCATCCAGTAAGCGCTACGCTGTTGAGAGGAATGTTCCATCGTTTCATTAATATTGTACTAATCGCCCAGCACCAGGCGGCGCTAAGCATGAGCAATGCGCCGTTGAAAAGTGATGAGCTTAAAGGCGCGCTAAACCAATTGATAAATGATTCTCCCATCAATACTAAAATGCCTGTCATACCTAAACACAAGGCTATGGCTACGCGCCAATGAAAGCGATCTTGCAATATCCATATTGACAATAACACTGTCCAAATCGGCATGGTGTAACCTAAAAGCGCCGCGCGACCTGCGGGTAAGAGTGCAAGGCCGTAAGTCGCCAGCACATTCCACGCAACAATATTCAGTAAACAAATAATTAATGTTTTTACAAGGTAACCCTTGGGGATTTTTATCGGCTGGTTGGTGTAACGCGCTATGGCTAAAATGCCCAGGCCACCTAAAAATAAACAAAAGCCGCGAAAACTAAGCGGAGGAACTCCAGCAAGAATATATTTCATAATCGGCCAATTGAACCCCCAACCAAAACCTAAGCCGAGCAATAAAAAAAGTCCTTCGCGGGAAAGGCGGTTAGCGTGTTGGGGCATAATTTTTCCGTAGAAAATTTAGAGTGAAAAGTCAGGCTGCAAAGGGAGAGTACAAACTGAAAGTATAATGCGCTGTAAATGGCGTGATTACTTTAGGTTTACCGACACTGTGATGATTTATTGCATCGCAGTGTCGTGTTAACTCGGGCGCAGCATTTGAAAATTGTTAACAAAAAAATCACTCAGATTTGACGGTTGTAGGTGTATTGGGTTTTATTTCGGGATCAATGTTAGTAGCGCAACCTGTGCCTGTAGTGAGATCCACATTGCAGCGATAGACTCGCACATAATCTACATCCATTTGTTGTGGAAAATGTGTTGCGCTTGTTGGGGCTTTAGGCCACCCACCCCCGACAGCCAAATTTAAAATTAAATGAAATTTTTGATCAAAGGGTTCCGCTTTTTGGCTTCGTATCGTTTTGCCATTGTCATCATATAAGGTAAACCAGGCATCTTTAGTTTGCGTTGCAAAGTGAACATTATCCACATACCAGCGTATTTCACCTTCTTCCCATTCCACTGAGTAGCGGTGGAAGTTATCCCATATGTTGGTTGTTGGTGTGTACTCAGTTCCGGTCAAACTATTTTTAGGAGGGAAATCTCCGTAATGCAGGGTGCCGTGGATCTTGTTGCCAAAAATGCCAGTGTTGGAGTTGATGGCTTCAAAAATATCGATCTCGCCCGAGCGTGGCCACAAGCCATATTTCCATTCGCTAGGCATCATCCAAATTGCTGGCCAAATTCCTTGGCCCTGCGGCATTTTGGCCTTGATTTCCATGCGACCATATTTCCAGTCACCTTTAGTCTTGGTGCGTAATCTGGCAGAACTGTAAGCGCGAGTTACCGAAACATCATTAGCGTTATAGTCTGCTGCTTCCTCATCTTTAGCTTGTCCACGAATCGATTCTTTACGTGCAATAATGTGCAATTGCCCATTTTTAACAACTGCATTTTTAGTGCGGTCGGTGTAACACTGCAATTCATTATTGCCGCCACCAAAACAATTTTTTAAAAATGTCCATTTTGTGGTATCAATCTTTGATCCCGAAAATTCGTCACTCCAGATTAATTCCCACTGGTTACTTGGTACGTTATTTTCGTTAGATTTACCGGTATTGGCAGCTATCGATGTGTCAGCGTTGCTAGTGCAGCTCAATACGGATAGAAATATTAAGCTAGAGAAAAATATTTTTTGCATTATAAAATCCCAAGAAACTATGCGCGTTAAAATTTATATACTATGCGCGTTAAAAATTTATATCCATAGTAGATTATTATGGCTTATGTTGATAATAAAGTTTAGTAATAAAAAGCTATTTTCGAGAAGGTCGATGTGGCGTTGGTTTGTAAGGTGCTCATTTTGACAGAAAATGGTTGGTAAAATGTCAGGCCGCCGCCGTCAAAATCTTAGTTGCTACTTCTGCTGTTATATCTCTGTGTTCACCAATGGGCAATGAATTGTGTTGAATTAGTTTTTCTATAAGTGTGGACGTTAAGCTATCCTTTATTCCGTAGCCTGAAAATGTTGTTGGCGCCCCCATTTTTTCAAAAAAGTTTTTGGTTTCTGCAATCGCGACATCAATTAATTTTTCTTCATCGCTATTGGTTAAGCCCCACACACGTTTTCCGTATTGAATTAATTTTTCGCGTTTGGTGGTTCGTTGCTGACTCATTAATGTGGGTAATACAATGGCCAAAGTTTGTGCGTGGTCCAAGCCATGCAGAGCAGTAATTTCATGACCCAGTGCATGGGTTGCCCAATCTTGCGGAACGCCCACACCGATCAAACCGTTCAGCGCCATGGTTGCCGCCCACATAATGTTAGCGCGAATTGCGTAATCATTTGGCTGTGTTAAAACTTTTGGGCCTTCTTCGATTAATGTTAATAATAAACCTTCGGCAAAACGGTCTTGCACTTTTGCGTTCACTGGGTAAGTGAGGTATTGCTCCATGATGTGCACAAATGCATCAACCACACCGTTAGCAATTTGGCGCGGTGGTAGGGTGTAAGTAGTGGTGGGGTCGAGTATCGCAAATTGCGGATAAACCAGTGAATTGCCAAAGGCGAGTTTTTCGTGAGTTGAAAATTTAGTGATTACCGAGTTGCCATTACTTTCGGTGCCCGTGGCCGGTAACGTGAGTACGCAACCAATCGGTAATGCACTTTTTATGGGTGAATTTTTGGCGAGAATATCCCAAGGCTCGCCTGCAAAATTTATTGCGGCGGCAATCAGCTTGGTCGCGTCTATGACGCTGCCACCACCAACGGCAAGGAGGAAATCGATTTTTTTCCCTTTTGCTATTTCTACCGCTTTCAATACGGTTTCGTAATGCGGGTTGGGCTCTATGCCAGAAAATTCAAAAAAAGTTTTGCCAGCAAGTGCTTTAATCACTTGATCATATACTCCATTTTTTTTAATGGATCCGCCGCCGTAAGTGAATAAAATGCGTGCGTCAACGGGCAATAACTTTGCTAATGCGCTGATTTGGCCTTCGCCGAAAATAATTTTGGTGGGGTTATGAAAACTGAAATTGTTCATGGTGCAATTATCCTTAGTTGAGGTCTGAGGTGATTAAGAGCGCAGAACGTAAAGCAAGCATAAACGAGAGAGAATTAATTTGCGGATGTTTGCTCAGTGTGTGGATATTTTTGCAATTAATTAGCGCGGGCAGATAACGCCGGCAATAATATCAAACGCTACTGTCGTAAGCTTTCGCCCGGTGCAGGGGCCTGAAACACAATTTCCATTTTCAATCACGAAGAGTGCGCCGTGATTGGCGCACTGAATCATGGATTTACTGCTATCAAGAAATTTATCGTCTTCCCAATCCAGTGCTATGCCAACGTGTGGGCAGCTATTTTTATAAACAAAAACTTTGCCTTTTTTTTTCACAGCAAAGAGTTTCTCGTTGTTGTGATTAAAACCTTTGCTGCCATCTTCGGGGATATCATCAACACGCAATCCTACATCGCTCAACGGGCATTCCTCATCTCTATTTGCTGCTAGGTGCAATCAGCGTTAGCTGTCGTTTGATAGTTTTTCCCGCGCGCATGAGTTGAATTTCTACAGTGTCGCCCGGCTTATGGTTTTCGAGCGCACTCATATATTGATCATTATTGCGCGTGGGTTTGTCATCTATCGCAACGATAACATCACCTAATACTAATTGTCCCCAGTTGTTGCGTGTTATACCTTCTAAGCCTGCTTCAAGTGCAGGTGTGTTACCGAATACGTGCAAAATTGCCACGCCCATAATTCCGCTTTGCTGCGTCCATTGATCCGGTGCGAGGTCAACTCCAATAACGGGGCGGATCATGCGGCCATGTTTTATAAGCTGAGGCACTACATCTTTAACAGTATTAACTGGAATGGCAAAGCCAATACCAGCACTAGCGCCGCTCGGGCTGTAAATCATGGTATTTACGCCAATAAGTTGCCCTTGCGAGTTAAGGAGTGGGCCGCCGGAATTGCCGGGGTTAATGGCCGCGTCAGTCTGAATAACGCCGCCGATTTTGCGTTGATTGGGCGATTCAATTTCACGACCAAGAGCGCTGACTACGCCAGTTGTCAGTGTTGCGTCGAGCCCAAAAGGGTTGCCAATTGCCAACACTTTGCGCCCAACGGAAAGTAGGCTGGAATCACCTAAGGATAACGCAGTCAATTTTTCTTTAGGTGCGGTAATTTTTAATACGGCGAGGTCGCGCTCTGGTGCTAAGCCAACTACCTCGGCAGGCCAAGATGTTTGATCTTGCAGGGTAATCATTACTTTGTTGGCGTTTTCAACCACATGGTAATTGGTGACTATGTAGCCTTGCTCACCCCAGATGAAGCCCGTACCGCTTCCGGCGGGAACTGACATCAAATCATAGGAACGAGGGTCGCGCATGAATTGCTGGTTGGTAACGAACACTACGCTCGGGCGCGCATGTTCAAATATTTGCATACTGTTGCGTTCGTCATCGGTAGCAAACTCAATTACTGCCGCGGTTGGAGGAGGTGGAGTTGCTGCAGCAACTGCTGTGCCTAGTGCAGTCAGTGCAGCAAGTGACAAACTTGATAGCCATTTCATGAGTGTCTACTCTTTATTGTTTACATTAGGGTTAATCGCAAGCAAGGGATTAAATTCCCGTGGCTTGCAACGAAATAGATTTTGGAACAAAATATACCTCGCTGCTTGCGGCGAGGTGTTTAATTTAAGAAATGCTTTTTTGCAATGCTTCCGGGCTGTTAGCACCATTGCGCAGTGCTTGAATGCGAACTTCCAACGGTGGATGGCTTGCAAAAAAACGGCCGACACCACCGCTGATAGCGAATGCTTGCATACTTGCTGGCATAGCGCTTTCGCCGCCTTGGCCGGACTCAACTTGCAAACGCTGTAGCGCGCGAATCATGGCGTTTCTATCGCCCAGGTTTGCTCCTGCTTCGTCAGCGCGAAATTCACGGTAGCGCGAAAATGCGGCTACGAGCATGGACGCTAAAACGCCCAATACCATTTCAGCCACAAAAGTAGCGATGTAATAGCCAAAGCCTGGGCCACTGCGCTCGTTATTGCCTTGTAACGCTTTATCGACAATAAATCCGATGATTCGCGCGAAGAACATGACAAAAGTGTTTACCACACCTTGAATCAAACTCAGGGTAATCATATCGCCGTTGGCTACGTGGCCGATTTCGTGAGCGAGTACGGCGCGCACTTCATCGCGCTCAAAGCGTTGAAGCAGGCCAATGCTTACCGCTACCAGTGCGGCATCTCGGTTCCAGCCCGTGGCAAATGCGTTGGATTCTTGCGCAGGAAAAATACCGATTTCAGGGGTTTTGATGCCGGCTTTTTGGGCCAGTTCGGTAACAGTATTTACCAGCCATTGTTCATCGGCATTGCGTGGTGTTTCAACCAGCTCAACATTCATGGTGCGTTTAGCCATCCATTTAGAAATGAAGAGAGAAATAAACGATCCCGCAAAACCAAATATTGCACAATATATTAATAAGCTTTGTAGGTTCATTTGACCATGGCTGATAAACCTGTTTACGCCCAAGACATTAACAACAATACTGAGCACCAACATAATGGCGATGTTGGTTAACAAAAATAGAACAATGCGTTGCACGATAATTTCTCCTAAAAATGAACATAGCAGTCAGTACAGCTTAGCCGTAATCTTACAGCTTAAGCCTATATAGGTTCGTTTTGGTGAAATTCAATGATTGTGTTGATTGGCGACAAAGAAAAAGAAATAAAAAAGGCCACTCAATGAGGTGGCCTGGGTTGCTTGGTCTTTGCTACAAAGTAGTTCTTAATAGTTCTTAGTAGTTCTTAGTAGTTCTTAGTAGTTAAGCTTTGGTAAGGAGCTGGTTGTTCAATTGATTGATTTTTTCTGCCATCTCTTCAATTAGCCTCATGCAAATCTGAGGCTGATAATCAATTAAATCCGCAAACTCTTCTTTTCGTACGGCCAGTACCATGCAATCGCTGGCGGCAATCACAGAAGCAATCCGCAGTTGGCGAGTAAATACTGCAAGCGCTCCGAAAATTTCACCTGTGTGGATATCACCTACCTTTTTTCCATCACAAACTGCATCGGCATTGCCTTCCAGCAGTGTGTAAACTCTGTCGGCTGTATCGCCTTGTTGGATAATAGTATCGCCAGCGTTAAAGTGCAGAAAGCCCGCATGGGGGCGGAATTCGGTACGCAGCTCTTGTGCTAATGCTTGCTGATAAAAACTAAAGGTACAGGTTAGGTAGTAGGCCCAATTTTTTTGTAATTTAGTATTGGCATTAACATGAACAATCAATTCATCGCGTTGGTATGGAAGCAGAACTACGGTGCTATTACAGCTAAATACTCCTTCATTCAGGTTGAGCGCGCGCGCGAGACCAATTAAATCCCCCTCATCAAATACGGTTACTATTTTGTTGCGCACGCTATGAAAGACTTGGCCTTCTGCAATGCGAAATAGTTTTGTGGTGGGTTGATCAGTGAAAATATCAGAGCTTGCATTGAATTCCAGTGGTGGTGCGCAGGGTAAAATATTTTCAAGCAGTACGTCGGTCAAGCCTCGGCATTTAATTGCGAGGTCAATAATATGGTCAGATTGTTTGGTCAATAAATGCATATATCCTCGCCAAGCAACACTTATTTGCAAAGTGTAACTGGGTGTCCCCCAAAAATATGTGTCTTAACGCGCAGAGTAGCGCCTATGCAATGGCTTGTTCTTGATCGTTACTGTAACCATGTTCTGCTGCGTTAACTAACTCTAGTTTCATGTCTGGAGAAAGATCATTCCAATGGATATTCAGTAATGCTCCCTGCAAGGCATAGAGCATGACCTTAGAAACGTTAATATCGCGCGCTATTATTCGACGGTAGGCTTCAACGGCACCAACATTACTCAGATCTGCATAGGTATTTATGCCGACGGCATGAAGAATATTGACAGAAGCCATACCAAGATTTTTTAACTGAAGTAATTCACTATGATGGGTTTGCATGAAATTCCCGCTTTGAACTAAGTTATGATTATTGTTCCTGTTGCGATAAAATTTCCATTTATAGCAGTAGTCCATATTACTCTGTAAATTATTAGGCGCAATTAAAATGTTTACTAGTAGATCAAATAGATCAAAATATCCATAAAAATGGCGCAAATATTAACATTCGCTATTTATAATCGGTTGTTGATAAGGTTTTGGAGGAGATACATGACGGAACCTGTTGTTGAAGTAATCACGCCAGAATTGTTATTGGGTGTAGCCCGAGCAGATTTAATTTCAGTGTCAGATTTTAACTGCGTGTTGCATCCGCTTGCAGTAACTCCATTACTGGAGTTAGCGGCAGCTGCGAAGGCGTCAGGATTCAGCTTGCAGGTGGCAAGTAGTTATCGGGATTTTGCACGACAATTGCTAATTTGGAACAATAAAGCGAATGGTCTGCGTCCCGTATTGGATGCAAATGGCGAGCCTTTAGATGTTGCGCTACTCAGCGATAAAGAAAAGATCTTCGCTATTTTGCGGTGGTCTGCTTTGCCAGGAACATCGCGTCATCATTGGGGTACCGATCTCGATGTTTATGATACATCGCGTATGGATGCAAATTATGCTTTGCAACTTACGCTTGCAGAAACACAAGGAGACGGGCCGTTTGCAGCGTTTCATTATTGGTTAAACGCAGAATTAATGAATTGCTCGCGCGGGTTTTTTCGTCCATTTTGTGACGGAGTTGGCGCAGTAGCCGCTGAGCCATGGCATTTGAGTTATGCTCCGGTTGCGAATGTGTACGCGGCGCAAATGGGTGAAGCTATAGTCCGTGCGCAAATCCAGATTTCTGACATCGCATTAAAAGAAACTCTGTTGGAAAACCTTAGTGAAATTTATCAGCGTTTTATTCAACCCTATTGTGAAAAAAGGAAAGTGTATTGAGTAATCATCAAGTGTTACTACCTGCAAAGAAACGTGCCATTGTTAGCTGGATGTTTTTTGATTGGGCTGCACAACCATTTTTTACGGTAGTGATTACTTTTATTTTTGGCCCCTATTTCGTATCACGTTTAGTCAATGATCCTGCGGCTGGACAAGCAGCGTGGGGTTATACCATCACTATTTCCGGATTTATTATTGCGTTATTATCACCAGTACTAGGTGCTATTGCTGATGTATCTGGAGCACGTAAAAGATGGATTGGTTTTTTTGCTATTATTCAAATTACAGCACTTGGTTTGCTATGGTTTGCCGCGCCTGGTTCGGCGCTGTGGTTACCCATGTTGCTAATTGTTTTGGCAACAATCGCTGCAGAGTTTTCCATAGTGTTTAATGATTCCATGATGCCGCGTTTAGTGGATAAAGCTGACGTGGGGCGTGTTTCAAATATGGCATGGGGTTTGGGCTATGTCGGCGGTTTGATTGCACTATTTGCAGTTTTATTATTGTTGGCTGCCAGCCCAACTACAGGTAAAACTTTAATCGGTTTAAAACCATGGTTTGGATTAAATCCGATGCTGGGTGAAGATGCGCGCATTGCCGGGCCATTTTCTGCACTTTGGTATTTTATTTTTGTTATCCCTATGTTTGTCTTCACGCCGGATACGAGTAAAGGCGTGTCTCTGAAGTATGCAATTACCACTGGATTAGCTGAATTAAAAAGTACATTGGGTGAATTAAAAACACGCACGTCTATGTTACGTTTTTTAATTGCGCGAATGATTTATCAAGACGGCGTTAACGGTTTGTTGGCGTTGGGTGGAACTTTCGCAGCGGGTATGTTTGGCTGGCAAACAGTCGAAATGGGTATCTATGGAATTTTATTATTAATTGTTGCGATTGTAGGTTGTTATTTTGCAGGCAAAATGGATAACCAAATGGGTTCTAAAAAAGTCGTGAGCATCAGCCTCGTATGTTTGATTATTGCTACTTTGGGGATTATTTCAACGGGCCCTGGTTATACTTTATTTGGGCTGTTGCCTTTATCAATAGCTGATTCTGGTGGTTTATTTGGCACTGCCGCCGAAAAAGCTTATATCGTTTTCGGTTTATTAATTGGTTTGGTGTTTGGCCCAGCACAGGCATCGTCGCGTTCTTATTTGGCGCGTAGTGTTGATGTTGAAGAAGCCGGTCGATTTTTTGGCATCTATGCTTTATCGGGTCGCGCAACATCATTTCTCGCGCCCATGTCAGTTGCTAGTATCACGCTATTCACTCATTCGGCGCGTATTGGTATGAGCGTATTAATTGTATTTTTGGTAGTGGGTTTTTTTATTTTATTGGCAACGCCTTATCCCGCTATTAATAGAAATACTGATTAATAGAAAAACAGGTTAATAAAAATCCAATTGTGAATTAAAATTTTTTCGAAAGAGTCTTAGATTGTATGTTAGTTATTTTTGATTGTGATGGTGTCTTGGTGGACAGTGAAGTATTGTCGGCTCAAGTGTTTGCAGAATGTTTAAGTGAAAAGTACGGTATTCATGTGAGCACAGACTATTCTTTGGAGGCGTATCGCGGAAAATCAGTTGCTGATTGCATTAGTATGATTACCAATGAGTTAACGGAAAAATTACATTGGAAAAATTTAAGCGAGGAAGAATGTCAACAAAAAGGTAAAGATTTTTGGCGATATGTGCAATTGCAAACTATGGTTGCATGTGAGCACCGGTTAGACGCGGTTGTTGGTGTTGAAACAGTATTGCAAACGCTACAAAAACAAAAAATTCCATTTTGTGTTGCATCAAATGGAAGGCATGAAAAAATGGCACTTACTTTAGTTAAAACTAATTTATTGCATTATGTAAAGGGTAATGTCTTTAGTTTTGAAGATGTGACGCGCGGGAAGCCTGCTCCTGATTTGTTTTTACATGCGGCAAAAACCATGGGCATTGCCGCTGAGCAAACAATAGTAGTAGAAGATTCACTTACTGGTATTATTGCAGCACGTGCTGCTAATATGCGTGCGTTAGCTTACTGCCCACCCAATGAAAATGGTCGCAATAATTTTTTGTTGCCAGAAATGATAAAAATGGATGTGGAATATTTTTATCATATGAATGAGTTAATCCCTTTAATGCTTAATAAAACCAATGGTGTTTAAAGCAAATAGCCTTTATGAATAATTCACAGACTATAGATGTATGGGAAATCATTCGTGCTGAAGCAGCGCAAGCTAGTATTACTGAACCCATATTGGCAAGCTTTTATCATGCGACTATTTTGAATCATGATACGTTTTCGGCGGCTATTAGTTTTCACTTGGCCAATAAATTAGATAGCCAGGCAATGCCCGCGTTAATGATTCGCGAAATTCTTATTGCCGCCATGTCTGCTGATGCTTCTATTGAAATTGCCATGCGTGCGGATATTAGTGCGCATCGTGAACGCGATCCTGCATGCAATACGTATAGTATGCCGTTATTATTTTTTAAGGGTTATCAGGCATTGCAGTCGCATCGTATTGCGCACTGGTTATGGCTACAAGGTCGCGAATGTCTTGCATTGTTTTTACAAAATCAAATCTCGCAACAATTTGATGTGGATATTCACCCGGGTGCGCGTATCGGCAAAGGTATAATGATCGATCATGCCACGGGTGTGGTAATGGGAGAGACAGTAATTATAGAAGACAATGTTTCGCTTCTGCATGGCGTTACTCTTGGTGGTAGTGGCTGTAATAAAGGTCAACGTCACCCGATTGTTCGCAGTGGCGTATTAATTGGTGTCGGGGCTAAAATTCTCGGGCATGTTGATATAGGCGAAGGTGCAAAAATTGGCGCGGGAAGTGTGGTTTTAGAATCTGTTGCGGCGCACACTACTGTAGCTGGTGTGCCCGCAAAAGTTATTGGTCATCCTATTGTTGCGGAGCCAGCATTCAATATGGATCATCAATTGTTGGATGACTAAAGTGAAAGCTGGATATTTTAATAAGATATTTGTGCTATTGGTTCGCCCTGACTGCCATCCTGCAACCAGGATAAAACAGCCTTACGGCTGCGTAACATATTTTCATAAATCTCAATCACTACCTGGTTAGGTGTGGATTGCTTTTTCATGAGTGAAATACGATTTTGTAAGAAATCTATATCTTGTTCTACCTTGGTTTGCACATTTGCCACTTCAGCGAGGTGGCCATCAACAACAATCTTGCGCTGATACATAGTATTCATTATGGCGATATCCTTTACGAAAAATACGGTGTCTCAAGAGACAAGTTCTCAGAGAGCTGATTTCAAGTATGGAGGTTCATTGATCAATTGCCATTATGGAATGAGATTATTTTGTTCCATCCAATATTTTTTATATCGCTAAAATATACGATCTGAATACTTGATCTACTCTCACGTTCTGCCTACTGCTATGCTTTCACCAACATAGAGAGAGATAAATACCATGAGTGAACAACAATACGACATTATTTTTCGTGGTGATATTGTTCTTGGTCAGCAATTAACGGATGTGAAATTGCGGTTACAACAACTATTCAAAGCCGATGCTGCAAAAATTGATTCATTGTTTAGTGGCAGACCTGTTCCACTTAAGCGCGGTTTAGATTTGAGTAGCGCGCAAAAATATCGAGATGCCCTGATTAATGCTGGTGCTCAAGTTGAGTTGGTCGCCAGTGTTAATGCTGCTGTAGCGGCGCCAGTAATAAATAAGCCAGTGATAAACGCAGCCCCAACTGCAATCCCTTCTGCAACCAATAAAACCCCTGAACAGCAGGCTCCGCAAACGCAAACCATTGACAATTGGAGCCTGGCACCTGTTGGTACCTATTTATTGCCGGTAACGGATAAGCCTGCAGTTGTGCAAAGTGATATTGACACTAGTGCAATTAGTTTGCGCCCGGAAGGTGGTAATTTATTAGATGTGAGTGAACAAGCGCCAGCAATTACTGCGCCGGTAATAGTGCCTGATTTTAGGCTTGCAGAAGTCGGTGCAGATTTAGTTAGTGCCGAAGAAAAAGTTGCTTTGCCTCTGGTAGAGATTGACGTTGGTGATTGGGATATTGCTGAGTTGGGTGCCGATATGATTGACGCGGACGAAAAAGAAATTTCCCCTTCTCCTGTTATTCATATTCTTGATGTTAGCTTAGCCCCTGCGGGTGCAGATTTAGGGCAAATTAAGCCACGAGTGAAACCATTAACACCGGATATTAGTGGATTGCGTTTGGTAGATTAACGAGCGGTGCTCGCTAATATCCGGTGTTCATGGTTTTAGTTAGCAGATTTCTATTGGATGATGAGTCTGATTTATGCCGTTTGATACTTAGATGATTTTGAGATGTGGATCTATACTCAAGACAGTATGTTGCAAGGAGTATGTTATGCGTAACTATATTCGACACCCCACTTCCATACCTATAAATGTATTATCGGGCGAGCGTATTATTGGTGATACGAAAGCGCAAAATTTAAGCTCAGGCGGGTTAAGCTTTTTGACTAGTAAACCTGTCAAAGTTGGCGAATTAATTGATTTTGAAATTCCGGTGATGAAGCCTGATTATCAAGGCCGTGGCGTAGTGGTGTGGCTCCGCAATAGGTCGCCCAAAATGTTTGAAGTTGGTATGCGTTTTACCAGTAATGATGATTTTTTTCGTACGCGAATGGTAGAGCAAGTGTGCCAAATTGAAGATTATCGCCAACGGATTTGTGCTAATTATGGCCGTACAATGAGCGTAGAAGAAGCTGCTATGGAATGGATTGCAAAATATGCGCAGACTTTTGCTCGACAAGACGAATAAATTAAATTTCCCTTTGCTTGTGATACTTTACTTAATAAAAAATGGCCGCAATTGCGGCCATTTTTCGATTGCTAAAATCATTTGCCCGCTTGATAGCGTTTGGCTGCATCCAGGATTTCTGTGCGAGCTGCTTCTAAATCGCCCCAACCCTCAACTTTTACCCATTTCCCTTTTTCTAAATCTTTGTAGTGTTCAAAGAAATGTTCAATTTCCTTGAGAACAATTTCAGGTAAATCGGACAAGGTTTTTACATGGCTATAAAGGGTGGTGAGTTTGTCGTGAGGGACGGCGAGAATTTTTGCATCTTCACCAGCTTCATCACTCATTTTCAGCACGCCTACAGGGCGGCAGCGAATGACTGAACCGGCTTGCACCGCTTCGGGGAAGAGTACCAATACATCAGCAGCATCGCCATCACCACAAAGTGTATGAGGAATGTAGCCATAGTTGGCGGGGTAATGCATCGCAGTGCTTACCAGGCGGTCAACAAACAAAGAGTTAGACGCTTTATCAATTTCATATTTGATGGAGCTGTTTAAAGGAATTTCGATAACAACGTAAAAGTCATCGGGCAGACTTTTGCCTGCAGGTACAAGTTCAAAACTCATGGCAAGTTTCCTAGTGGTGATTAATTTGATGGGTTAAATAAGTAAATATTCGGCGCGGATTCTACCACAAGAATTTAACGGCAATAGCGGCAACCAATATGACTATTACCATGGAGATCCATAGCCTCAGTTTGGATGTGGTTTCATTGTAAGTTGTCTCGATGCGATTGCCGGGGGAAGTTGGGCGAGTTATCCAACGTTTAGGTTCGCTGCTGGTTTGTTTTCGTTCAATCGGCCGGCTGAATGCATCCATGGGTGCATGAATGCGAGCTTTGTAGGTGTCGGATTCGGGAGCGACTAAGCGGAAAGTGTAAACATCAAGTCGTAACTGATCGCCGTTTTTAGCCGGGGCGTTAATAACCGGTTTGTCATTGAGGAAGGTGCCGTTGGACGAGCCCAAATCCTTTATGAATAGTTGATTATCCTGAATATAGAGTTCTGCGTGTTTGCGTGATAAATGGGTGCCGGGAATACTAATGTCGCAATTGTCGCCGCGGCCAATCGTAACGGTTTTCCCAACGGGAACTATGAAGGTTTTACCGGGTAGCCAACTGCAGTCTGAGACCAGGCGCCAAGGTGCGCTATCAGTACCCGTGTTGCTGTCTTGCAAGCTGCGAGGGTCTAAGACAATTAATTCGGTGTTGCCAAGTTTGATGATATCACCCGGTAGTATTTCTTTTTGGGTAATGCGCTGGCCATTAATAAAGCAACCGCTGGAGCTGTTATTGTCTTTAAGGAGAAACTTATTATCTTCAACAAAAAGTTTTGCATGCAGGTCATCTACATGCTTGTCGCCGTTAATAATCAGCTGGTTCTCACCACCTGAACCTATGCAGTACAACCTCTCCGTCACCCAAAAAGCAGGTTGACGATTATCCTTGAAATGAAGTTTGAGCATGGATAGTTTCCGTAGATCGTGGGTAGCTAGTTAAAATTAAGTCGATTGTAACAATTCAATGTCGATTTGTTTACGTCTATTTCGCATCTTCTGCTGGTTAAATCAATATTAGGTTCAATAGAGTCATTTTGCATTATCGGTTGTCATATAAGCGCTAATTAAGAGTAGGGTAATCTAAAAGTAGGGACTATCTAAAAGTAGCGCCTATCTGGAAACCTTGAATTTAGGTGGTATTGATGTTTGTCACTCTTCGCCTATTCGGTTGCAAAAATCATTTTCAATAGTAGATGACTCCAGCATAATAGCGCCCAATGATGCCTATGCCGGCAAACTGTTTATAAAACATTCATTTAAATCATGGAAAAGGTTCACCTTTATGTTGCATAAAATGCAAAAGCAAATTTCTTCACTCTACCGCGATATTATTATTCGCCGCCCCTTTGCAGTACTGGCAGTTGTTTTTGCACTGACAACCGTGGCAATTTTAGGTTTACCCAATTTTAAGTTAGATGCTTCTGCTGATGCCCTCACCTTAGAACACGACAACACCATTGATTATTTTCGTGAAATAAATAAACGCTATCAGCGCGGTGATTTTTTGGTGGTGACTTACACGCCTAAAGCTGATTTATTTTCCGATGAATCTTTAGCGACACTTAAAAATTTGCGTGATGATTTAGCCAGGGTGTCGGGTGTCCAAGGTGTTAATTCCTTAATTGATGTGCCCTTAATTTACAGCCCTATGCGTTCGCTTGCCGAGCAAAAAGAATCGACGCGCACCCTGTTAACACCCGGTGTAGATCGTGAGATGGCAAAAAAAGAATTTTTAACCAGCCCGATTTATCGCAATATGTTGTTAAGTCCTGATGGTAAAACCACTGCGTTGCTGTTGAATTTGGATGTCAATAATCAGTACATTGAAATGGTGCGGCACCGCGATGCATTGCGTACCAAACGCGACAACTTTGGTTTGTCTGAGGTGGAAGAAAAAGAGTTAACGCAAGTATCAAAAGAGTTCCTTGCTTTCAGGACTGTTGCCGCTGCGGCGGACAGTGTGCGTGTCGATGTTGTGCGCAATATCGCGCAAAGATATCGCGGCAATGCGGAGATTTTTTTAGGTGGCGTAAGCATGATTACCGCGGACATGCTCACCTATATCAAAAGCGATTTAATGGTATTTGGTGCTGCGCTGGTTGCGTTTATTATTATTGTTCTCGCCTTTATTTTTCGCCAGTGGCGATTTGTTATTCTACCGCTTGCCACCTGCTTAACGTCGGTAGCATTAATGCTGGGTTGGCTTAGCTGGATCGACTGGCGACTAACGGTTATTTCTTCTAACTTTGTTGCACTACTATTAATTATGTCGTTCGCGTTTACCATTTATGTGGTGGTGCGCTATCGTGAATTACATGCACAACATCCGCACTGGAGCCAAGCGGACTTGGTGATGAAAACTGTTCAAGTGATGGCAGAGCCTTGTTTCTATTCTGCGTTAACTGCCATAGTGGCGTTCATGTCCCTGGTGCAAAGTGGTATTCGCCCCGTTATCGATTTTGGCTGGATGATGACAATTGGTTTGGGCGTTGCGTTTATTTTATCGTTTGTGATTGTTCCTGCAGGTTTGATGTTGTTACCTAAAGGTGAGCCAAAAGATCGCGGTGACGGTTCTGCAAAAATGACTTTACGTTTTTCACGCATAGCGGAATTTCATGGCGGTAAAGTATTGTTAGTGACCTTAATTGCCACAGTGATTTCAATTTATGGTTTATCAAAGCTAGTAGTTGAAAATCGGTTTATTGATTACTTTCATAGTGATAGCGAAATTCATAAAGGCTTGTCGGTGATTGATAAACAATTAGGCGGCACAGCAACATTGGAAATTATTGTGGATGCGCCTGTTGCACAAGCTGTAACAGATACAACTGCAGCAAAAAACGAGGACGATCCTTTTGCGGAGCCAGCAAACGCTACGCCAGCGCCTACCACTGAAAATGATGACCCCTTTGCGGCGGAGCCAAGTAATAATTCACCAATGCCAAAAGTAGTTAATAGTTATTGGTTTACCACTGGTGGTTTAGATCAAATAAAACAGCTGCATGATTATTTGGAATCTTTACCTGAAGTAGGCAAGGTGCAATCCTTAGCAATTGCTTATCAAGTTGCACAGGATATTAACGGTGATAAATTAAATAATTTTGAATTAGGAGTGATGCGCAATTCGCTTTCACCTGAGATTAAAGATTTTTTAATTGCCCCTTATTTATCAGATGAGCAGCAGCAAGCGCGCATTACCTTGCGCATCAAAGAAACTACGCCCAATTTGAAGCGTGCTGAATTGGTAGAGCGCATTCGTGCTTTTGCTATTGAAAAGGCAGGCTTCAAGCCAGAGCAAGTGCATTTCACGGGCATGTTAATTCTTTACAATAATATGCTGCAAAGTTTATTTAAATCACAAATTTCAACTATCTTTGTAGTATTTATTTCCATCATGCTGATGATGCTTTTACTGTTCCGTTCGTTTAGCATTGCATTAATTGCCATACTGCCGAATATTTTGGCGGCGGGTATTGTGTTGGGTGGAATGGGTTTGGTTGGGATTCCAATGGACATGATGACAACGACTATTGCCGCGATTGTGGTAGGAATAGGCGTGGACCAATCAATCCAATATTTCTATCGTTTTAAAGAAGAGTTTGCCGTATGCGGTAATTATATTGAGGCTATGCATAAATCTCATGCCTCTATTGGTCGTGCTATGTATTACTCATCCGCAACCATTGTAATTGGGTTTTCGATATTAGCGTTGTCGCAGTTTATTCCATCCATTTATTTTGGTGTGCTCACCGCATTTGCGATGTTTACCGCAATTATAGGTACACTGACATTATTGCCAAAATTGATTTTGATGTTTAAACCTTTAGGGCCAGAGAAAGCTTAAATTTTGCATAATTTTTATTCCGTCATCCTCGCGCAGCGGGGATCCAGTTTTTAAATGCTCTCCGTTTGAATTAATTATTTCATTACTAGGAGCTGGATCCCCGCTATGCGAGGATGACGACTAAATGGATTTGTGAATAGGACAGCGTCGGAATAGTTGTTGACGACTTTTGTTGAATAGAGGCTAGTTTTTTAAGCCAAGTTTTTCATTTGCGGGGCTGAGACTTTGTACTCCTGCTAAATTCAAAATTAAATCCAGCAGCTCATCCCAGGGTTCTGCCTCACGCATGCCTTTAACGGCTTTGTCGATACCATTGGCTTTGCGCAATAATTGTTGCAATTGTGCGGGTTTAATCCGTTGCAGTGCAGCTCTAAATAGCGGTTGCTTTTTATCCCACACACCAGCTTTTGTGGCAGCCATTTCAAAACTTTTACCTTGAGCTGTTGCCACGGATATTTGTACGAGGCTGCGAATGTCGCGGGTGAGTGCCCAAAGCACCGCTATGGCATCGGTACCTTCAGCTTTTAAACCGTGCAGGGTTTTAACGGCTGCGCCTGCATCGCCATGCAGAGCTTTGTCGGATAAGCCAAACAAATCGTAGCGCGCACTATCGGCTACAACTGAAGCCATTAATTCCATGCTGATAACATTGCCGGGCGCGAGTAATTTTAATTTTTCAATTTCTTGCACCGCTGCAAGTAAGTTGCCTTCAATACGCGACGCGAGTAAATCAACTGCATTGCCATCGGCTTGCAGGCCGGCTTGCTTTAAGCGTTGGCTAATCCAGTGCGGTAAATTTTCGGGTGTGACAGACCAATGTTGAATATGTACACCTTGTTGTTCTAGTGCAGTGAACCATTTACTTTTGGCTACGTCTTTATCGAGTTTGTCGATGATGATCAATAGCAAATTATCGCTTGTGGGTGCCTGTGCATACTCTTGCAAAACCTTGCCTTTGTCACTTGGCTTCCCGCTTGGCATTCTTAATTCAATAATTTTTTTGTCGGCAAAGAGCGACATGCTATTCGCGGAAGCGAGCACGTGGCTCCACTCAAAGTGTGAATCGCAGTGATACAAATCGCGTTCAATAAAACCTACTTTGCGCGCAGCAGCACGAATCATGTCGCAGCTTTCTTGAATTAATAAAGGCTCGTCACCGGTGACGATATAAATAGGCGCCACACTTTTATTGAGTGCCGCGCTTAATTGTTCAGGGCGCAGTTTGGCCATTGCTTGGTTCGCTGCTAGTGGTTGGGTGTGTGATCACGGCATTTAAACGGCGCAACATTTGTTGTACAAGTTCGCGTCGCATTTCTTTGATAAGCAGCATTTCTTCTTGTGCCGAGCTGCTAATCGAAGCTGTGTTGTAATTGAAGCTGCGCAGACTTGAAGCTGTAGCCTTGGTCGCAAGTACACTATTTTTGGTGCGAATTTCATAATTGGCTTTGAGTGTAATTTCATAAGCACTGCTCAGCGCATCGTTGCCGACTCCCGTGGTGCGTTTGTCGATGGTTTCTTCAAGAATATTAAGTTCATAATTAGCAGCTTTGCTATCGTCAACCACACTAATGCGATTGGCTTTTAGTAACTGCCTTAGTTCGCTCATTAACTCCGTTGTTGATGTGGCTGTTGAGTTGGTTGTTGATTTGCTCGTTGAAGTGCTGCGTGTTTCTACCGCAGAAATATACAGCTGCGATAAATTTTGCGGAACATCGACTGCGCCGCGCAAATGCCAACCGCAAGCGCTGGTGAGTAAAGTAAGAGCCAAGCAGCTGATAATTTTTTTCATAAAAATCTCAAATTTATTTTGCATCGTCATCCAACAAAAATCTACTAACTATACTAACTAGTTGGATGGCGATGCTCTATGGGCTCAATTCGCAACAATGCTGACTAATTTATTAGGCACTACAATTATTTTCCGCACCGTCACTCCTTCAAGAAATTTTTGTACATTTTCTTGCTCAAGTGCAAGCTGCTCTAAAATATCTTTCGGTGAATCTATAGCTGCGTCCAATTTGCCACGCATTTTGCCATTCACTTGTATCACGACTTCAATCGTGGAGCGTGTGAGTGCGCTCTCGTCGAGTTTTGGCCATGACTCATTGAGTGGAATTTGTTTGTGGCCAAGTGCTTTCCATAGCGATTGGCTGATGTGTGGGACTATAGGTGCGAGTAATAATATGGCAGTTTCCAGTGCTTCGCGCTCTACCGCCAAGCCCTGCAGGTTGGCGCGGTCAGAAAGTTTGCTGACTTCATTCATCAATTCCATAGTTGCGGCTATGGCGGTATTAAATGTTTGGCGACGACCAAAATCATCGCTGACCTTGGCAATGGTTTCGTGAGTTTTGCGGCGCAAATCTTTCTGGGCTTGAGGCAAATTAGCGGCATCCAATTTGCCTGGTTTGCCAGCATTGATATGGCCTTCAACCGCACGCCATAAACGTTGCAAGAAACGGTGGCCACCGGCAACGCCCGAATCGCTCCACTCCATGCTTTGTTCTGGGGGTGCAGCAAACATTGAAAATAAACGAACGGTGTCAGCACCGTATTGATTAATGAGTTCTTCGGGGTCAACAGTGTTACCTTTGGATTTACTCATCTTGGTACCGTCCTTGAGCACCATGCCTTGGCAAAGCAAGCGTTCGAAAGGTTCGTCGCAAGTGACGAGGCCTTCATCGCGCATTAATTTGTGAAAGAAGCGCGCATAAAGCAAATGCAAAATCGCGTGTTCGATGCCGCCCACGTATTGATCTACTGGCAACCAGTAATCGGCAGCGGCTTTGTCCAGCATCCCGCCTTCAAAGTTAGGGCAGGTGTAGCGCGCGTAGTACCAGCTTGACTCCATAAAGGTATCGAAGGTGTCAGTTTCTTTTTCAACTACGCGGCCATTGAGCTCAGCTTTACGCCACTCAAGATCGGCTTTAATCGGTGATTGCACTCCATTCATCACTACATCTTCAGGCAGTAATACGGGTAACTTATGTGCCGGTACTGCAATTTCTCCGCCTTCCGGCAGGTTGTACATAGGAATGGGTGCACCCCAATAACGCTGGCGAGAAACGCCCCAGTCGCGCAGGCGATAATTAGTTTTTACCTGGCCTTTGTCGGCCATTTCTAATGTGCCGGCGATAGCGTCGAAGGCAGCATTGAAGTCGAGGCCGTCGTATTCACCAGAATTCACCAGCACGCCTTTTTCTATGAACGCGGCTTTAGCTAAATCGATTTTTTCAGCACTGCTGGCAGCAGGTGCAATGACTTGCGCAATAGCAATGCCGTATCTTTTGGCGAATTCATAATCGCGTTGATCGTGTGCGGGTACGGCCATTACTGCGCCTGAGCCGTAATCCATCAGTACGTAATTGGCGACCCACACCGAAACTGGTTCACCAGTGATGGGGTGGAGAGCTTTAATACCGGTATCCATGCCGGCTTTTTCCATTGTAGCCATATCGGCTTCGGCCACGGATTGTACTTTGCAGTCGGCAATAAATTGCGTGAGCTTGGGATTAGTTTCAGCGAGTAATTTAGCAATGGGATGTTCCGCCGCTAAGCTCACATAAGTCACGCCCATAATAGTATCCGGGCGAGTAGTGTAGATATCGAAGCCGGTAAATTCGCCAACAGGTACAGCCAAATCAAAGTGCATATCAAGGCCACGACTTTTGCCGATCCAGTTGCGTTGCATGGTTTTAACTTGTTCGGGCCAGTTGGGCAGTTTGTCTAAATCGTTAATCAATTCTTCGGCATATGCGGTGATTTTAATAAACCATTGCGGAATTTCTTTGCGCTCAACCAAAGCGCCTGAACGCCAGCCGCGACCATCAATTACTTGCTCGTTGGCCAGTACAGTTTGGTCGACCGGATCCCAGTTTACGGTGGACATTTTTTTGTAAACCAAACCTTTCTCAAATAAACGCGTGAAAAACCATTGCTCCCATTTGTAGTATTCGGGTTTGCAAGTGGTTAGCTCGCGTGACCAGTCAAACCCAAACCCAAGTTGTTTGAGTTGAGTGCGCATATGGTCTGTATTGGAGTAAGTCCATTTCGCCGGTGCAGTATTGTGCTTGATAGCTGCGTTTTCAGCGGGTAGGCCAAAAGCATCCCAGCCCATAGGATGCAATACATTTTTCCCCTGCATGCGTTGATAGCGTGTAATCACATCGGTGATGGTGTAGTTGCGCACGTGCCCCATGTGCAGCTTGCCACTGGGGTAGGGGAACATCGCCAGGCAATAGAATTTCTCTTTGCTGCGATCTTCAACAACCTTAAAGCTTTGGTTGGCATCCCAATATTGCTGGGCTTCGGCTTCGACGTCGGCGGGAATGTATTGCTCTTGCATTGGACTCTTTTGCATTGGAAAGAATGGCCTATACTTAAATGGATTGTAGAAAGGCGGTGATTATAAGGGCTGTACCGCGCAAGTGGGTAAAAAGCTTTTAAATATCTTGTGGATTTTTGCTGATCTTAATGAGGAGCCATTACCATGAATCACATTAAAAATAACGATGCGGAAGGCCAGATCGAATCGGGTGCAATTAGTGAGAATACCAGCACCTTGTTGGCACTTACAGAAGGCCTGAGTCATGAAGTAGAAGATTTTGTTAAGCTCGAATTAACGGCGGAGCAGATGCTGCGGGATGAGGCATTGTTGGTGCGAGACTATCTGACTAATGACGCTAAAAACTTTTGGCAGGATTTGAAAGGTGAATTGTTATATTTAGAGCTGATAACGGGAGCTCTTTTATTGCGTGCTGCAGATCCTACACGGTTGGAATGGCAGTTAGGCGGCTGGTGGGCAAGCCGTAATGATGCAATGTTGCATTAATTCTGCCCTTAACCTTGTTTTAGTAAGTTTTTTCTTGCGATTAAGCCGGTGCTTGGCATACAATCCCCGCCCCTGAAAACAGGTATCCGACGCTAGTCTCAAATGCTCAAGCATGTCGCTAAGCTACTTCGTGTCGTCCAAGTCCAAGCGTCTCTTTGGAATAAACAGGTTGGAGCAAAGTATGTATGCAATTTTTGAAAGCGGTGGCAAACAACATCGTGTAGTGGTAGGCGAAACCCTTAAGCTCGAAAAAATCGAATTCGCCACTGGTGGCATCGTTGAATTCAACAAGGTATACCTTGTTGCTAACGGCGAAAAAATCAGAATTGGTGCTCCCGTTGTAGAAGGCGTTACAGTAACTGCTGAAGTTATTGCTCAAGGCCGTGCCGACAAAGTGAAGATTATTAAATTCCGCCGTCGTAAGCACTCAATGAAGCGTCAAGGTCACCGTCAGTGGTTCACCGAAGTGAAAATCACTGGCATTAACGGTTAATAGCCATCCATGGTTAATAGCCGTAAGGCTAATGAGGAGTAGAATATGGCTCACAAGAAAGCTGGTGGTAGTACGCGCAACGGTCGCGATTCCCATTCCAAACGCCTTGGTGTTAAATGCTTTGGCGGTGAATTGATCCCTGCAGGTAGCATTATTGTTCGTCAACGCGGCACCAAATTTCACGCTGGCGTGAATGTTGGTCTCGGCAAAGATCACACCTTGTTCGCCAAGGCTGATGGTCATGTTAAGTTCCAAATCAAAGGTGAATTTAATCGTCAATACGTAAGCATTGTTCCTGTTAATACAGTTTCTGCTTAATTTTGACTTTTAGTCTCCTTGCTCGGTAATTTGAGCAGG
This sequence comes from Gammaproteobacteria bacterium, assembly GCA_025362015.1. GTDB lineage: Bacteria > Pseudomonadota > Gammaproteobacteria > Pseudomonadales > Cellvibrionaceae > Cellvibrio. The sequence goes on along the minus strand of JANYIO010000109.1, from coordinate 4,985 downwards.
AATATTGAAGAACAATAAAAAAGCCCTGTCATTGTCGATAGGGCTTTTTTTATGCTCAGGATGAGCGGTATGCCGCGGGCGCATGGATGCGCAAGAGCGGCGATGTTCAGGATGAACGGCTCTTGCTGAATAATATATACTGCAATTAATTAACCTATTGATTAAGAATTAGTTTTCTCCCGGAGAGTATTGTGAAATTTGTTGATGAAGCCCCGATTCAAGTTGTAGCTGGTAACGGCGGCAATGGTTGCATGAGCTTCCGGCGAGAAAAGTTTGTCTCTAAAGGTGGTCCTAATGGTGGCGATGGCGGTGATGGCGGCAGTGTATATCTGGTCGGCGATGAGAATTTAAATACCCTGATCGACTATCGCTTTCAGCCTAAATATCAAGCAGAGCACGGTAAAAAAGGTGGCAGTAAAGATTGTACCGGCGCTAAAGGTGATGATTTATTTTTGCCAGTACCGGTAGGTACTACCGTTATTGATACTGATACTGAGGAAGTGTTTGGCGATCTCACAGAGCACGGCCAGAAGTTGAAAGTGGCCCAGGCTGGTTTTCATGGTTTGGGTAATACACGCTTTAAATCCAGTACCAATCGCGCTCCACGCAAAATTTCTTACGGTTCTGAGGGTGAAAGTCGCAACCTCAAACTGGAGCTTAAAGTTCTGGCCGATGTTGGTATGCTGGGCTTGCCGAATGCCGGTAAATCCAGTTTTATTCGCGCGGTTAGCTCGGCGAAACCGAAGGTCGCTGATTATCCATTTACGACACTCATCCCAAATCTCGGCGTAGTAAAAGTTCAGCAATATCGCAGCTTTGTTATTGCCGATATTCCCGGATTGATTGAAGGTGCATCTGAAGGTGCGGGCTTGGGTGTGCGTTTTCTCAAGCATTTAACTCGCTGCCGTTTGCTCTTGCATACTGTCGATATGGCACCTGTTGATGATTCGGATCCAGTTGAGAATGTGCGTGCAATTGCTCGCGAATTGGAAAGGTTTAGCCCTACTCTTGCCAGTCGCGATCGTTGGCTAGTCCTCAATAAAGTTGACTTGTTAGATCCTGACGAAGTGGAAGCTCGCTGCCAGGCAGTGGTTGATGCGTTGCAATGGACTGGCCCGGTATTTCGCATATCGGCCTTACATCGCGAAGGCACCGCGGTGATTTGTGGCCGTATTATGGATTACCTGGAGTCTATCTGGGAAGCAGAGCGTGAAGATCCGGAATTGCACGAGCGCGAACTTGAAGCGCAAAATCAAATGGCCCAAGAAGCCCGTGATCGTATTGATGAGTTGCGTGAAGCTTTGCGTGCAGCCAGACTCGCCCGTGGTGAAGATGACGACTACAACGATGACGATTACGACGTTGAAGTGGAATATGTTGGATACTAGTCACGCATCCCGTGGTTAGAAAAAATAACTAGACGCTAGCGACTCGCTTATGAGTAAAAGAGATTTGATTCCCCACGCCAAACGCTGGGTGGTAAAAATTGGCAGCGCACTGCTGACCAATGATGGCAAAGGCCTTGATGCTAATGCTATTGCTGGTTGGGTGGCGCAAATGGCTGAGCTGCGCCTGCGCGGTATTGAGGTGGTGTTGGTATCATCCGGTGCTGTAGCTGCGGGTATGCGCCGTTTAGGATGGGATACTCGCCCTACCGAAATTCATAAGTTGCAAGCCGCGGCTGCCGTTGGCCAGATGGGTTTGATTCAAACTTATGAAGTCGAATTTCAACGCTTTTTTTTGCACACTGCACAAGTTCTGCTTGATCACGATGATTTTTCTTCGCGTCAACGTTATTTAAATGCACGCTCCACTATAAAAACGTTGGTGAGTTTAAATGTGGTGCCGGTTATTAATGAAAACGATACGGTCGTCACCGACGAAATTCGTTTCGGCGATAACGATACGCTTGGCGCTTTAGTTGGAAATTTAATTGAAGCCGATTTGCTGGTTATTCTTACTGATCAGCAAGGCATGTACGACAGTGACCCGCGTACTAATCCCAATGCAAAATTACTGAGCGAAATTGCCGCTGATGATACTCGCCTTGAACAAATGGCCGGTGGTACTGGCGGTGCGCTTGGTCGTGGCGGCATGATCACCAAGGTGCGTGCGGCGCGTGTTGCGGCGCGCTCGGGTGCGGATACAGTTATCGTGGGTGGTCGCATTGAAAATGCTCTATTGCGTGTTGCTGCGGGTGAAAACATTGGCACTTTTTTATGGGCGGAACAAAAACCTCAGGCGGCGCGTAAGCGTTGGCTTTCTGGTCAATTGCAAACACGAGGAACCTTGATTCTTGATGACGGTGCAGCAAAAGTTTTACGCGAGCAGGGTAAAAGTTTATTGCCAGTTGGTGTTAAAGAGGTGCGCGGTGATTTCACGCGCGGTGATATGGTGATTTGTGCTGACAGCGAAGGCCGTGAAATAGCCCGTGGTTTGGTGAATTATCACGCTGATGAGGCGCGTAAAATTATCGGCAAACCTAGCAGCCAGATTATAGATATACTAGGTTATAAAGATGACAACGAATTAATCCATCGCGATAATTTAGTATTGCCTTGAATTTAAATCAGATTGAATGAGCAATAAAAAAGCCCGCAGTAAAATGCGGGCTTTTTTATTGCAGAAATTAGTCGCTACGCCGGTGTTGTGCCAATGAATGTGTTTGGGTACTCTGTCTTCGCTAAAATATAGAGTTGCAAAATGAATGTACTAGATTGTCAGTGGCTAAATAGATGGCATGCACGTGGTTGGCAAGAAATTGATTCTGCTGCCTATGAACGTGCTTATGCAAATTTTGGTGGCAGCGTTATTACCCATCCGCAATTTATTGCAACCGTGTCCACCTTGGCTGCAATGCCGTTGCGATATTTTGGTCGATTTGAAGATGGTAAGCTCATAGGTGCTGTGCCGACCTGGAACTCTTTTATTGCCGGTCATAAGCGTGCTTTAAAACGAGTGCATCATTATGAGCGAGTAGATTTAGGTAACATGGAAATTATTTTACCGCTGGCACCGCGAGTTTGTGCGCTGCCATTACATTTTAAAGGTGATTATATTTCCGCAACGCATATTGCGCAGATTAAATCTTTACGTAGCCAATCAGAAACGCTCAGTTTACTCAAAAATTATAGCCATAATGAATTCTCGAAAAAATTTCAATACAATCGAACTCGGGAGTGGCGGTTACTCGAAGAGGCTGGTGGTGTTGTACGTGAAGTAAATGAATTTTCCCCTGCTGATATTGCTAAGTGGTATGTTGAACTGTTTGAACTGCGTTGGCAAAAAAAACCAAAAGCCTATGAGCGTCTAGCTGAACAACTCGAAGCGTTAAAAGATTTTTTAACCGGAAAAGTATTGTTTTTAAAAGATAGACCAATAGCAATACAGTTGTTATTTTTTGCGTGCTCACCACAATGGATTTCATTTGAGTTTTTAAATGCCGGAGTAGACCCTGATTTTAATCAATATAGTCCGGGCAGTGTGCTTACTTTTTTGAATACTCAGTGTGCAGAAAATTTTGCGCAGGAACAAGGCAAGCAGCTGCGTTATTCATTTGGACGCTCGGATGCAGATTACAAGATGTTATGGTGCCACCAAGCGCCAGTTTATCGCATATAAATATTGCGCATTATAGGTATGAATATTGAAAAGTAACGCACATCAAAATGTTAATAAAAGATTTATGTTCGCATGGATCATTGTTGCAATAGCCTGCGTTATTTATGCAATAGTAATGCATTATTATTTTATTGCTATTTCAGTTGGAATATTATTTTACGTCGCACATGCGCTGTTGTGGGTCGACCACATTTTTTATAGCCCGGTTGGTGACTATAAATTTACATTTAACGCTTCCTTATCTTTTGCGGGTACATTAACCCACGATCAATTTAAATTATTGACTCCTCTTCCTGTGAATGTTGATACGTGTATTTTACCCATAACATTAAAGGTAAATGGATTAGGTTTTTTGTTTGATCCTTATGTTGAATTTCGTTCTAAAGAGGTTGTGTCGCGACAATACTTTGAGCGTGGTGCGAATGGTCAGCGTTTTTTTAATTTAACTCGCCTATTGGAATCTTTGCAAAAAATAAACGAGCCAATACAAGTTTCTTGCCGATATTGCAGTATTCAAGAGGGCAATATGATTTTGCTTGGTTTTAGCAACACCTCATATTGTGACAAGCGCATTTTAATTATTTCTCCTCATGCAGATGATGCTGAGCTTGCCGCATTTGCTTTTTATAAGCATGCAGATTCGGCAATGATTGTGACTATAACCGCTGGTGAAATTGATGCAAAATCTTATGAAGCTATTGCTGGTAATGGTGCTGGTAAGGGTAATAAAATTGCGGCGGGATTATTAAAAGGGCGCTTGCGAGCATGGGATAGTATTGCGGTGCCAATGTGGGCTGGTCATCATGTGCAAGCTATTCATTTAGGTTATTTTTGCATGACTTTAAAAGCAGTTCAGTTCAAGGTGATACACCTGACCGTTGGGCCAAGATGATTGGCGAAACGATCAGCGTTCGTATCATTGAAGTGGACCGTGCTCGTCGTCGCCTGATTTTGTCTGAGCGTGCCGCCAACCCAGAGTCTCGACAGTCGATCAAGGAACGTGTGATTGACGAGTTGGAAGAAGGCGCAACCTATACCGGTCGCGTTACTTCGATTGCTGATTTTGGCGCATTCGTCAATATCAACGGTGCTGATGGTCTGGTTCACCTTTCAGAACTTTCATGGGAACGTGTTCAACACCCCAACGAAGTTTTGACAGTTGGTCAGGAAGTCAAAGTCAAAGTTATCAGCGTTGACAAAGAAAAGAAGCGTATTGGTCTCTCGATCCGCGCGTTGCAGGGTGACCCCTGGCACGATAAAGTTGAGAAGTTTAAAGTCGGTCAACTTGTTGAAGGCACCATTACCCGCCTGACCAAGTTTGGCGCTTTTGCCCGTTTGGATGGCGACATCGAAGGTCTGATTCA
>JANYIO010000108.1 GCA_025362015.1 Gammaproteobacteria bacterium | reverse complement strand
TCTGCGCTGCCAGATATGAATGGCATTGATTTTGTTCGATTGATTAGAGGTAGTGGGGAAATTTCTACAACGCCACTATTTATTTTTTCGTCAAGTAATGTGTTGCATGATCAGCAATTATTGCGCCGGTATGCTATCCGTTCATTTTTGCGCAAACCTGTATCCGGTAAAGCCTTGAAGTATGAATTAACTGGATTGCTGGGATATGATTCTGCTGTGGTATTTGAGCACAAGCATGAGCTGCAAGCACTCGATAAGTTTTCACATTTACGGATATTGGTTGCTGAGGACAATGCCGTCAATCGCATGGTAATAAAGGGGCTGTTAGGTAAGTTAAATATTCTTCCAGAATTGGTTGAAAATGGTAGGTTGGCCGTTGATACCGTACGCGCCGCAATTCAGCCCTACGATATTATTTTAATGGATTGTGAAATGCCGGAAATGGATGGTTTTGAGGCTACTCGTAATATTCGTGAGTTTGAAAAAGGCCACGCTTTACCTGCTACAACTATAGTTGCATTAACGGCGCATGCTCTTCAGGAGCATCGCGATGCAGTATTTGCTTGTGGAATGGATTATTATTTATCGAAACCAATTACATTGGATAAGTTGAATGACACGCTCGGGAATATTGTGGATAAAATAAAGTGAACTACGCTATTGGATCATCGTATTGTTCATAATTCATAAGTAGGCGGCTGTTATAAATGGATGGTTACTATGGCTACGATAGATTTTTTCTTCTTGCGAGACATCCTCTCAATCCTTATGATGCAATCTGTCTATTAAAGTCTAGGTTTGGAGTCTATAAATGAGTAATGATGCAATTGTCCATGTAACTGATGCTAGCTTTGCGCAGGATGTATTGAGCGCTGACATCCCCGTGTTGGTTGATTTTTGGGCGGCCTGGTGTGGCCCCTGTAAAATGATTGCCCCTATCCTTGACGATCTTGCCGAGCAATATGCCGGCAAAGTGAAAATTGCTAAAGTAGATGTTGATGCTAACAAAGAAATACCGGGCAAGTTCAATATCCGCGGTATTCCTACTCTGCTCATTTTCAAAAATGGCCAGGTAGAGGCGACTAAAGTGGGAGCTTTGTCCAAGACGCAGTTAGTTGAGTTTATTAATAGCGCCTTATAATACAAAAAAAGAAAGGCTGCCGGAAGCAGCCTTTCTTTTTAATTTTTTAGTTTTTGCTTTTTTTTTTGCACTTGGCTGATTTTATCGTTATACTCCAATCATCTTGCTTGTCCACGATGAACTCCCCACATGGTTCAGTCTCTCGTTGGATGGCTTCAACCCCGCGTTGGTAGCTTTTAAATCCTGCAGTTGTTCGAACCTCATTCAGAATACCTTCAGTTGAGTTTTAAGCGTTAACAGTTAACCTGTTAGCTATAAATAATAGAAAACACACAACAGATTTCCAATAAACAATTCAGCCATCCGGCTTATTATCCGCAACAACCATCCACAAAGTCTTACTTATGAATCTAACCGACTTAAAAGCAAAATCAATTGAATCACTGATAGATATCGCGCGTGAAATGGGGCTGGAAAGCCTGGCACGCTCCCGCAAACAAGACATTATATTTAATATTCTCAAACGCCACGCTAAAGGCGGAGAGGATATTTACGGCGATGGTGTGCTGGAAATATTGGTTGACGGCTTTGGTTTTCTGCGGTCTGCTGACAGTTCTTATTTGGCTGGGCCTGATGATATTTATGTTTCGCCAAGTCAAATTCGTCGCTTTAATTTGCGTACGGGTGACACTATATCAGGCAAGATTCGCCCACCAAAAGAAGGCGAACGGTATTTTGCATTATTAAAAGTAAATGAAATTAATTTTGATAAGCCTGAAAGTTCTCGCAATAAAATTCTGTTTGAAAACCTCACGCCGTTGTTCCCCAATAAGCGCTTAGTGCTTGAAGCTGGCAATGGTTCTACTGAGGATCTTACTGGTCGAATTATCGATTTAATTGCACCTATCGGTAAAGGTCAACGCGGTCTGATCGTGGCGCCGCCTAAAGCCGGTAAAACTATTATGATGCAGCATATTGCGCAAGCCATAGTGCGCAATAATCCCGAGTGTCATTTAATTGTTTTGCTTATTGATGAGCGCCCGGAAGAAGTAACCGAAATGCAGCGCTCGGTACGTGGTGAGGTAGTAGCCTCTACATTTGATGAGCCGCCCTCGCGTCATGTGCAGGTGGCAGAAATGGTTATCGAACGCGCCAAGCGTTTGGTTGAGCATAAAAAAGATGTGATTATTTTGCTCGACTCGGTAACGCGTTTGGCGCGTGCTTACAACACTGTAATTCCTTCGTCGGGCAAGGTGTTAACGGGTGGTGTGGACGCACATGCGCTGGAGCGCCCCAAACGTTTCTTTGGTGCTGCACGTAATATTGAGGAAGGTGGTAGCTTGAGTATTATTGCTACTGCTTTGGTTGATACTGGTTCAAAAATGGACGAAGTCATTTACGAAGAATTTAAAGGTACCGGCAATCTTGAGTTGCATCTTGATCGTAAAATTGCTGAGAAGCGTATTTATCCTGCGATTAACTTGCGTCGCTCTGGTACTCGTCGCGAAGAATTACTGACGAAAGAAGATGAGCTGCAGCGCATTTGGATTTTGCGTCGGCTATTGAACGATATGGAAGATGTGTCAGCGACAGAGTTTTTATTGGATAAGTTGAAAGATTACAAAACCAATGATGAATTTTTCCAATCCATGAAAAGAAAATAATTTGTCAGCCACCAGCTTCTAGTTGCCCGCTTTTGGTTGCTAGCCTTTCGGGGCTTGCAATTAGAGGCGGGCAACTAGAGACAGGCACATGAAATACAAAGATCTCCGCGATTTTATCGCACTCCTCGAAACGCGTGGCCAGCTAAAACGTATTACGCAAGAAGTTGACCCCTACCTTGAAATAACTGAAATCTGCGACCGCACTTTGCGTGCTGGTGGCCCTGCATTATTGTTTGAAAATCCCAAAGGTTATTCGATTCCTGTGCTCGGAAATTTATTCGGCACGCCTGAGCGCGTTGCTTTAGGAATGGGGCAAGAATCAGTTGCGGCCTTGCGTGAAGTGGGTAAGTTGCTCGCGTTTTTAAAAGAGCCTGAACCACCTAAAGGTTTTAAAGATGCATGGGATAAGTTACCGATTTTCAAGCAAGTATTGAATATGCAACCCAAGGTGCTAAGCAAAGCACCGAGTCAAGAAATTGTGCTTGAGGGAGCTGCGGTCGATTTGGATAAGTTGCCGATTCAAACGTGTTGGCCGGGTGATGTTGGCCCATTAGTAACTTGGCCTTTGGTTGTTACACGTGGGCCACACAAAGAACGACAAAATCTCGGCATCTATCGAATGCAAAAAATTGCAAAAAATCGCTTAATTATGCGCTGGCTTTCGCATCGTGGCGGCGCGTTAGATTTTCGCGAATTTCAATTGCAAAACCCCGGGGGAAATTTCCCTGTTGCAGTTGCCCTCGGCGCTGACCCTGCCACTATTTTGGGTGCTGTGACTCCGGTTCCCGATACGCTTTCCGAATACGGTTTTGCTGGGTTATTGCGCGGTGATAAAACCGAAGTTGTGAAATGTATTGGCAATGATTTACAGGTTCCTGCATCGGCTGAATTTATTTTGGAAGGCTTTATTGCGCCGAACGATATGGCACTTGAGGGGCCTTTTGGTGATCACACAGGTTATTACAATGAGGTGGATCATTTTCCGGTATTTACGGTTGAACGTATTACTCATCGTCGCGATCCTATTTATCACAGTACCTACACTGGGCGTCCACCTGATGAGCCCGCTATTTTAGGTGTTGCACTCAATGAAGTGTTTGTGCCAATTTTGCAAAAACAATTTCCTGAAATTGTAGATTTTTATTTGCCACCTGAAGGCTGTTCGTATCGCATGGCAGTGGTCACCATAAAAAAACAGTATCCTGGTCATGCCAAGCGCGTGATGATGGGTGTATGGAGTTTCTTGCGGCAGTTTATGTACACTAAATTTGTCATAGTTACAGATGATGATGTCGATGCGCGTAACTGGGAAGATGTCATTTGGGCAATGACTACACGCATGGACCCAGTGCGCGATACGGTCATGATGGAAAACACACCCATCGACTATTTGGATTTTGCCTCACCGGTGTCAGGTTTGGGTTCTAAAATGGGTTTTGATGCAACGAATAAATGGCCGGGTGAAACCAATCGTGAATGGGGCGTACCTATTGCAATGGATACAAGGGTAAAGGTTCGTGTTGATGAGATGTGGGAGTCGCTCGGTATTGATTTACTGATGACTAAAAGTTGATACAAAAAAACTGAGCATTGCTACCACTTGTGTTGCTGATTGGTTGCAAGGGTGATACAAAAGTACTGTTTTTGATTTTTTCACAGCCGAATGTTTGATTCTTAAAGAGGAGAATTTTATGAGTGTAGTTAAAGAGTTCAAAGATTTTGCTATTAAAGGTAATGTGGTTGATATGGCGGTGGGTATTATTATCGGCGCTGCATTCAGCAAAATTGTCACATCTGCAGTCGCAGACATCGTTATGCCGCCCATTGGTTTGTTGGTTGGAGGGGTAGATTTTAGGGACTTGGCCTTTACTCTCAAATCTGCAGAGGGAGCTTCTCCTGCGGTCGTTATATCCTATGGAAAATTTATCCAAACAGTGCTCGACTTTACGATTGTCGCTTTTGCAATTTTTATGGCTATCAAAGTATTAAATAAAATTAAAGCGAAAGAAGTGCCGCCGGCTGTCCCAACAAATGAAGAGATACTGTTAACGCAGATTCGCGATTTGTTGCGCGATAAAAAATAGCTGTTCAGCCAATTTGTGCTAATACTTAAGTGCGCATGATTTCTGTCGTTGTTTTGTGAATTGGCGATCCTGCGTTTGCCTTACAAAATGTGCAGCACTTAACAGTTTTGTGTTATAGAAAAATTATCGGTGATGGGTGTGGTCAAAACCTGACGAGTCTGTGCTGGCTGGTTTCGCTTTTGTTGGATGGATAGAGTAGAATCTTGAGCTCTATAACCATAATAAAGTGGTTCAGTGCGGTAGATTGCCCATTCATTGAAACCTCTTGCGACTTCTGTGTAGGAATTGAATTAGTTTTATGTCAATTAATCGTGTATCAATAAGCCGTTTTGCCTTGCCGCAAACTAGCACTGAATGGGAGCAGCTCGTTACGCGGGCATTGACCTTGCTGGCAAAGGTACCTTTGAGTCGTTGGCAATTTTTGGTACGGTTATTGTTGATCACTAGTTTGAGTTTTAGTGTGGCCCGTCTTTTTTGGCTATTGCTTCCTAATCCATCTATTCCCCCTGCAGCCATTGCTATTTCTGTTGTTAGTCATGTTGCTAGTAATGGCCCAGCAGTCAATATCGAGCAATTCAAATCGCTGTCGGTGTTTGGAAAAGCAGATGCTCCGGCGGCCAAAACGGATGTGAATCCGGAAAGTCAGGCTACTGAATCTCATCTCAATTTGATGCTTATGGGCGTTATCGCCAGTAGTGATGACTCATTGGCGCGTGCCATTATTACTGCTGGTGATAAAACCGATGTGTATGCTATTGGCAATTCCCTACCGGTTGGTAATGGTGTGTCATTAGCGAAAATAATGAGTGATAGGGTAATTGTTAACAATAATGGCCAATTTGAGTCGCTGTTGTTATATCAAGACACTCCTGGTGCCAACCCCATCTCTCAAGCTTATGCTCCACCTGCAGCAGCAGTATCAGAGCGCCCCTGGCAGGCAAATAATTCTTTCCCAAATGGACCTTCAATGCATAGTCCATCGGCAGATAGAAATCCGAACTATGATTCTCCTGAGCGTAGCGCTGCCACTAATCCGGTCGTAGGAGAGGTGAGTCGGAATCTGTCTGACGTAGTCGCTATGAGTATTTATCGTGAAGGTGGGCAGGTGGTAGGCTACAAAATTCGCCCCGGGCGCGATGCTGAAAAGTTCAAAACATTGGGTCTGCAAACGGATGACATAGTGACGGCTGTTAATGGAATGCCATTGACTAACCCTGCAAAAATTATGGAAGTGTATAAGAATATGGGTAATACAACCTCTGCAAGCCTTGAAATTAAGAGAGGTGGTAGTGTTATGACAGTTGATGTGGTGCTCCAGTAAAGTGAGGTTGTGTGTGAAATTAAAATTGGTAAAGAGTGTTCTGGTGCTGGCTATATTAGCGGTGGGTTGCAATTTTGCGTCTACTGCATCTGCTCAAGCTGCGCCTGAGCAAACCTGGACGGTTAACTTTAAAGATACCGACATTGTCGATGTGGTTAAGTTTATAGGTGAAGTTACGGGTAAAACGATTATTGTTGACCCAAAAGTTCGTGGCCCTATCAAAGTGATATCTAACAAACAGCTCAACAAAAAAGAATTGTATGAGTTGTTTTTGGCAGTTTTGGATGTTCATGGTTTTACGGCAGTTGAGAGCGATGGTGTGGTACGTGTTATTGCTAACCGTGATGCGCGCAATATGCCCATTCCAACAGAGCAAAACATCAAAGATAAAGATGATGGCTACATTACTCAGATTATTCAGCTCAATAATATTAGCGCCTCTAAGGTGCTTGCTGCTCTGCGGCCACTAGTTCCCCAGTATGGTCACTTGTCTGCATATGAGCCTAGTAATGCGCTGATTATCAGCGATACTCGTGCCAACATTTCTCGCATCAATGAATTGATAGCGCAAATGGATAAAGCTGCAGTATTAGCAACGGATGTGGTTCAGCTGCACTACGCGCAGGCAACAGAAGTGGTTGCCATGATTAACCAATTAGAGAAGCCTGACCCTAATCGCGGTGCTACCACCTCGCCACCCATTGTAGTGGCGGATAAGCGGATTAATGCCGTTATTGTCAGTGGCGATGAAATGTCGCGTTTGCGTATTAGAGGAGTGGTAGAAAGCTTGGATCGCCCTCAGGCCAGAAACGCCAATCTCAAGGTAATTTATCTCAGTTATGCCAAGGCTGCCGATGTAGCTAAAGTATTGTCCGGTATGCTGCAGTCGCAAAATCAAGGCAAAACAGGAGATGCAGCTGGTGGGCAAGCAAATGTACAAGCCGATGAAAGTACTAACTCAGTATTAATTACTGCCGATAGCGACACCATGCAGTCGTTAAAAGCGGTTGTTGATAGCCTTGATATTCGTCGCGCTCAGGTATTAGTTGAAGCAATTATTGTGGAAGTTCAGAACTCCGATGGCAGCGAGTTGGGCGTGCAATGGATGTATGCTAGTCCCAAAAATGGTTTTGGTTCATCGACTGATGGAAAAGGCGGGATAGCTTCTCTTGGTGGGGCAGCGGCTGGGTTTCCTAACCCGGATGTGAAGCCTTATGATACAGCAGCTCACGATACAGCTTTAGCTGCGCTAGCTAAGGGTTTAGATACCTTGCAAGGGCAAACTTTTGGCATAGGTCGTATAGGCAAGACTGGAGACTTCTTGGGTTTGCTGCGTTTGTTGCAAACGAAAAGTGGTACTAACGTTCTTTCGACGCCGAATTTGCTAACAACAGATAATACGAAAGCATCAATATCGGTAGGCCAAAAAATACCCTTTAAAACAGGCTCCTATTCCGGTAGTTCAGGTGGAGGTAGTGGAACTGGATCGTCTGGCAGTTCGTTTCAAAGCCCTTTTAATACGATCAATCGTGAATCTGTTGGGGTGAAGCTTGAAGTAACGCCGCATATCAACGAAGGTGACAGCTTAATGCTTGACGTTAAGCAAGAAGTTTCCGGGGTGTCGGATAAAAACAACCCGGATGGTCCTATCACCGACGAGCGCAAAATAGACACGCAAATTCTCATCGCGGATGGTCAAACGGTAGTCTTGGGCGGATTAATAAAAGATGACGTACAAGTCGGGTCAACTCGCGTGCCTTTGCTGGGCAGTATTCCATTGCTAGGACGTCTATTTCGCACTGAAACTAGCACGAAACTTAAAACGAATTTGTTGGTATTTATTCGTGCAACTGTCATTCGCGATGACAAAGTAATGGAAGGCGCCACGGCTGAGAAATATCAAACTATTCGCGATTTGCAAATTCAAGCGCGCCATAATGAAGGCTTTAAATCAATTCAAGTTTTACCTGAATGGAAAGGCAACCCGGTAAAAACGCCGCCTTCTATGCCGCCCGCAGCAACAGTGGAGCCTCCAAATCAGCCTGCCGTAGCTCCGGCTGCAGGTGAATAACAGTGATTGTTGAGAATGATGTTGAGCCCATGCTTTTTGATTTGGCTTCGGCCGAACCAGAATCCTTGCAGGCTGCAGACGCTGATGTTACAGCTGATGAGGCGCAGTCGCCGCACATGTTGCGTTTGCCTTTTGCGTTTGCTTCAGCTCATGGAGTAATGCTTGAGGCTGTCGGCAGTCGTGTTGTGTTGTGTCGTCCAGGCATTACGTTGGATGTCTTGTTGGAGTTGCAACGCTTTTTAGGTGACGACTTCACCTTCGAAGAAATGGCAGCAGAGGATTTTCAAAAGCGTCTCACTAAGGAATATCAGGGTGGGGATGGCGCAGCTCAGCGTGCGGTTGACGATTTGGGTGCAGAGTTCGACCTGTCTTCCCTAGCGGATGATTTGGCGGAGCGTACAGATTTACTTGCGGGTGACGATGACGCCCCCATCATTCGTTTGATCAACGCCGTTTTGTCGCAAGCTGTCCGTGAGGGTGCTTCGGATATCCATTTGGAACCCTATGAAGATCGCGTGTCCGTGCGTTTCCGTATTGACGGTGTGCTCAGTGAAGTCCTTTCACCTAAGCCCGAATTGGCGCCGGTGTTGGTGTCGCGCCTAAAAGTTATGGCGCGTCTGGATATTGCTGAAAAACGTTTGCCGCAAGATGGTCGTATCACTGTACGTTTAGCAGGGCATGCGGTAGATATTCGGGTTTCAACAATTCCCTCCGCGTTTGGTGAGCGTATTGTGTTGCGTCTACTGGATCAGTCTGCGGGTCAGCTCAAGTTAGAGCAGCTTGCTATGCCAGCAGCGGTACATGAAAAATTGAGCCGCGCACTGCTTAAGCCGCACGGTATTATTTTGGTCACAGGCCCCACAGGTTCAGGTAAAACAACTACCTTGTATGCTGGCTTAAGTCACATTAACACCCGTAGCCGCAATATTTTAACCATTGAAGATCCCGTCGAATATCTGCTTCCCGGCATCGGCCAAACCCAGGTAAATCCCAAAGTAGAGATGACGTTTGCTCGCGGATTGCGCGCTATTTTGCGTCAAGACCCGGATGTGGTGATGATTGGTGAGATTCGCGATGGTGAAACTGCTGAAATTGCCATTCAGGCAAGTTTGACTGGCCATTTGGTGTTGTCGACATTGCACACCAATACGGCGATCGGTGCGGTATTGCGCTTGAAAGATATGGGTGTAGAGCCATTTCTTCTGGCGTCTAGTCTTGAAGTGGTTATGGCGCAACGCCTTGTGCGTGTGCTGTGCGGTCAATGTAAAGAGTCCTATGAGCCGAACGAGTCTGAGCGCGACATGCTGAAGTTGCCAGCGGACGTCGCTATTTTCCGTCCTATAGGCTGCAAACATTGTAACTATCAAGGTTATCGTGGACGCAAAGGTATCTATGAATTAATCGAAATTAATGAACGTTTGCGCCACCTTATTCATGAGCAAGCTGGCGAACAACAATTAATTGCTGAAGCACGTAAAAACAGTGCATCCATAAGTGATGATGGGCGCCAATGCGTATTGGATGGTATCACCAGCATGGAAGAAGTATTACGCGTGACAACGCAACTTTAACCGCACGCGGCTCTAATCGGGTTTACGAGTAATAGTTATGGGCGCATTCAGTTACAAAGCACTTAATGAAGCGGGTAAAACCGTCAAAGGTATTTTAGAGGGCGATTCTGAACGCCATGTGCGTAGCCAGCTGCGCGCTAAAAAACTTAAACCCCTAGAGGTTGAAAGTGCGGGTGCGGAAGTTGAAAAGGCCGGCGAGGAAAGCCTCAATCTAAGTGGTTGGCGGCAGCGTAGGGCGAGCCGTTTGAGCTCCCGCGATCTCAGTATTATTACCCGTCAGCTGGCATCATTGGTGCGATCAGGCTTACCGCTAGATGAAGCTTTACACGCTACCGCCAAACAAGCGCATAAACCCAATATCAAACGCATCATGTTGCATGTGCGGACCAAGGTGTTAGAAGGTTTTAGTCTTGCGCAGGCTTTGGGCGAGAATCCTATTGCATTCAACGAAATGTATCGCGCGTTAGTGCGTGCTGGTGAAAGTTCCGGTTATCTTGGGCCGGTGCTAGAGCGACTGGCCGATTACACACAGAATAGTCAGATAGTTCAGCAACGCCTGAAGATGGCAATGATCTATCCTGTTGTATTGCTAGTCGTCAGCATGGGTGTGATTACGGGATTGATGGCATTTGTGGTACCTAAACTAGTAGGCGTATTTGCTCACAGCCATCATGAGTTACCCGTGTTAACAAAAGCGCTGGTTGCCGCCAGCAGTTTTGTCGTGAATTATGGTATTTATGTTCTTATTGCAATAGTTGCTTTGGTGATTAGTGTTAGGCGCATGTTGCGTCAAGAAGCATATAAACGCTCCTGGCATGCGCTGCAATTGCGGTTGCCAGTGATTTCAGAATTAGTTCGGCAGATCAATTCAGCGCGTTTTGCTGCAACCTTAAGCTTGCTATCTGCAAGTGGTGTACCTCTGTTACAAGCCTTAACAATTGCCGGACAGGTAATGTCTAACCGTCTGTTGCAAGAATCTTGTGAGCAGGTAGTTAATGCGGTGCGAGAGGGTAGCAGCCTGTCACGTGCTATGGAAAATGCGGGAACCTTTCCGCCCTTACTAGTCCAATTGGTGTCCAGCGGTGAAACCAATGGTACCTTGCCGCAACAGCTGGATAACGCGGCTAAAGATCAAGAACGTGAATTGGATATGGTGCTAGGCATGGCTATGGGTTTACTTGAGCCCTTCACTATTGTATTTATGGGGGCTTCGGTTTGCCTTATTGTGTTGGCAATATTGCAGCCGATTTTCCAAATGAGCTCACTTGTTTAATTGTATTTCTTTTTCAGGAGTTGTTATGCGTCAGTCAACAGTACGACACGGCCAAGTAGGTCAAAATCGTCAACGCGGTTTTAACTTGATCGAAATTATGGTGGTCGTTGTTATCATCGGTTTGCTTGCGAGTATTGTTGCACCTATGGTGAGCGATAAAGCGGATAAAGCTCGTATCCAAAAAGCAAAAGCAGACATGGAAGCTATTAAAACAGCACTCAAGCTCTATCAATTGGATAACTTTAATTATCCAACCAGTGAGCAAGGTCTTACGGCATTAGTCAGTAAGCCTTCTCAGGCGCCGGTTCCGCGCAACTACAGTACTAATGGCTATATTGAGCAACTGCAGCAAGATCCATGGGGTCGCGATTATCTTTATGCCAGTCCAGGTGAAGGTCACCCCTATGACATTTACACATTAGGAGCTGATGGTGTAAGTGGCGGTGAAGAGCAAAACGCAGATATTAGTGTTTGGGAGCAGGCTCCAAAAGCGCAATAACTTGTTGGGTTAGGGGTGAAGCGATATCGTCATGAACACTATGCCTTACAAAGGCGCTAAGTCGCAGGGTTTCACCCTGATCGAAATTATTGCGGTAATTATTATTATCGGCCTTATGGCGGCTGTTATTGCGGTATCAATGGATAACAGGGTGGCTGCCAGTGCTACGCGCAAAGAAGCGCAACTATTTATGCAGGCAATCGATTTTGTAAGCGAGCAGTCGGTGTTAAATGGTGAAATTATCGGGATGTTTGTAACGCAAAAAGAATTAGAAGACTCATTGGCAAAACAATGGTGCTATCACTGGCAGCGCTTCCGCGATAGCGCGTGGCAGGATTTACCAGAAGACACTCTTAGCGAACATTGTTTGCCTGAAAATATGCAGTGGGATATGTCCATAGAAGGGCATCTTTACGCGTATGAAGCTGAATTAGAAACGCAACCGCCGGCACTGGCGTGGTCGCCAAGCGGCGAGGCAACACCGATCGAGATGAAATTTTTTGAGAGCGGCAGTCGCGTTTCCAATGGCATTAAATCTGAAGTGCAGCATATTGAAATAGATATGATGGGCAATAGTCATTGGCTTGAGCAAGAGGAGGAAGATGAACGTAGTGAACCTAAGAAGCGCTAAATCTTTCAGCTCACGCTTATCTTTATCTGCGGGCTTCACCTTGGTAGAGGTGATGATTGCTTTGGTGATTGTGGCGACCGCATTGCCTTCTTTGGTCATACTGGTCATGGCTCAAGTAGATGGTGCTGCTCATGTTCGCGAAAAAACCTATGCAATGTGGATTGCTGAGAATGAACTGACTCGGCTGACCATGCTCAACAATAACAAAAAAAACTTCCCTACTTTTAAATTACCTGAAAAAGATTCTGGCAGCGTTGCAATGATGGGTTTGCAATGGCAGTGGCAAATAGAAACCAGCAAGGAAGATGAAATTCCTGGTTTGGTGAAAATAAATGTCGGTGTTGCGCTTTTGGGCTTGGCGGAAGGAAGCGGCTATAACGGTGTTAAGGGTACAGCCAAGCTTGATAATCTCGCGAGCTTGACGGGGTATATGAGTGAGTAAGCTGTTGCGCCAACAAGGTTTTACGCTGATTGAGCTGCTTATCGCCATTGTCTTAACCGCGGTTATTTCAACGATGGCTTATCAATCGTTAGAGAGTGCGAGTAACGGCGCAAAACGTACTCGTGAAGTTCTTCATGAAATCAACCAATTAGATAAGGCCTGGCAATTAATTGGTCAGGATATGCGCAATATATTGCCCGCCTCAACGGCTAACCCGGCGGGACCTAGCTTGACCGAAATGGTGTTTCAAGCAGCAAGTTTAACCACCAAAGGTAAAAATAGTTTCCAATTAATTATGCAGTTTACGCGACGTGGGTGGGTTAATCCCATGGGCCGTTTGCGCAGTGATTTGCAGTTGGTAAATTACCGTATCGCAGAGGGTAAACTTATCCGTGATTATTTGCCTCAGCGCAACAAAAAGCTGGAGGATATGGATTTCGAGCGGGAGTCTTTGCATCAAACATTACTTGAAAATGTTACTGATATACAACTGCGGTTTTTGTCCGATGGCTACGTGAAAAGTAACGGTAAAAGCGCCTTGGAAGGCGTGGACTATAGTAAAAATTGGGAGCCCACTTGGCCGCCATTAAATCAAACAACCGGTGCTGGTAGCCCTCTTGCGTTAGAAATTACTATAGAGACCACTGAAGAAAATAAGGGGGCAAGTCGCAGTGTGCGTCTGTATGAATTACCCCAACTTTAATCTCCGAGGGGTGCCTTATAATGTGCCTGATAAAAGGGTGCCTAATAATATGGCAGCCCTTAACAAGGCGCGCGGTGCCGTACTGATTTTAGCGTTGTTGATTGTTGCGTTAGTGGCAGGGTTGGGTATTAAATTTGCGGGCGATTATCAGTTGGGTTTAGCGCGTGCCGAAGGTCGTTGGCACGGAGCCCAAGCGCGTGCTTATGGATATAGTGCCGAAGGTTTTGTGATCACTAATCTGTCCAAGGATAGTACGGATTATGATTCTCTCGATGAACTCTGGGCAGAGCCGATTCCAATGGAGTTGGAAGGTGGCGGATTGTTGATTAGTCTTACGGATGCAAATAGCCAATTTAATTTAAATAATCTGGTAGATCCCTTGGTGCCAGGAAAGCCTTCAGGTGATCCAACACATTATTCAGCCAGCCAGCGTATGTTTATTCGCTTGTTGCAAACGTTTCCCGAGCTGGTGCAAGATCAATCTAAAGCGGTAGAGATACTGGAATCAATAGTAGATTGGACTGATAGTGATAATACCCCCGCAGATAATGGTGCAGAAGACAGTTATTATTTGAGCTTGGCGGACCCGTACCAGCCGGCCAATGTACCCTTTCGCAGTGTTGAAGAATTGCGCATGGTGCGGGGTATAACGCCCGAGTTAATGCAAGCGTTGCGACCTTACATTACGGTGTTTCCAAAAAAACAATTGTTGAACATTAATACAATGCAACCCATTTTGTACCGTTGCATTAACGTAAGTACTGACTTAACTCCTTTGCCTGAAGCTCAGGCTGCTGCGCTTATGCCTAAGGATAAGTCTTACAAACAAAAGGGTGATTTTGATAGCGCAGTATCCCGCGTGTTTGGGTCAGGTGTGGTGGCGGATGCAGATTTTGATATCAAAACGAATTTATTTTGGTTAACAACTCGTGTGGAAATTGGCGATCAGCGCCGTACAGCACGTAGTTTGTTAGAGCGCGGTCAGCCGCTGTTTACCGTGGCTCGGCGTGAAGAAGTGTATTGATGTGGTTATTCGCTGTGTAATGTAGCTCTGGATAAAAAGCGAATTAAATTACTAAAAAATTAACTAGGGTATTGTGCTATGTCCCAACAACTCGTTCTTTCCATCAACAATACGGCGGATAATTTTCGTTGGTGTTGGCTACACGATGGGCAGCCGCAAGCATCTGCTTCCGGTAATTTGGAGGCGTTACGCGCTGCAGTTGGCGGCATTGCACTACAGGTTTGGGTGTTGCTGCCAGGCATTAAAGTAGTCACCCGTGAGTTGGAATACACCGAAAAAGAAAAGAAACATTTACGCAATTTATTGCCGTTCCAACTGGAAGATTCAGTTGTGGGTGATATTGACGATCTACATTTTGCTATTGGCGATGCGGCGCAAGGTAAGGTGACGATTTCGTACGCTGATAAAAATTGGCTAACTGAAGTGTTTCAGCAATTCAGCAGTATTGGTTTGGAAATTAGCCGCTGCTGGTCTGCGCCCACTTTGTTGCCATTTGCAGTGCCATCTTCAGCCTTGGTTGCTAATGACAAAGAGGTAACCATTGCAGAGCTCGACGCTCCTGCCAAGGTTACCTGGATAGTGGCTTTGCAAGAAGGTGTAGTAAACCTGCGTTATGGTGAGCAACAAGGATTTACCTTACCGAAGGGACATTTTGCAATAGCCTTGGGGATGTTGTTGAGTGCTCAAGGGTTGACCGATAACCTACCTAATTTAGTACTTCGTGCTACCAGCAAAGGCGAATTGAAAACGCTTTTTAGTTTGTTGCCTGCTAATTTGACTGCGCAAGTAAGCGCACAAATAGTCGTGGACGAATGGCTGTTGGATTTCAACGGCCGTGCTATAGATTTGTGTCAGGCGGAGTTTTCCCAACGTTTACCGATTGAGCGCTGGTTGAAATTGTGGCGCAACATTGGCATTTTGGCTTTGGTAACCTTGGCGGTTTATGTCAGCGTATTGATGCTACATAGCTTCAAACTCGACCGGGAAAATCAACTTATTCATCAGCAAACAGAAGCGGTCTATCGTCGTATAGAGCCTCATGGTCCATCTGATGATCCAGAGAAAAAACTGCGCATTAAACTGGCGAACATGCAGCCAAAAGCCGAAACCGGCAGCGTAGTCAGTTTGTTGGCGGGAATCCTGCCTTTGATTGCAAGCAGTCCTGATGTCACGGTGAAATCCATTTCCTACTCAGCAGATTCCGGCGAAATAAACATTAATGTGCAGGCGCACTCTTTCAATTCAATTGATACTTTACGCCAGACTATTGCCGGACAAAATTTTAATGCTGAATTGTTAAGTGCTAATGCGTCTGGTGAGATTAACACTGGACGTTTGAAAATCAGCAAACCACTGAACTAGCGAGCCGTTAAACTAGGAATACCTATGAACCAGCTATTGAATACATTCTCACGTTTTAATCGTCACGAGCAAGTCATGCTTTTGGTGGGTACTATTACCATAATGCTTTGGCTAATATGGATGCTTTTGTTAGCACCCTTGCAGCACAAACGCGATCGTTTGCTGGCGACGAATATCGCTAGCGGCCAATCTTTTAGCCGTGTACAGCTACTTGCTCGCCAAGTGGAAAACCTTTCGCAGCAGTCTGTGCAGGCAGGTGCCGGCAACGAAAATTTAAGCGGATTAATTAACAGCAGTTTAAGCGATAACGGCTTAAATATGAGTGGACTACAGCCTGGTGCAGGCGGTGAGATTCGCGTGCGAATTGATAAAGCAAGTTCAGAATCTTTGCTGCAATGGCTGTATGAGTTAGAGACAAAATATCATATTACTATTCGTGAATTATCTATCACTGCTTCGAACGAACCTGGTCAAGTGGCCGTGAGTGTTCGCTTGATCAAACCCTAATACAAGGTTGTCCTGTTCATGAAACAACAAAGTTTATCAATGCCAACTATGGCATTTGGTGTGAGTAAAAAGTTTTGGATAAGTCTGGCTATCGTGTTTTGGCTGTACTTTGTTGCTATCAATATTCCCGCAGTTTGGGGGGCATACCTGATTACGCGCACGGGAGATATTGGCCTAAGTGGTGTTTCGGGCACCATCTGGTCCGGGCGTGCAAGTCTGATCAGCGTGAAGGTTAAGCAGGCGGATTACTCGCTTGGGCAATTAACCTGGTCCTTGGACGCTTTTTCACTGTTCTTGCTTAAACCTTGCGTTAATATTAAAACTGAAATGGATAATCAACAATTTGATGGTCGAATCTGCGTTGGTCGTAAAGGCTCTGTCACGATTAACAATGCCAATATGAACTTTCCGGCTGAGCTTATTCAGTCGCAGCTACCTCTGGCAATTGATGGTCAGTTTTCAGGGCATATCGATAAATTAACGCTGGAGTCTAATCGCTTAGTTGATTTGCATGGCAAGTTGAGTTGGCTGGGCGCCAAAGTGTTTAACGGTACCAATTGGATGACGCTCGGCGGTTTCGGTGCGGAGATGGCTGATGATGGCAAAGCAGGAATGAGCGCGCACGTGTTTGATGTGGGCAGCCCAATGAAGACCGATGTAGTGCTGGCACTTTTAGCGCCGAGTGGTGGCTCGGTTAAAGGCACTATAGTAGTAAATGAGCTCTTTAATCGCGAGGCCAAAGCGAGTACTTGGCTGTCAATGTTTGCCACCCAGGGCGCGCCAGATGCCCAGGGCAATTTGCCATACACCGTCGATATGAATTTATAGGAAGCTGTAGTGAAAAAACTGCTAGGCACTGCTGCTTTGTTATTGATGAGTTTGCCTGCTGTGGCTGGCTGGCATGGCGATACCCAAAACATTATGGGTACTGTTGTTAATGTTAGTCTTTGGTTGGATGACGATATTAAGGCGGAGGAGGCAGTGGCTGCAGTCATGGCTGATATGCGCCGCATTGACGAGCAATACAGCCCGTTTAAACCCACCAGTGAGTTATCTCGTGTAAATGACCTTGCGCCAAAAGCCAGCGCGGCGCACCCCTTACCTATTTCGGCTGAATTAGTCAGCATTATTCAAAAAGCGGATCACTACAGTCGGTTAAGCAATGGTGCGTTTGATATCACTTTTGCCTCACTCGCGCGTTACTATGATTATCGCAAAGGATTAAAGCCTACAGACGCGCAATTCAAAGAGCTGCTACCACAAATCAACTACACCTTCATTCATTTGGATGCCAAGGCCAACACGGTTTATTTTGATCACCCCAAGGTTTATATAGATTTGGGCGGTATTGCTAAAGGCTTTGCGGTTGATCGTGGCGCTGAAATTTTGCAGAAATATGGGGTTGTTCATGCCAATATCAGCGCTGGGGGTGATAGCCGTGTCATGGGTGATAAATTTGGCAAGCCTTGGTTGGTGGGTATTAGAAACCCGCGTGCGCAAGATAAAAATGCCGTTGCTATTACACTGCCGCTGGAAAACTGCGCTATTTCTACCTCTGGTGACTACGAGCGTTTTTTTATCGATAAAGATGGTCAGCGTGTACATCACATCGTCAACCCGCGTACTGGAAAGTCGCCGCATGGCATCATGAGTGTTAGTGTTATAGGTCCGCAAGGGTTTGATACGGATCCATTGACCAAAACTATTTTTATTATGGGCCCTGAAAAAGGCTTGGCATTAATCAACAGTTTGCCCGGTTTTGATGCAGTGGTGATTACAGAGGCCGGCAATGTTTTATACAGTCAAGGTTTAACTCCCCCCTAAGTCTTTATTTAGCATCATTCATTTAAAATATACGAAAATAACATATACGTAGTCTATTCTCTTCTTAAAGAGCCTTAAGATGTTTTCTGTAGTCATAGCGAATGGTGCGAAAAATAAAGCAAACCAATTTTAAGGTATCCACCAAGTGTGCAGGCTGTCACACTTAATAATGTCATTGGCTTTTAAAATCGCATTCTAAAATTAATTCTAGATATAGTTAAATAAAATAAATTTGCGGAGATGTACATGTTTAATGCGCCAGTAAAATTAGCGTTGCTTGGGTTATTGTTTCTGCTTTGTGCCAATGCTAAGGGCGAATCCGCAGATTTGCAGAAAGAATCGCCAGTAGTTGCGGCTCCGAGAGAGTCTGTACAGCAGGCTCCTGTAACACCTCAAGTTGAAGCACTTAAAGAATCTGTGCTTACACTCAATCGTGATTTGCTTATCCTTGAAGAAGAATTGCTCTATCCTCCAAGCAATCAGGTGGCTGTTTATTTGTCGATGGATTTGGGGCAGTTTTTTAATCTCGACGCAGTCAAAGTAGAGATAGATAGCAAATTAGTGGCCAGCGAACTTTATACCGATAAACAAATAAATGCCTTATTTCGTGGTGGAGTACAGCGTTTATTTGTGGGTAATTTAAAAGCAGGCGAGCACGAGGTTAGTGCATTTTTTACCGGGCGTGGGCCACAACAGGATTATAAGCGCGGTGCAAAATTAGTGGTTAGTAAAACCCAAAGCCCACTAGTTCTAGAACTCAAAATTGTAGATTCTTCAGTTCAGCTACAGCCCACCTTTGACATTAAAGAATGGAAAGCTGAATAAAGATGATGCGTCCTCTGGCGGAGTGGTTTGCGCGTAAATCAACATCATCTCCTGTGGTGATCGCAGCGCTATTGTGTAGCAGTTTAAGTTTCAGCACTCATGCAGCAGCAATGCTTGAGTCTGCACCTAAAACATCGGTTGCAGACTTACGTTATGGCGTTGCTTTGTATCATTACTATCAGCAAGATTATTTGCAGTCGCTAAGCGAATTAATGGTTGCTGATGCGCGCGATGGTATTCATGGTCATGGCGATAACCCCGAATTAATTGCGGGTGGTGTTAGTCTTGCATTTGGTATGCAAAATCACGCAGAAAAATTATTCAGCGAATTACTGCAAGACAATCCAGCGCATGGTGTTCGTCGTCCCCAAGCCGTGCGTGACGCTGCCTGGTTTTATTTGGGTAAGTTACAGTATGCGCGTTCGGATTGGTCTGCTGCGGGGCTTAGTTTTGATCGAGTAAGCGATAAATTTAATCCTGATGTATTGTCCGAAATGCATGCGCTGCAACTTAATCTACATATTAAAAATAATGACATTGCGCCTTACAGCATAAAAAAAATAAAAGCAGAAAAGCTTGCTAACTGGGAGCCTTATGCACTTTACAATATAGGTGCAGCTAATGCCCGCAGCGGTAATATGAATGCAGCCCAAAAATTTTTTCGAGAGCTGGCAAATTCAACAACCGAAACTGAAGGGTCCACGCGCAACGAGTTTCTGACCTTGCAAGATAAAACACATACCGCCATAGGTTATAGTCTGCTGCAAGAAAAAAATTATATTTGGGCTGTCGAAGAATTTCAAAAAGTACGTTTAGAGGGGCTTGAATCCAATCAAGCTTTGCTGGGTTATGGTTGGGCCGCTATAGCACAAGAAAAATATGCCGAGGCTATTCGGCCATGGCAATTGCTGCAAAAACGCAGTTTACTTTACCCCGCCGCACAAGAAGCATTGTTAGCATTACCTTTTGCTTATGAAAAATTAAATGCCCCTGGTGATGCTCTGCACGAATACGAAAATGCTGAACAATTGTTGGAAAAAGAAATAGATTTAGTGCGCGATATGCGCGAAACCTTAACTCGGGGAGAATTGCTCACCTTAGTGGGTAGTAAGCCGGTATCCGTTAGTGAATTAAAAGCCTTAGAAGCGAAAAACGACCCAACAACATTAACAGCAGTTGTTACAGATGACGGTCAAAACTGGCTAAAAATTAACAGTACCAGCATTATTAAAACGCGTTCAATTTACTTGCGAGAGCTTTTTGCTGGCAATGAATTTCAAGTTGGCGTGTTGGATTTGCGCGATTTGTTAAAGCTACAAAAGCTGTTACAAGATTGGCAACCAAAATTAATCGCTTATTTGGAATTGTTGGAACAAAAACAAGCACTGCGTCAATTACAAGAGCTGCAACTTACTCAGCAATCATTTAGCAAAAAAGAAAGTGATTTGCAGCAGCAGCGCGATGCTTTGTTTGCGAGAATAAATACCATTAAAGCTAGCGATGATTATTTAGCGCTTGCGGATGAGCCAACACGCAAAGCCTATGGCGCGATCGAACGCTCGGAAGCAACCTTGCAAAGGATGACTGCCGACGGACAAGATATTTCAGAATATAAAGACCGCTTACATATAGTTCGTGGTTTGTTGTTATGGCGCGCTGCACAGAATTTTGTAGCGGGCTTGTGGGAAAATGAAACGCTTGCGCAACAAATTGATTCGTCGTTAGCGAAAGTAAAAGCCAGTCGTGAAAAAATTGAGTTAGTCACCGCAACGGGTGTAGATATGCAACCTATGGTTTTGCGTATTCAACAACAGCAAGCGCAACTACAAGATCAGTTAGCAAAGATCGATCTTGAAATTGCGGCACGCAGTGAACAACTGCGATTGCAAGTGGACAAGCGGCTGGAAGCTCACGAAAAACGCTTGAATCGTTACTTGGCGCAATCCCACCTTGCTGTTGCGCGCTTGTATGACACGGCATTAAGGAATCAGGCTCAATGAGATTAAACCAATTGCCTGAACTCAATAGTTGGCCTGTGCTTAGTCGCGGTGTTTTTTTTAGCGGCGCACTGTTGATGAGCTGTTTATCGTTAAGTAGTTGTCATTTTTTTGGTAGTGATCAATCTGGAAAAACAATCGCCGATTTACCCAGCGCTACTTTACCGGATACAAAAAGCACAGTGGCGGTGGTGGATCGCGTTAAAATCGAAAACAGTTATCGTCAGGCATTAGCCTCTGCAGAAGATCCCGTTTTGCGTCAACAAATTATGACGCGTATTGCTGATTTTGAAATGGCTCGCAGTGAAGAGCAGCAACTGCAGGCGACAGATACAGCGCATTATTTTGATAAACCAATCGCGATGTACCGCGAGCTTATAGATCTACAAGAAAAGTCTGGCCAGCCAGTAAAAGGCGTTGAGGCTGACAGGTTGCGTTATAAATTAGCTAAAGCTTTATCGATGGATGGTCGCAATGATGAAGCCTCTACGGCATTGGATCGCTTGGCTGAGAGCGCGCCAACATCAGCCTTTATCGGCGAAACTCAATTTCGTCGCGCTGAAAAAGCCTTTGCGGATGGCGATTATGTTGCAGCTGAAAAACATTACAAAAGTGTGGCCGATGATATAAAAAATCCGTTACAACAAAATGCACTTTATATGCAAGGTTGGGCCGAATTTAAACGCGCCGATTACGAACAAGCTCTGCAATCTTTCGCCAAAGTAATGGATCAGTTTTTGGTTGCTGCGAAAGAGCCAACTCAAGTTGACGCGGCAATGAAAGGTTTAACCACTGCACAAAATAATATGATGACGGATACTTTGCATGTCATGAGCTTATCCTTTTCTTATGTCGAAGGTGCGCAATCCATTGTTGATTTAGAAAAAGCTACGGGCGATCGTGTTTATGAGTATTTACTTTATGAACAATTGGGCCAGCTCTATTTAGAGCAAAAGCGTTTTAGTGATAGCGCAGAAACTTACAAAATTTTTGTTGCCCATAATCCTCAATCCGATTTTGCTCCGCAATTTTCTATCAAAATGATGAAGGTTTATGAGCAGGGTGATTTTCCCAGTTTAATTTTGCCGGCCAAGCAAGAATATGCGCAGCACTACGGGATTAAGAGCAACTTTTGGCAGCAGCGCAAGGGTGCAATAGGTGCAACTGCTTTAGCATTCTTGCATCAATCACTAGAAGAATTAGCGCAATACGATCACGCACAAGCGCAAGAGTTGGCTGTCACTAATAAAGCTGAATCAATTGCATCCTATGGTCGTGCCGCAGCATGGTATCGCGAATTTGTGAGCTCATTTCCAACGGATCCAGAAGCTTCCAAAATGACATTCTTGCTGGCTGAATCCTTGAGTGAAGCGGGCGAGTACGCGCAAGCTATTCCTGCTTACGAACAGGTAGCTTATGATTATAACGATAAAGTTTACGGCGCGGATGCGGGCTACTCCGCATTATTGTTGGCACAACAACTTGTTAGCGGGCAAACACTCACTGCAACGCAAAAAAATGAATGGCAAGAACATAAAACGAATAATGCATTACGGTTTGCGCAAACCTATCCTGCTGATCCTCGTGCGGCCACAGTGCTTACGCAAGCCGCTCAGGAATTGTTAGAGCTGAAACATTTCGCCGAAGCTGCCACAGTAGCGGAAGAGGTTATTAATTTGAAGCCGCCCGCCGAAGCAAAATTGCAATTTACCGCTTGGTTGGTTTTAGGTCACAGTAATTTTGATGCAAAAAATTACACCGAAGCTGAAACAGCTTATTGGCAAGTATTAAAACTGTTACCGGGTTATTTACAAATAGCCGGCGAGCAAGCATCAACGGCTCCCACAACACAACAAATTCGCGAACGTATTGCCGCTAGTATTTATCAGCAGGCACAAACAGATTTAGCCGCAGGGCAA
The DNA here is from genome assembly GCA_025362015.1 of Gammaproteobacteria bacterium. Classification (GTDB taxonomy): domain Bacteria; phylum Pseudomonadota; class Gammaproteobacteria; order Pseudomonadales; family Cellvibrionaceae; genus Cellvibrio. Next base: position 6,586 of record JANYIO010000108.1, on the reverse strand, counting down.
AAAGATCAAGCCATCGTGAAACTGTTGCGCATTAGCGATGTTGTGCCTGATTCTGAGATCGCTATAAAAGCGCGTTACGATGCCGGCGTATATTTAATGGAACAGGAGAAGTGGGCAGATGCAGAAAAAGTTTATCTCGCTTTTCGCCAGCAATATCCTAATCACGAACTTACCGCGACCATTCCTGCAAAATTAGTTTTAATTTATCAGAATCAAAGTAAGTGGGCGTTGGCGGCCAATGAATTAGGTGTGATGGAGCGCAGCAGTAATGACCCCAATGTAAAGCGCCAATCTTTAGCGATGGGTGCAGAGCTTTATGAAAAATCCGGTAATAAAACCATGGCAATTGAACAGTATCAACGTTTTGCCAATGAATACCCGCACCCCATTACCGAAGCAATGGAGGCTGAGCTGCATTTGGCACAGCTTTATGGCGAAAACAACGATACACAAAAACATCAGTACTGGTTGCAACGCATTGTGGAAAGTGAAGCGGGTGCAGGTGCGCAGCGCACGGCGCGTTCAACTTATTTAGCGGCTTCAGCCGCTAATGAATTAGCGGATGCGCCTTATAAAGAATTTACCAGTATCCCGCTCACATTACCCTTGAAGCAAAGTTTGCAGCGTAAACGTGTGGCGCTTGATAAGGCTTTGAAAGCGGAAGAGGGGGTACTCAACTACGGTGTGGCCGATTTCACTACGCAGGCTAGTTTTCGCATCGGCGAAATTTATGGGCAATTAAGTCGCGATTTATTAAAGTCAGAACGCCCGCCGGATTTGGATGCGTTAGCGCTTGAACAATACGATATTTTATTGGAAGAGCAAGCCTATCCTTTTGAAGAAAAGGCTATTCAAATTCATCAAACTAATGCGCAGCGGAGTTGGAAAGGTACCTATGATCCCTGGGTTAAACACAGCTTTGAAGAATTAGCAAAATTATTGCCGGCGCGTTACAAAAAATCAGAATCAGTGGTGGAGGTGAGCAATGATATTCAATAATGCACTGCGCACTCTTTTATGTTGTCTGACATTTTCTGCACTCTTGCTTTCTGTACTCTTGGTTGGCTGCTCATCTAATCCGGAAAAAGATTCGGCGGATGTTGAAAAAAAATCAGCGAGTAAAAAACAAGGCGATACTGAGCCAGGAAGTAAGGCTGTTGTATTATCATCGGTGTTGCCCGCAGGCCCAGTAACTCCTAATCCCTATTTGCAAATGAAACCTAATGTCAGCTCGCAAGTGGAAAATAGTTTTCACAGTGCTACTGCTGCAATGCAACAAAAAAATTGGTCGCAAGCTGAAACTATTTTGCAATCATTGGCTACCACGAATCCCAATTTGTCGGGCGTACATTTGAATTTAGGAATCGTTTATCGTGCAAAAAATGATACGGTAAAAGCTGCAGACGCTTTTAATCGCGCGATTACGGCCAATCCTAAAAATCTTGATGCCTATAATCAGTTGGCGTTGTTAAAGCGTGAGTCCGGTGATTTTTCCGGTGCTGAACAGCTATACCAAAAAGCGTTGGCTGTTTGGCCATTTCATCCTGAAAGCCATAAAAATATCGCCATTTTGTATGAGCTTTATTTGGGTAAAGCTGAGCTAGCTTTGCCGCATTACCAGGCTTATCAACAATTGCTGCCAGCACCGGACAAGCAAGTTGATAGTTGGGTAGCCGATTTACAGCGCAGGGTAACAGGTGGCAAAGATGCTGCGAAAAATGATCAAAAAGCTGAGACGAAATAAGATGAAAAATCGTATTTCCGGCAGGCAACTGTATTTTTCTGTTTTTGCGCTATGCTTAGCCAGCATGGTGTGTGCGCAAAATCCTGAGGCACCTGAATCTACTCCGGCAGAACAGGCTCCCATAGAAAAAGCAGCCGTAGAAAATAAAGCGCCTGCGGAGGAAGCCAACAAAAATGCTTTACCTGCAAACACTTTATCTCCAAGCGCTTCGGTGACAAACGCTTCAGTGACAAACAAAGGCGCAAAAAAAATGGTGCAAGATGCAACCATCAACTTGCAAACTACGGTAACGGGTAATCAGGAGCAGCCGCGGGTTCTTTATATATTGCCTTGGCAATCACCCGCGCCAGAAGATGTAGATTTCGAATCCTTTAGCAATGATCAGCGAGTAGTGTTTGGTCATGTGGAGCGTGAAGAGTTGCGCCGTGAATTAGAAGCTGCGGGCGAAGAATAGTATTTTCAGAATGCGATACAACGTAAATTTTATTGATTAATAATTGTTAACGAGGGTAGTAACCATGACTATTGATACAACAGTTCGATTTTTTCAAGATGGCGGCATTTTTATGTTTCCGATTGCCGGCATCCTGATTGTGGGATTTTCCATTGTTGCGGAACGCTTTATTTTTTTAGCGAATGCAAAAAAAGCGAATCGTGAAATGTTCGATCGCATTTTGCCCATGTTACAAAAACGGGATTATCAGGGCGCATTAAATGTTGGGCGAACATCGGAGGCGCCAGTTGCGCGCATTATCAGTGCCGGATTATTGCGTATGGCGCAATCCAGCCGTCGCGAAGATATTGAATCGGCTATGGAAGAAGGCGTTATGGAAGCTGTACCACGGCTTGAGCGTCGCACCGGTTATTTAGCCACCCTTGCCAACGTGGCTACCTTACTCGGCTTGCTGGGAACTATTGCCGGTTTAAGTGCGGCCTTCAGTGCGGTTGCCAATGCGGATCCTTCTGAGAAAGCCGCGCTCTTGTCTGCAAGTATTGCGGTGGCGATGAATGCTACGGCATTTGGTTTGTTTACCGCAATTCCACTTTTGTTAAGCCACTCGATGATTCAAAGTCGCACTATGCAAATTATTGACAGCCTCGAAATGGCAGGCGTGAAATGTCTGAATATTTTAACGAGCTCGCAAGATATGTTAGCGAAACAACACCGTGCTGAAGCTGGCTCTCCAAAGCAATAATATTGAGACAACTTTAATGGTGAGCTTGAGGTAAAAAAATGCGCCGATTATCCAAACATCATGGTGAAGCAGCCGACGTAGACGTTACATCATTTATCAATTTGGTGGTGGTACTAGTGCCTGTTTTATTAATGGGCATGGTGCTCTCGCACATTACGGTACTTGATATAAAGTTGCCTGATCTTCCCGCCAGTAACAGTGAACAGATAGATCCTCCAGCACAGTTGGAGTTGATTGTTCGCGCCGATTATTTCGATATTAATTACCCCGCAGGTATTCGCCTGAAGCGTATCGAAAAAACAGCAAGCGGCAAATACGATTACGAAGTGTTGACACGCTATTTACAAGAAATCAAACGTCAACTTAGCGAGAAGGGTATTCAAAAACGTGACATCTATTTGCTCTCGGAAAAAAATACCGAATATCAAACTCTGGTTAGCGTGATGGACACTATGCGTTCCTATAAAGCTGTCGTAGGTACATCTGTTGTGAATGCTGAATTATTTCCTGAAGTATCGCTTGGCGATGCGCCACCAGCAGACGAACAAACGCAAGCTATTAGTCCAGAAGGAGCCCAGCCATGAAGCAATCCGCGCGGGCAAAACGTATGGTCAGACATCGCATGCGCTTAAGCTCTGTACCCAAGCTTAATCTAGTGCCTTTAATTGACTGCTTCACACTCTTAATATTTTTCTTGATGATTAATTATTCGGCGAGTGTAGAAGTATTACAGCCTGATAAAACATTAGTACTGCCCAGTTCCATATCAGAAACATCGCCCGGTGAAACTGTCGTAGTGATGATTAATTCCAATGACGTAATTGTGTCTGGGAATCGCGTGGGGAGTATCAGCGAAATGATGGCAAGCCCATCCACTAAATTTGCGGCTCTGGAAGCAGAACTAAAATATTTGGCAAGTAAATCTGCCCCCTTAGCTGATGCAGAAAAAAAAGAAGGGCGCCCAATTACAATCATGGGTGACAAAGCGATTCCTTACGAGCAATTGAAAAAAATTATGGCAAGCTGTGTGGCAGCGGACTATCGCAAAATTGCCATGGCCGTTATGCATGCCGAAGGCAAAACTCCAGTTAAAGCGGGAGGCTAAGATGGCTAGCTACGCTCTATCACCTATCGATTTACCTTGGTCATTTAGCAATGACGACGAGCGTTTTAAAAAAATTCTAAAAGTTTTATTTATTATTTATTTATTGGTTGCCATTCCATTAACTTTCATCAAAATGCCGGAGCAATCCCGCGCTGAAAAAGAACAGTTGCCACCGCAACTCGCCCGTATGATGTTAGAAAAACAGGAGCTCCCACCACCAGTACCGATTGAGCCTCCCAAAGTAGAAGAGAAAAAACCTGAAGAGAAAAAGCCGGAGGAGAAAAAGCCCGAGGAGAAAAAAATAGTCGAGAAACCAGCAGAAAAAGTGCCGGTGAAAGCGACTGAGCAGCCCATCAAAGACAATGGCAAAGCAAGAGAAGTCGCGGTAACCCAGGCGCGCGAAAAAGCGGCCAACAGCGGCATCATGCAATTTAAAGATGACTTGATGGAAATGCGCGAAACTCTGCAAACTACCGCAGTTGAAACCGCATCCACAACCGTCTCTAATGGCGCGGGACAAGCTACACAAATTGATCGCTCTATGATTAACAGTGGCGTTACGCGCGGTAGCGGCGGCATTAACGTAGGTGCCTATGCGAGCCACGGTACCGGTGGTATTGCCCTTGGCGGCCGCCAAACGACAAAGGTTACCAGTGGTTTAGCTGAGGCGAGTAAAAAAGCTGCGGCCGGATCGGGAAGTGGAGCTGGTGGCGGTAACAGCGACGGTGCTGGCGGCGCGGCGCGTAGCGAAGAAGAAGTGCGCAAAGTAATGGAACAGCACAAAGGAGCTATCTTCAATATTTATAACCGTGCATTGCGTGAAAATGCTGCACTACAAGGTAAGGTGGTTGTAAAAATTGTGATTGATCCCAACGGCCAAGTTGTGGATGCGAGTATTGTGTCCAGTGAATTAAAAGATGCTGAGCTGGAAGCCAAATTGTTGCAGCGGATAAAATTAATTACTTTCTCATCCTCCAATGTTACGCGAACAACTTTGAATTACTCGTTCGATTTCTTGCCGCAGTAATCTGAGTTTTTGCTATAAAAAAAGCGAACCACGGGGTTCGCTTTTTTTATAGCAACTAATAATTAATGCAGGGTTTTTTAAATGCGAGTTTTCCTGGACTTCTCATTTCGTCATATTATTTTTTTCGTTTTAATCACATGTATATTGAGTTCGCAATCTGCTGTGGCTGGCCCTGCAGTTATTGCTATGGTTGATCAGCAGTTATGGCATGAGCCGATTAGTACGAATGAAGGTTTTAATAAAGCCTCAAGGGCAGCGCAATTAATTTATGTGCGAAATTTAAAAGCCATGCAGTTGCAGTCTGATGACGAAATAATGTCATTTTCTAAAATTAAAAGTGTTAATCGCAATTCTGTTGATCAATGGATTTCCAAAGAGCTTAATTTTTCGTTTGGCAACTATGTGCAAGCTGCTAAAGATTGCGTGCAAACCGATTGGACTTGCGTACTTGATGTGAAGTCGCTTCAGCAGTTGCAGTCGCAAGCCGACGCGTGGTTTTTAACGGTTCCGAAAAGCCATCAACCATGGCGTGAAAATATTGATAATTTCACTCGCGTTTATATTGCGGAACAAATTCGTCTTGCGGCATTGTTTCCAAAAGTGTCTAGCGAAATAAATACGTTCAACGAATACGAATGGGATGGAAGTGCACTGGCTGATATGCAATTTTATTTAACGTTTGATGATGGCCCTACCGCGCAAAATGGTTCGACTGATAAAACGTTAGCAATGCTAAAAGCACAGAAAAAATCAGCGGCTTTTTTTGTGGTCGGGGATAACTTACAAAAGCGGATTAATGCTACCGATAGTGCATCGACAAAAGCCCTTTATGCAAATCAATGCGTTGCCCTTCACGGTTGGAAGCATGTTTCTCATGCTGAGTGGGATCAGTGGCAAGATTCAGTTACAAAAACAAAAAATCTGGTGGCGGGTCTTATTGATGAAAATAATGTACTGCCGCTATTTCGCCCACCTTATGGGTTGCGCACGGCAGATTCTGGTGATTTTATTCATACCCAACAATTAAAAGTGGCGCTGTGGAATATTGATTCGCAAGATTGGATTGAAGGTGTTGATGTTGATACTGTAGCCAACCGTGTAATTGCCCTAGCGTTGATCAAGCGACATGGTGTGATTTTATTTCACGATTTTTATCCGAAGGCGAGTGTTGCACTACCTATAGTATTTAGTCAGTTGGGGAATGCTATAACTTGGAATGATTGTCATTCATTGGAAAAGCTTTAGCGATATTTTTAATATTTTATTTTCTCAATAAAAAACGCGGCCTGAGCCGCGTTTTTTGTTAGCACAAGAATAATTATTCTTCGCTGGCGAGCAGATCGCGATAATCATCTGCACTTAATGCTTCATCAAGTTCTGCCAAATCATCGGGGCGTATACGGAAGAACCAGCCTTCATCGTAAGGCGACGCATTTACAGTCTCAGGTGAATCTTGCAGCAATTCATTCACCGCAACAACTTCGCCGCTCACGAGTGAATAAATATCTGATGCT
>JANYIO010000098.1 GCA_025362015.1 Gammaproteobacteria bacterium | reverse complement strand
AGCCAAAATTGGCACTCTCTCTGAAGACCAGATGGATGCTATCCGTGCTGAAGTAGCCAAGCACACCGTAGAAGGTGACTTGCGCCGTGTTATATCTATGAATATCAAACGTTTGATGGATTTGGGTTGTTACCGTGGCTTGCGTCACCGTCGTAGCTTGCCATTACGTGGTCAGCGTACAAAAACAAACGCTCGTACTCGTAAAGGCCCACGTAAGCCAATTAAGAAGTAATTCTTAGGCTTACCTTCATTCACTTACGGTAATAAATTAGTAGGAAGAAATTGCTATGGCGAAGCCAAGTAATAAAACCACAACGAAAAAGAAAGTTAAAAAGACGGTAGTGGATGGTGTTGCACACATTCATGCTTCTTTTAACAACACCATCGTGACGATTACTGATCGTCAAGGTAATGCGCTTAGCTGGGCTACTTCAGGTGGTTCAGGTTTCCGTGGTTCGCGTAAAAGCACACCATTCGCTGCGCAGGTTGCTGCTGAGCGTGCTGGTGAGGCTGCTAAAGAATACGGATTAAAAAATCTTGACGTCGAAGTTAAGGGCCCAGGCCCAGGCCGTGAATCTGCGGTTCGCGCTTTGAACAATGCTGGTTACAAAATCACCAACATTACTGACGTTACGCCGATTCCTCACAACGGCTGTCGTCCGCCGAAGAAACGTCGTGTGTAAGGGGAAATAGAAAATGGCTCGTTATATTGGACCCACTTGTAAGTTATCTCGCCGCGAAGGCACCGATCTTTTCTTGAAAAGTGGTGCGCGTGCGCTTGATTCCAAATGTAAAATTGAAACAGCACCTGGCCAACATGGCCAACGTCGTGGTCGGTTGTCAGACTATGGTGTACAGTTGCGTGAAAAACAAAAAGTTCGTCGTATTTATGGAATTCTTGAAAAACAATTCCGTAGCTACTACAAGGAAGCTGCTCGTCAAAAAGGCGCCAGTGGTGAGAACTTGCTGAAATTGCTTGAATCTCGTTTGGATAACGTTGTATATCGCATGGGCTTTGGCTCAACCCGCGCTGAATCACGTCAATTAGTCTCCCACAAAGCAATTAGCGTAAATGGCAAAACCGTTAACGTTGCTTCTTTCCTAGTGGCTGCTGGCGATGTGGTTGCTGTACGTGAAAAAGCGAAAAAGCAACTGCGTATTCAAAATGCTATTAATCTTGCTGGTCAACGCAGCAATGTTGAGTGGATTGATGTTAGTGCTGAGAAAAAAGAAGGCGTATACAAGCGCGTTCCGGATCGCAGCGATTTACCAGCTGATATCAACGAAAACCTCATTGTAGAGCTTTACTCTAAGTAAGGGCCTGAGATCTCTCGGAATCCTTAATGTAACCGCTAACAGGTGTGGCTATGCAGACAGCAGTAAACGAATTTTTAACTCCGCGTCATATCGACGTTTCAGAAAGCAGCCCAACTCACGCTCGCGTAGTGTTGGAGCCCTTAGAGCGTGGTTTTGGACATACCCTCGGCAATGCATTGCGTCGTATTTTGCTTTCTTCAATGGCCGGTTGCGCCATTATTGAAGCCGAAATCGAAGGTGTTTTGCATGAGTATAGTGATATCGAAGGCGTTCGTGAGGACGTTATTGAGATTCTTTTGAATCTTAAAGGTGTTGCTATTGTTATGCATGGCAAGGACCAAACGGTTCTTACTTTGAATAAGAAAGGTCCTGGTTTAGTGACAGCTGCGGATATACAACTTGATCATGATGTGGAGATTAAAAATCCAGATCATGTGATTGCTAATATCACAGGCAATTCAGAATTGAAAATGCGCTTGACCGTTGCTCGTGGTCGCGGTTATCAACCAGCGGATAGCCGTCGTAAAGATGATGACGAAAGTCGTGCTATTGGTCGTTTGCAATTGGATGCTTCTTTCAGCCCGGTTAAACGTTTGGCCTACAGCGTAGAGAGTGCGCGTGTAGAGCAGCGTACTGACTTGGATAAATTAGTGTTGGATTTGGAAACAAACGGCACTATTGATCCTGAAGAAGCTATTCGTCGCGCGGCAACAATTTTGCAGCAACAGCTTGCTGTGTTTGTTGATTTGGAAGGTGAAAAACAATCTGCACCTGAGCAAAAAGAAGAGGCTATTGACCCTGTTCTCTTACGCCCAGTGGATGATTTGGAGCTTACCGTTCGCTCTGCAAACTGCTTAAAAGCGGAAAATATTTACTACATTGGCGATTTGATTCAACGCACTGAAGTTGAACTCTTGAAGACGCCAAATCTGGGTAAAAAATCACTTACCGAAATTAAAGATGTACTCGCTTCACGTGGATTGTCTCTCGGTATGCGTTTAGAAAACTGGCCTCCGGCTAGCTTACGTAACGATTAAAAAACCGAAATTTCGAGCGGATCTTGCGTGAGCGATATCCGCTCGAAATTTTTATTATTAGTTCGCCCGTGAACTCACTTCGGTGCGGGTGATTAACGAGATTGCGTAAAGCAGTCCATTTTGAAGGTAATTTATATGCGTCATCGTCTTTCCGGTCGTCAACTGAACCGTAATGCTTCCCATCGTAAAGCAATGTTTCGCAACATGATTACGTCTTTGGTTGAACATGAATTAATTAAAACCACTTTGCCAAAAGCAAAAGAGTTGCGTCGTTTTGCAGAGCCTTTAATAACTTTGTCAAAAGTAGATAGCGTTGCTAACCGTCGTCTAGCCTTTGCTCGTTTAAACAGCAAAGAGGCTGTAGGTAAATTGTTTAGTCAATTAGGCCCACGCTATGAAACTCGTCCAGGTGGTTATATTCGTATTTTGAAATGCGGTTTCCGTACTGGCGATAAAGCACCAATGGCTTATGTTGAGTTAGTTGGTCGTCCAATAGCTGCGGTAGCTGTTGAAGCTGAATAATTTTAGCGGACATAGAAAGTACAAAAAAGCCAAGCCTTTGCTTGGCTTTTTTTGCATTTTACGATAAGCCTTGTTTAGGCGATGCCTTTTGCATTATTACCGTAAGCGCAGCATCAACCACAGCCTTGACATAGCGGCATAGTCAATTTCTTACAAAAAATGCAGACTTTGGCGACTTTCCAATACCAGCAAAATATTTAAAATAGGCAACGCATGGACGTTAACCAAAAACAGGATGTTGTGGTTAAGGTGTTTGGCTTCAGGATGAAGTTGAA
>JANYIO010000084.1 GCA_025362015.1 Gammaproteobacteria bacterium | reverse complement strand
GATAACCGAAAAAGATGCCGAAAAACGCATGACCACTGAACTGGTCAGTTATGTGGATGCCAGTTGGAAAGCCTCGCAGATCGCTGCCGGTAAACAACCCGATAAGGTAGCTTCACATTATTTGGCACAAGCGCTGGTCGGTTTGGGTGAGCAATATGCCCCGGCCAGTAATTCCGATATACCTGTTGTCGGTGACAAGCCAGCAAACACCTATACAACAGACGATGTACAAGGTCTTTTAGCAAACTACAGCCAAAACCACAGTCAGGACTACAACGACCGTACTCTCGGTGGCGATAATTTATCTAGCCCACTGTCGGCACAATCGCAGTTCTATACAAAAAACTTCAGTGAAATGCCCACGCTGAAAGATGGCTTGAATGTCACTGACGGCACCCTGTCAGGTTACATGGATGCGTTGGGTGGTGTAGCAAAAGGTTTACAAACTACAGTGCTGCATCCGATTGATACAACGGAAGCTTTATCGCTAAGCGCACAAGGTTTGATGTATGACCCGCTGGGTGCGGTAAGTGCTGCATGGAACAATCACGAGCAAACGCAAATTAATATCGCGCTGGATTCTTATCAAGGAGATTATTTCAATGCGGCTCGCAGTACTGCTAAAGGCGATGCTGATATTGTGTTGGCGGTAGGAGGCCTCTTTGTTCCAGGAGCTAGGCTTGGTGAAGCAGCGCTGGATATGGCTGTGCTTAAGGGTGAAGTTCTTGAAGGCGATACCTTAGCAAAAACAGCCATTAAAACGCCAAGAGTTGATCCAACGGATAGCGTTGCAGGCGTAAAAGCTGAAGGTGATTTTGGGAAATTAGCGCCTAATCACCAGTTTGCAGAATTGCAAACAACGAGTGGCATCACTATTAAAGCAACAGAAGGTAAAACAACAACAGTCTTGGGCACTTATGTTGGAGATACTCGAAATATTATTGAAGACCAATTAATTATAGCGAAAAATCCTGATTTTACTGTTGGCAACTCTGGTGGATATAATGTTCTGAATGTGCCCGATCACGTATATAAAAATCCAGATCAGTTTTGGAATGAAGTGAATGAACCTTTTTTGAAGGCGGCTGTTGATCGGGGAGATGAATTCTATTTGGCAACAAAACCAACTGATAAAACGCTTTCAAATCCTGAGAATTCAGATGGTCTTTCAGGTTTTGGTCGAGAGTATAAATATCTTACTGATAGGAAGTATGCATATGATGAGAAAACTGGAAAAATGTGCCTCAACGGATGTAAAAAATAATGATATTTAATAAAGAAGTCGAAAACAAATTAAAAGAATTGAGTGCTTTAATTTCTGAAGAGTCTTTTATTTGCAATAGCATTGGGGTTGAAATAAAAACAAAGTTTTTTACTTTGCAATTTATTCAACCCGAAAGATATGATAAACGAATTAGCTGCATATTGAATTTTGAAAATGGATTCACATTATTTTTTAATGATTTAGAAAAATCTATAAATTCAAAAAATTATTTAATGGTTAGTGGAGATTTTGAAAATGACGATTCATTTAACAGCTATTATATTGATAGAATTCTGAGTTTTTTTTCAACCAATAAAAATGTGGCGTGTGAGCTTCCACCAGCATGGTTTCTTAATGCGGTTAAAGTATCCAGCGAAAGGCTTGCGAGAAACTTTCCTGATTTGGCGATTAAACATAGCAAAGAAGGCGAAGCACTTTGGGCAGCATGGAGTCGAACTTTGTCTTTGCAATGAAAAATACAAGTAATGATCTAAATGAATGGAAGTTGCCTTTGTATTTATTAAATATAGCAATGGTATAGTACGATTTGTTACCGGAGTTCCAACAAAAAAATGAAAGTATTAATAATAAATGGGTCGTAGTGATTTTAAAGTAATCAACAAGTTCGTTACGTTAAAAAACGAAAATTTGGAATGTAATTTTTAATTCATAACATAAAGCAGAGTGAGCGTTTCGCATCGGCGTGGGCATTGCTGCCCACCCTACGAAAATGCTGAAATAAATTTCACTCTTTATGCCGCGCTACCGCGCGGATAAAACGCTCTTTAACAAAATGAACATAATCCTGCCGACTCTTATGGGTCGGCAAGGATTTTTATGTCTGCTAAAAATGCTATTTATTTTTTACAATAATGGACAATCATTACGAAGCCAGCGGCAAAGTGAATTTAGCAGGCGTGACCTTAGCAGCTAAAAACGATGTCGCGATTGCTGCTGATGAAGACGTAAACATTACCGGTACCCATTACGAAACCCTG
>JANYIO010000026.1 GCA_025362015.1 Gammaproteobacteria bacterium | reverse complement strand
CATAAGACTTGCAACGCGATTATAGGATTCAGCAATGCCTTCTATGCTCACTACATCTCCCACACGAGAAAGCGAAGTTATATACAGGCCATCGGGAATAGCGTGCGCAAAATCATCGAAATAACGTACGATTAGCGGCCGAGTCCCCTCAAGATCTGTAATGATTTTTATCCGCGTTAATAAATCATCGCGCTTTTTCTTTAATTCACTAATCTCTTGAACTTGTTTTTCCAATTTCGCAATTTCAGTGTCCAATATGTGATTTCTTGCATCTTGATTTTCAATAGCCGATTCAACGCTCACAATCCACAAGTAAGACACCAATGCAGACAGCACCAAAATGCCACCCAAAACCACTAAGAACTGTTCTTTTTTCTCTTTGCGATAGGCTTCACGCCACGGCAATAAGTTAATCTTTGCCATTAGTCGAAACTCCTCATCGCGAGGCCAGTCACAATCATCAGAGACGGCGCATCATTTGCCAGAGACACAGCATTTACTCGAGAAGAGACTGACATGCGTGCAAAGGGATTTGCTACTACCGTTTGTGTGCCTAGCTTTTCTTCAATTAAACCAACCAAGCCTTCCAGCGAAGCAACGCCACCGGCGAGAATAATGTAATCCACATCATTGTATTGACTCGCAGAAAAGAAAAACTGCAGCGATCGCGTAACTTGCTGCACCACCGCTTCTTTGAAAGGAGATAAAACTTCTGACTCATAGTCATCAGGTAAGCCGCCTTGTTTTTTTGCAAGACCAGCTTCTTCGCGTGACAAACCATATCGGCGCTGAATTTCTTCTGTTAGCTGCTTACCGCCAAATAACTGCTCACGGGTATAAACTGTTTTTCCATCTACCAAAACGCTCAACGTAGTCATAGTTGCGCCTATATCAATAATCGCAACGACTTGCCCATCTTGATCTTCAAGCTGTTCCGAAATTAATTCAAAGGCACGCTCCATGCTATAGGCTTCAATATCAACTTTTTCAGGAATCAAATCCGCAAGCTGCAAAACTCCTGCGCGCATTTCAACATTCTCACGCCGACAAGCAGCTAGCAACACTTCAACCTGCTCTGGGTTACGCGGGGAAATTCCCTGCACCTCGAAGTCTATTGCCACCTCTTCCAGCGGGAAAGGTATGTATTGATCAGCTTCGAGAGAGATTTGCGTCTCCATAGCCTCGTCACTCAAACCCGCTGGCAAATCAATCATCTTGGTGATAACCGCAGAGCCGGCTACCGCAACGGCAGCATACTTAAGCCGAGTTTTCGATTGTTTAACCATAGATCGAATGACTTCAGCAACAGCCTCTTGATCATTGATGTTTTTTTCGACCACCGCATTAGGTGGTAGAGGCTTAACCGAGTAAGTTTCGACACGGTAACGATCACCATGGCGACTTAGCTCTAATAGTTTTACCGAAGTTGAGCTGATATCCAACCCAATCACTGGTCTCGCCTTTTTATCTAGGAAACTTAAAATACCCATTTTTCTATCTATATCCGTAACTTAGACGTTGTTTATGTTATAGCACTTTAACTTAAAGGTGCAACAACCAGATGAATATGTAAATAGGGAAAAAGCTCGTATAATGCCGGCTAATCGCTATAAATTCGCTAACCTATTAATTCCCTTAGAAAAAATGTTTAATAAAAAATCCATCTTTAATTTTATTTTTTGGTTGTTACTGTCAGGAATAAGCGTTACCGCGGTGACACTTGCCGGACTTTACCTATATTTAAGCCCGAAACTACCACCGGTCGACAGCCTTAGACAAGTTAAATTACAGACGCCACTGCGAGTTTATTCAAGCGATGCGAAGCTTATAGGTGAGTTTGGTGAACAACGTCGCACTCCATTGAAGTATAGCCAAATTCCGCCGCTTTACCTCAAAGCACTACTTTCCGCTGAGGATGCTGAATTTTTTGAGCATCATGGCGTTTCTTTCCGCGGGCTGGTGCGTGCAGGTTCACAAATATTGCAATCTGGAGGAATCCAGTCGGGGGGCAGTACACTCACAATGCAGCTTGCACGGGATTTTTTCCTCACTCGCAAGCAAGTTTTCTCACGTAAATTCAATGAAATATTACTCTCACTACAAATTGAGCAAGAATTTACAAAAGAAGAAATTCTAGAGCTGTTCAACAACAAAATGTTCTTTGGCAGCCGCGCTTACGGATTACAAGCCGCCGCTCAGATTTATTATGGAAAAGACATTCAAGATTTATCCTTGGCGCAGGATGCAATGATTGTCGGCGTACTTAAAGCTCCGTCGGCCTACAACCCCCTTGCCAACCCCAAACGCGCGCTTATTCGCCGCAATTGGATTTTAGGACGCATGCTAGAGCTTAAATACATCGACAAATCAACCTATCAAACCGCTATCAACGAACCGAATACGGCAACTAATCACGGCACTACTTTGGATGTGCAAGCGCCATTCATCGCTGAAATGGCCCGCAAAGAAGCGATCGATCGTTTTGGCGAAAGCGCTTATACCGATGGTTACAAAATCTACACCACAGTCGATAGCGCAATGCAAGCAACCGCTCAAGTAGCCATCGTGAACGGTTTGATCAGTTATGATGAGCGCCATGGCTATCGCGGCCCAGAGCACCGTTTAGCGCCATCGAATGATCCAGAATTTGAAGACTGGCTAGATGAACTGCAAGCTATACCTTCACTGGGTGGATTGGAAGCAGTGGCCGTGCTCGCTACTACCGACAAAACTGCAACAGTGCTACGCACTAACGGGGATAAAATTGAATTAACTTGGGAACAAGGTTTATCAGATAAGCAACCCTACCTCACGGAAGATAGTCGTGGCCCAGCACCTAAAAGCGCCGCTGCATTTTTGCATCATGGCGATGTTGTGCGAATCATCAAGGATAAAGACCGCCAATGGCGACTTTCACAAGTTCCTGAAGCAGAAGGCACGCTTGCAGCTATTGACCCCATGGATGGTGCCATCAGATCAATTGTGGGCGGCTTTGACTTTCAAAAAAGCAATTTCAATCACGCTACCCAAGGCGCACGCCAACCTGGATCTAGCTTTAAACCACTATATTACACTTGCGCCATCGAACACGGCTTTACTCCAGCCACCATAATTAACGATGCACCGATCGTAATTTACAATGAATACACTGGTGAGCCTTGGCGCCCAGCAAATGATGAAGGTGAATTTGATGGGCCAACCAGCTTACGTAAAGCACTTTACAAGTCAAAAAACCTGGTTTCTATCCGCGTCATGAAAAGCATTGGCGTTCAAACAGCCATAGATAGCTTGGGGCGATTTGGCTTCAACACAAAAGACTTTCAACCAAACCTATCGTTAGCATTAGGAACTCATGAATTAACCCCACTACAAATGGCAACTGCTTATGCTGCATTTGCCAACGGCGGCTTCAAAATCGATCCCTACTTAATTAGCCGCATTGAAAATGGCAAGGGCGAAATTGTTTATCAGGCAAACCCACGAAAAGTATGTAAAACCTGTCCCGACAAAGCAATAGAACCCGCCAATAATAAAACAGATTCGATACCTGGCGAGCCCGTTGATAAGCCAGCAGATGAAGGGAAATATGCGCCAAGAATTATCGATGCCCGTGTCGCTTATATTATGGATTCCATGCTTAAAGACGTTATCAACAAAGGGACTGGCGTGCTTGCCAAAAAGCTAGGTCGCAGCGATATTGCCGGCAAAACCGGCACTACCACGGGCCCGCGCGACACATGGTTTACCGGCTACAATCCAAGTATTGTGGCCTCTGTTTGGGTCGGAATCGATAAAAATACACTCTTGGGTAGGCATGAATTTGGCTCGACCGCTGCACTACCTATTTGGATAGATTTTATGCGCACAGCACTGGAAGGCATGCCAGAGCAAATTCCCCGCCAGCCTGATGGGATAGTTACCGTACGCATCAACCCTGAAACCGGCAAACTAGCGCAACCTGGCGAAACTGGCGCTATTTTTGAGATTTTCCCCACTGAATCAGCGGCCATTAGCGGTGGGCCAGTAGGAATATCTGACACGTCCGCTACAGAAGAATCACTACCAGAAGGAGTTTTCTAAAAACATAGGAGATGTACATTAAGCAGATCAGACCCTTAATCTAGTCTTTCAAAACAAGCACATCCTCTGCCAGGGCATGCACAATTAAGGATTTAAACGCACGAGTGGACTTGGCCTCACCTCTATGTAGATTAGTAGTTTCTCTGCGGTTGGTTATCCATCCACGGATTTCTACTTGCTTTCCCTTCAAGCGCTGCCAATCCTGCGTCATAAAATAACTTCCCTGTGTTGGCGAAATATTAATGGCCAGTGGCCCATCCAATTCCAACCACACCGTTTTAGCTTGATGCACCCTCAGCACCTTACCTTGTACAAGCTTAAACCCGCCGTCCGTTAAGGTTAATTCCGATGCTTGCTTTGGTCGCCAATAAGGGTTACTCCAAACACCTAGATGTTGTCGCCTAGCCGCCACTTCAGCATTTCGCAAACATTCTGCAGAGCTTATATTTGGCGGCACCGAGATTTGAAAACCCAAGCCCATGCGCAACAAAGAGGCCGCTAGACTATTTCCTTGTGCATCATAAACGTGGGCCAGACTGCGTCCATAATGGTCAACGCGCAAACTGTCATAACTTAATTTTACCATTTTATTACGTTTAAAAAATGCCACTGTAGCCGCTCTAGCTTCTTCGCCTAAGGGTTGACCGGTGCGCTCGTTACCATGATCGACTTCCGGGGCATTAATACCTAGCACGCGTACATGTCGACCATCCATCAGCTTAATTGTATCGCCATCATAAACACGCTCAAGCTGCGCCGTTTCAGCGATTGTGGCCGCACACTCCGCCTGCAAAACGCATGAAAATAAAACACAGCTGACCCCAAAAAGCAAAACGCCAAATGTTTTCACATTCGGCGTTTTTAATTTTTGCAGCAGTGGTGTTTGACTCAGCGCAAAAGCGGCAACTGAGCTCAACATCAAGCGATTAAACCGCTTCTTTTTTAGCGCCAATACGGCTGCCAAAACGTTTAGTGAAGCGATCAATACGGCCACCGGTGTCTACCATTTTTTGCTTACCGGTGTAGAAGGGGTGACACTCGCTGCACACGTCTACATGGAAAGCTCTACCTAAAGTAGAAGCAGTAGTGAAGCTATTACCACAGCTGCAAGTAACAGCCATTGGTGAGTAATTAGGATGAATTTCTGGTTTCATGATGATTGCCTTGTGTGATGTATGCCGCCACCCGAACAAATGCCGAGCACCGCATAACAGTTAATTTAAGAGGCGGGGATGCTACCAGAAAACTTTTTGAATGCAAGCACAAAAAACATCCAGCCACAAATGAGGAGTCGCTGCAAAAGCCTGATAGATAACCTTGATATAGGTTATCCTAGCCGCCCTATTTTTAGTGCTTACAACCTAAACTCCACCTCGAACTCTATGCCCTTAATTCTGCAATTAGCACTTCCCACGCCTTTGCGGCGGCGCTTTGATTATTTGCCACCACAAATTATGAGCGACGCTGAGGTGCGACAACTTATGCCCGGGGTATTAATACGCGTGCCTTTTGGTCATCAAGAACTAATCGGTGTGTTACTCGATATTAAAACCAGCACCACACAAGACTTAGCTAAGCTGCGCCCCGTCTTAGCAATCATCGACACTAACCCCGCCATCAGCGGTGAACTATTAGAGTTATGCCTCTGGGCAGCAGATTATTACCAATGCCCGGAGGGCGAAGCACTGTCAACCGCGCTCCCCACACTTTTGCGTCAGGGAGAACTCGCCGAATTACGTAGCGAAGCTTGCTGGCAACTAACCACTGAAGGTAAAGGCCTACCCCTCGGAGCTCTCAAACGCTCGCCGAAACAAGCGCACCTATTAACCGTATTGCAAGAACACAATCAACTCAGCCGCAGCGATATTACTGCACTGGGAATTCCCAGAAACATTATCAAAACACTCACTGATAAGGGTTTGATTGAAACGGCCAAAACGGAATCAAGCGCATCAACTGAATCAACAACTGCGATCTTACGTCAACAACACCTGACCCTAAGTAAGCAACAAGCTATTGCCTTTGCGCAAATTAATCTTAATCAATTTCAAGTCAGCTTGCTGGACGGTGCAACCGGCAGCGGTAAAACAGAAATTTATCTGCAAGCTATTGCCAAGGTATTGGCACAAGGCCAACAAGCATTAGTATTAGTGCCGGAAATTGGACTTACGCCGCAAACTATCGCACGCTTTCAAGAACGTTTTGCAGTACTGATCGTCGCAATGCACTCTGGATTGAATGACCGCGAACGACTGGATGCGTGGTTGCACGCCAAATCCGGTAAGGCGCGTATTCTGATTGGTACACGCTCTGCGATCTTCACGCCTATGCCTAAACTTGGCATTATTATTATCGACGAAGAGCACGACGGTTCGTTTAAGCAGCAAGATGGTTTTCGTTACTCTGCTCGCGATTTAGCGGTGTTGCGCGCTAATCGTTTACAAATCCCTCTGTTGCTTGGCACCGCAACAGCGTCACTCGAAACGCTCAACAATGCCCAACAGGGGCGCTACCAACACTTAAGCCTTACTTCCCGTGCAGGCAATGCCAAGCCGCCCGATATTCAACTGTTGGATATCCGTGGAAAAACTTTGGTCGAAGGCTTCGCGGGCGAAACCACGGCCGCCATCGCCAGCGAAATAGCCGCAGGCAACCAGGTACTGGTGTTTCTCAATCGTCGCGGTTATGCACCCACACTGGAATGTCAGGATTGCGGCTGGCTAGCCAGTTGCGCGCACTGTGATCTACGCATGACAGTGCATCAAACGCCACGACACCTACACTGCCATCATTGCGGCCATCAACGCGCCTTACCACGCCATTGTCCGCATTGTAAAAGTAGCCGTCTGCAACCGCTTGGCCAAGGTACTGAACGCAGCGAGATCGCACTTGCGGAATGGTTTCCACAGACACGCATCATCCGCGTTGACCGGGACTCCACACGCAACAAAAATGCGATGAATAAAATTCTCGACGAAGTACATCAAGGCGAAGCCTGTATTCTGGTGGGCACACAAATGCTCGCCAAAGGCCATCACTTTGCGGATGTAACATTGGTCGTCATTATTGATGCCGATGCTGGCCTGTTCAGCACTGATTTTCGCGGCCCTGAACGTATGGGGCAACTTTTACTGCAAGTTGCCGGGCGAGCCGGGCGAGCCGAGAAACCCGGACGTGTCATTTTGCAAAGCCTGCACTGCGATCACCCGTTGGTGCAAACGCTTGTTTATAAGGGCTATCACGCATTTACTGATTTGATTTTACAAGAGCGCCACATCACACAATTGCCACCCTATCGTTACCTAGCACTGCTGCGCGCAGAAAGTAAACGGCCCGAAAATGCACTGGATTTTCTCAAGCTGGCACGTCAGGAAGCGCAAACATTATTAGCCTCCAGTCCGCAATTGCATTATCTGGGACCACTGCCCGCGATGATCGAAAAGCGTGGTGATCGCTTTCGCTTTCATTTGCAATTCAATAGTGCACAACGTAAATCCTTGCAACAACTGCTCACTCAACTTGTAGCAAAATTAGAAAACCACGCGCTCAGCAAACGTGTACGCTGGGCAGTGGATGTTGATCCCCTGGAAATGGGTTAACGCACCACAGCTCGCAACTAGCAACGTTTGCTATTACAATCGCATTCAATTTATTTTTACCGTTTTTTGTTTGATCCAAAGGAAACTATGAGCCGAGATTTTGCCAAAAAAAGTGCCCCCAACAAACGCCGCAGCACTGCTGCCAAAAGCCCCGCACCAGCTTGGCTGTGGTTTATTATCGGTGCGATTCTCGGTGCGTTTGCTATGGCACTGGTATTTTGGAACAACGCGCAAACTAAACCTCCGGCAACACCGGAAACAACAAAACCCTCCGCAAATACCGATTCAAAAACACCTAAACCACGTTTTGACTTCTATAAACTATTACAAGAAAGTGAAGTCATTGTGCCAGCAACTGAAAAGATGTCCGAAGGTGACAAAACGCCAGAGCAAATTGCTCCCAATACCGAATTTATTCTTCAGGTTGGCTCTTTTCCTAATCGACCTGAAGCTGATAAATATCGCGCTGAATTAATTTTATTGAACCTCGATGCACACATTGAAACCGTTGAAATTCACAAAGGTGAAATTTGGCATAGGGTCATGGTCGGGCCGTTCGATTCACAACAAAAATTAGCATCAGCACGCTCAATCCTCGTCGCCAATCAATACAGCCCATTGGTAATGAAGCGCGCCAAAAGTGGAAAATAATTCACTCGTGATTAATTATTGCTACCATTTTCTACCGAGAAACACATGCACAAAATTCCCAGCAAAATACAACTACACAAACAATCGCAACACCTGGAATTGCATTTTGGCGCTGCACAATTTTCACTAACGGCAGAATTTTTGCGCGTACATTCCCCCAGCGCAGAAGTAATGGGCCACGGCCCAAATCAAGCAGTATTACAAATTGAGAAAAAAGCAATACGCATTCAAAAAATCGAACGGGCTGGTAATTACGCACTTAAGATTTTCTTTGATGATGGGCATGACTCTGGCATTTATACCTGGAGTTATCTTTACGATATTTGCAGCAAGCAAGAATTATTATGGAATGAATATCTAAACGCTTTACTTAAAGCAGGGAAAAGCCGCGAGAAAGACACGAGTATTGTGAAATTTGTTTGACAGCACTCGTGTCCATATCTGAAATTACGCACCGCTTGGCAATAGCAGTAACAAGGCAACACCAATTACAATACGGTAGATGGCAAACCATGTGAATTTATGGGTTTGAATATAACGCAACAACCATTTTACGGCGACGAAAGCGGTAATAGTCGATACAACAAATCCAACACCTAAATCTGTCCAATTTTCATGAATACCCAAACCGCTGGCCTTATAAGCACCATATAATTCCTTTGCGCTTGCTGCATACATCGTAGGAATCCCGACCAAAAAAGCAAACTCCGTAGCTGCTGCACGATTGCTGGTGCCGCTTAACATAGCCGCAAAAATAGTGGCGCCAGAACGCGAAGTGCCAGGGAAAATGGCCGCCACAATTTGCGCAACGCCGACAATAATAGCGACCGGCCAAGTAATAAGCACGGTATCTAATTTTTTAGCAGCCAACCATTCAGCCACTATTATCCAGAATCCGCCAATAATAAGTGCCCATGCAATCGGCGTAACTTCTTTTGGCAATTTAAATCCTAACTTGGAAATTATCGCTCCCAATATCGCCGTAATAATAAAAGCTACGCTCAATTTCAAAGCATAATCTTTGTTTTCTGGTTGGCGAATATTAACCAACAACTGCCAAATGCGCTGCCAATAAATAACCGTTACCGCCAAAATAGCACCTGCTTGAATCACGATATTAAATACATCTGAGCGGCTACCTAAACCTAGTTTTTCAGCAATAAGTAGATGACCAGTACTAGAAATGGGTAAAAATTCTGTGATACCTTCAATAATACCCAAGAGCACAACCTGCAAAAAATTTTCCATCTTACCTTCCTATTAGCAACTTAAATGTAACGACTAAAATGTAACGGCTAAAATGAACAACTTGAAATTAACAATTACAGCTAAACTAATAAAAAAAACTGACGTCATACTAATCGCAGATGCAATAAACAGCAATTGCTCAAGCTATTCTGTTAGAGTTTGTTGACACCGCCAATGTAATCGCAAGACGCAGGTGTTTTATTTTTAACGAAATAGTCACAACCAGCTAGATAGCCACAGAAAGGTAGCCACTATGCAACTATTCATGAAAAATATTTTTAAACGCGGAAATGCCCGGGAAAATAACACTGAAGGATGCTGTACCACGGGAACTGCGAGTTCGCACAAACGAGCTGCTGGCATAAAATTAAACATTCAAACACTATTATCAGCTTGCTGCGCGTTAATTCTTGTAAGCGGCTGCGCAACAAGCAATAAAATCAGCCAGGACTTTAAACCTGATACTGACTTTAAAGTTTTTAAAACATTTGCCTGGCATAATTTTGCCTCTGAAATACCTAACACTAATAACAGCGCGATCAAAAATGCGATCGAGCAATCCCTCACGCAACAAGGTTTTCAATTAGTGAGCGAGGCAGCTGACCTTGTAGTGGATATGAATATTATTACCCAACAAAGCATTGCTTCATCACCTAGATTTGGGCTATCGCTGGGTTTACCTATTGGCAATCATGGCTCAATCGGTTTAGGCACCAGTAAATTATTGGGAAGCAACAATTCACAAGAAGGCCTAATCATTATCGATATTACCGCGACGACAACCCATCAAGCAATCTGGCGCGGCACCGCTGAAGCAATGCCTATGAGCCATTTTTTGGTGCGCAACGAACGCCAATTGAATGCCGTGTTGAAAAATTTGATTGCCCAGTTTCCGCCCAAATAAACAACTCGCGCCGAGGATACCTTAATTTCATCACGCAAAAAAAAGGCCTAATTCAATTAGGCCTTTTTTCGATGTTTGATATTTATCACTACTGCTGGCGAATACGATTCACGATCGAAGTAGTCGAGCAGTCATCAAAAAACTGTAATACCTTCACACTGCCACCACCAGCTTTAACAATATCACCACCCACCACTTGATCTTCACTATAGTCACCGCCTTTAACCAAAATATCAGGCTTAACAAGGCGCAATAAACGTTCGGGGGTATCATCATTGAAACTTACCACCCAATCAACCGACTCGAGACCAGCAAGTACTGCCATGCGTCGATCTATCAGGTTGATAGGACGATTTGGGCCTTTTAAACGACGGACTGATGAATCACTATTTAACGCAACGATCAGCCTATCACCTTGTTTACGAGCCTCTTCTAAATAGCCAACATGACCAGCATGTAAAATATCAAAGCAACCGTTAGTAAAAACAATTCGTTCGCCACTTGCACGCGCCGACTCAACAGCCATCAATAAATATTCTTCGGTAACTATACCTCGCTCTGAGCCTTTTTCGAGCTGAACAGCATCAAGTAACTCAAATGCACTCACAGTTGCAGCGCCAAGCTTACCGACCACAATTCCTGCCGCCAGATTCGCTAACGCAACAGCCTCAGGTAAGGTTTGGCCAGCAGCTAACGCGACAGCTAACACCGCAATTACAGTATCACCCGCACCAGTGACGTCATACACTTCGCGCGCGCGCGCAGGGAGATGAATTTCAGGTAAGTTGGGGCGCAATAAAGTCATCCCCATCTCGCCACGAGTAATTAATAATGCCCCTAGCGCGAGCGACTCAATTAACGCCATACCTTTGCTGACCAATTCCTGCTCGCTATGGCAGCGACCGACTACGGCTTCAAACTCAGTAATATTGGGGGTTAATAAGTTGGCTCCACGGTAATGCGTGTAATCGTCACCCTTAGGGTCAACCAATACTGGCACGCCAATTTCCTTCGCCAAGGCAATTAATGCCTGACAGTCACTCAAGGTTCCTTTGGCATAATCGGACAGAATTAAAATCTTTGCTGCACGAATAATATCCGGAGCTTTAGCCATAATTTCAACACTGTCCGCGGGACAGAATCGCTCTTCAAAGTCCATTCGCAAGAGTTGTTGATGGCGGCTCAACACGCGCAACTTGGTAATAGTTGGTTTATGTTCAGCGATTTGCAATTGGGTTTTTATTCCCGCTGCACGCATACATTCTTGCAAAATTTGCCCTGCCTCATCATTGCCGATAGTTCCGGACAATGTTGCCGACGCGCCCAAAGCCGCAATGTTTAAGGCGACATTTCCCGCACCGCCAGGGCGATCTTCTTTTTGCGTAACCTTAACCACTGGCACGGGTGCCTCTGGCGAGATTCGGTTACTAGACCCTTGCCAATAGCGGTCAAGCATTAAATCGCCAATCACGCACACTGTTGCCAATTCGAACTGCGGTACTGTTAACAGCATAAGTAATCCCTTAAAGTTTGATAATTAATAATTGCATTCTAAATTGAAACATTATTTTCACTAAATTCTGTAGAGTGTAGTTTTGCATAAAGACCATTCTGTGCCAACAAGGAATGATGTGTGCCCTGCTCGACAATTTTCCCAGCATCCAGCACCAAAATGCGATCTGCATGCTCTATGGTTGAAAGACGGTGCGCAATGACAAACGTAGTGCGGCCTTTCATAACCTCATCCATCGCCGCTTGGATGTAACGCTCAGACTCATTATCCAAAGCAGAGGTTGCTTCATCCATAATTAATATGGGTGCATTTTTTAAAATCGCTCGCGCAATCGCCAAACGTTGACGTTGGCCGCCAGACAAGCGCGCACCACTTTCACCAATTTGAGTATTAAAACCTTGCGGTAATTTTTCGATAAATTCTGAGGCATAAGCTAAATCTGCTGCGTGCTTAATTTGCTCAGGTGTAACTTTGTCCGTACAACCGTAGGCAATATTATCCGCCACCGAGCCATCGAATAACGTGACTTGTTGATTAACAAATGCCAATTGTCTGCGCAAATTAGCCAGCGTGTAATCATTGATTGCAATGCCATCGAGTTTTATTGTGCCTTGCGTGATTTCGTAAAAACGTGGCAACAAATTTACAAATGTTGATTTGCCACTTCCTGAACGCCCCACTAATGCCACTACCTCTCCTGGCGCAACATCTAGATTAATGTGATCCAAAGCAGGCACTTGTTGCTCAGCATAAGCAAAGCTTACTTGCTCAAAACTTACTGCACCCGTTGCACGAATAACCTGATATTGACCATCATCTATTTCTGTCGGCTCATCCAACAATTGAAATACACTGTCCGCGGCGGCAACGCCTTTTAGAATCATAGGTGCAACCTCACCCAAGCGTCGCATGGGCTGTAAAATAGCGCCGACCGCTGTCATATAGGCGACGAAAGTTGCAGAGTCTTTCAGATCCCCATAAGCCAAGGCCACATAAATAAGTGCGGCCATAGCGACTGCAACTAACAATTGAATCAAAGGTGAATTTGCTGCCGAAGTCATTACAATTTTCATGTTTTTAAAATAATTGTTTTGACTCACCATTTCAAACCGACTTCTTTCGTATTCTTCACCACCAAACGTACGCATAACGCGCACACCGTTAATCATTTCACTCGTAACCTGGGTAATATCCCCGATAGAAGTTTGCACACTGTTACTCAAACGACGCAAACGCTTTGCAACACTCGTTACTAACAAACCAATCATGGGTGAAATAATCACAAACACCATGGTAAGTTTCCAATTTAAAATTAATAACATCACAAACAAACCGATTACAGTAGCACCTTCACGCAACAAGATACGAATTGCATCGGTTGCAGCAGCGGTTACACCATTAATATTGTAAGTGATAATAGACATAAGGTGATTGGAATTGCGCTCATCAAAAACTCGACTAGGTAAGCACGTCATGTGATTAAACACCTGCACACGCAAACGATGAATAATTCCAAATGAAACCTTAGCGAGAAAATAGGTGCCAACAAAAGCACCTGCACTGCGTAGAATTGTGTAACCAATAACTTGCAGAGGAATAGCAATTCTATCCTGAGGGTTATTATGTTCTATAACTTTTAACAAATTTTCTAATATCCGAACAAATTGTGTCGTAGCAAAAGCATAGAGCCCAAAGCCAATAATGCACAATACAAATATGCCCAAATAAGGCTTTACATAAGCAAGTAATCGCCAATAAATTTTAAACGATGATTGCATTTCATTTGTCGCATGAGCGCTATTATTCAATCGACTCATACGATTTCTCTACAGGTATTTTTGCAACGCGAAAAAAACATTCCAGTAAGGCTTGCAACTAGCAAATCCACTGACATCCACAACAGCATTTCCTGTTCGCGAACTTCTGCTTTTAAAAAATCAACCACCATTCAAATTTCCTTAAAAATTATTTCGCTGCAACAGGCAGCAAAGGTATTACCCCAAAATCGCGCTTATAGGTTTTTACCGCGCGTAACGCGATTGCGTTAAGCATTGGCGTGTCGGTGATAAACAATGCGCGCAAAGGCAGCTGCCAATACTTACGCATAAATCGAAAATAATCCCTAGGTGTAAAACCTAATTCCAGCGATGAAAAATATAAACCACTTAAATCTTTTATTAACCATCGCACCGGAACTTGAGGGCGCAATTGGGCACGATGCAAATCCACCAGATACATTTTTGGCTCAATGCCACCTGCTCGCCATTGCACAACCGATTCCAGATCCAGCATAAAGTGACACAAGTAAAAATCGCGATGATTAATTCCAGCTTCATGCAAAGCGCGCGCGATCTCCGCCACTTTACGCAACAGAAGAGTTTTTTCTTTAAAACTTATACTGTGCTGTTGAAAATAATGATCCAGCTGTACGGCGCCAGCCAACTCGCGCGTAACGATAAAACTTATTTTTTTAGCAGGATTTTTTTTCTGCTCGCCATAAGCCACAGGTTCAAGACTAGGAATCCCCATGGCATGCAATTTATTTAATGCCAGCCATTCATTTCTTGCACCTAATATGGGCAAACGCAATTGCACTAAATTTTTAAATATTTCACTCCAACCTACACCGCGATGTAGCTTGCGATAATACGCTTTTCCTGCCAATTCGAAACGAAGAGTTTGCCGGTCTGCAAATTCACGCGCCACCGGGCCCGATAATTTTTGCACCAAACTCAACACATTCTGTTGCCCCCAATGTGCTATTAATTCGTCGCGTAAGATAACAATCTGTTGATTTGATTCAGCTTTCCATTCTGCTGCCGTCCCATCCCCCGCGGACTTTTGTTTCTGTAGCATTATATTTTTTAATGCATCAAGGGCTCGAGTTTGTCGCGAAAATACATCCGTTGTGCGTGCGAATTGTTGCGCGCGATCTTGCCAAAGGGAAGCATTAATCTGTAACAGTTTGTGCAAAGCTGTAACAAGTTGTTTAAGGTCATAGGGCGCAGCAATTACCACACCCATATTATGCTCGGCGACATAATGCGCAAAACCACACACATCAGTTGCCACTACAGGCTTACCTGCAAGCATAGCTTCAAGAATAACGTTACCTGCCAATTCGCGATAGGCAGGATGTAACAGCACATCCGCTGCTTGCAAAAGATTGGCAACATCACTGCGCCCGCCCAGAAACACAACCTGCTTGCCAGCACCTAATTGCTGCGCTTGTGCAAGATAGCGCCGCGCATTATCTTCGCCCACAACAATCAGTAAATATTTTTTCAACTGCAATACTTTATTGTCGAGCTGGCTTTTCGACTCAGATTGCAGCATTGCAAAAGCAGCGATACTGCGATCCAGCCCCTTGGTTTTGAAACCCGACCCTACGCACAGTATAATTTTTGTCTCGGCATCAACACCTAATTCAGTGCGAATTTTTTCACGCGCTAGTTGCGGTTCATGACACTGAAACTGTGTCCGGGAAATCCCCGGTGGCAGCGCATGGAAACGTTCTGGCGCTGTCGCATAGTAGCGCGCAAAATGCTTAGCCTCAGTGTTCGCTATGGATAATATCTGTGTTTTGCTAGGATCACCAAAAACTGCTTTTTCGTAGTTCAAATATAAACGTGATCGTGATGTTAAACGATACAGCCAATTTCGCTCTTCATAAGCTTTTTGTGCAAAACAAGAATCGCCAGCAAAGTAAACATCTAATCCCGGCATTTTATTGAAGCCAATCAGCAGATCAAAATTATTGCGCTGAAAAATTTTCTCAAACCCGCGCACAAAACTTTTTACGTTACCATTGTTTACACTGCCGCCAAACCAACGCTGAACATTAACCTCGACAACATCAATACCCGTAGGTTTTCCACCGTCCCAAGTGCCACAAAAAATAGTGACTTGATGATCACGCTCACGCGCCTCCTGTGCCATTGCCAACATATCGCGCTGCAAACCGCCAAAGGGAAAATAACGGAAAATAGCGAACGCAAATTTCAATTTTCATTTACCGAAATAGCAGCAGGTAACAATTCTGCCAAAGCATTTAACACTTGTATGGGCATCAATTCTTGCAAACATTTATGATGCGACTTTGGACATTCACGCTCAAAGCAAGGCGAGCATTCAACTTTGTTGTTCACAATTTTTACGTGCTCAGCCAACGGCGGTGTAAAATCTGGTGATGTTGAGCCATAAACTACCACTAAAGATTTTTGCAATGCAGCAGCAATGTGCATTAAGCCAGAATCATTACTAATAACAACATCCGCACACGACATAAGCTCTATGGCTTCGCCAAGATGTGTAATACCGGCAAGATTGTGTGAATAATTACGCACGTCTTCTGGCAAGTGTTCAAGAATGGCTTCCACCACGGCATGATCTTTTGTCGAGCCTAGCAACCACACCTGCCAACCATCGCGAATCTTTTTTTCAGCAACTTCAGCGTAATAATTTTCTGGCCAGCGCTTAGAAGGGCCGTACTCTGCACCCGGGCAAAGTATCAATAAGGGGCGCTGTAAATGCAACGCAAACTTTGTTAATAATTGTGCGCGGCTTTCGTTTGTCAGAATTAATTCTGGATATGGAAATTGCACAGGCAACTCAGCATCAGATGGAAATGCCAACGCCATATATCGCTGTACCATTAATGGATATTTTTTTTTATTCAACACACGCAAATCGTTTAATAAACCATATCGCATTTCACCACGCCAACCAGTGCGCAGTGGAATTTTTGCAAAAAATGGAATCAGCGCAGACTTCAAAGAATTAGGCAATAAAATCACTTGCTCATAGCCCTTATCGCGCAACGATTTGCCTAAGCGATAGCGCTCTTGCAAACCTAAGGCACCATGACCGAGCGGCATATCAATCACATGATTGATTTCTGGCATACAGGCAAGCAACAGACGCGTCCAACCTGAAGCGAGCACATCAATCTGCACCTGTGGATTACGAATTTTCAGTAATTTAAATAACGACTGCGCCATCATCATGTCGCCAATCCAGGCAGGACCGACAATTAAAATTTTGTTGATGCTTTCAAGTTCGGCCGGAAATTCCATCGCAGGCATATACATCTAAAAAAACAGTGAGAAAATAGCAAGGGAGTCGAATGACTCCCTTATGTACAAGCAGCTTATTTACGCGTTTTATTTACAAACACTTTATTTGGCCGCTACGGGAGCTAACCAATGAGTGTGACCCGCTAATTCACCACGCACAGCTTTGAAATAAAGATCCTGCAAACGCGTGGTAATTGGACCGCGACGGCCGGCACCGATTTGGCGACCGTCCAGTTCACGAATCGGCAATACTTCAGCAGCAGTGCCAGTGAAAAAAGCTTCATCCGCCACATAAACTTCATCGCGGGTCAGGCGTTTTTCGCGGATGGTATAACCACAATCTGCCGCTAATTGAAAAATGGTATTGCGCGTAATGCCATCCAAACAAGAGGTCAATTCAGGCGTGTAAATAATGCCATCGCGCACCAGAAAAAAGTTTTCGCCGCTGCCTTCCGCTACATAACCTTCCGCATCAAGCAACAAGGCTTCTTCACATCCACAATCCAACGCTTCTTGTAACGCGAGTAATGAATTGATGTAGTGGCCGTTAGCTTTGGCTTTACACATGGAGATATTGACGTGATGACGAGTGTAACTGGAAACACGCACTTTGATGCCTATGTCACGCGCTTCGGGCGACATATAGGATGGCCAGTTCCAAGCCGCAATCATTACGTGTGCTTTAAGATTATCCGCACGTAAACCCATGCCTTCAGATCCGTAAAAAGCCATAGGGCGCAAGTAACTTTCAGTTAACTTATTTTCGCGCACCACCATTTTTTGCGCTTCGTTAATTTGTTCTTTATCGAAGGGCAATTTCATGCGCATGATGTGAGCGGAACGGAACAAACGATCGGTATGTTCTTGCATACGAAAAATACTGGTGCCCATAGTAGGACTGTTGTAAGCGCGCACGCCTTCAAACACGCCCATACCATAATGCAATGTGTGGGTTAATACGTGAACCTTGGCTTCGCGCCACGGAATCAGTTCACCATCAAGCCAAATTACGCCATCGCGATCAGCAAATGACATTGTTAACTCCTTAAAAAATTTATTGATCGTTAGTGCTGTCGCCACGAGCAACAGCGCGAAATTTTTGCTGCCTTATTTAACGGCTAACCTGCATTGTTCTGCAGTAGAGGCACATCATAATCGATGAGGGTTTGCCACAAACGGGTTACCTGCTCACGTTCGGTTACGAAATGATTCTCGCCAGTCAATACCGCCTCCTGTTGTTGCAGCGCGAGACGGTGCCCGGTGGATCGGTAGGCTTTGTAAGCGGCGATCAGTTGGGCGACGGAATCAGCGGGGAGTAAACCTGCCTCTTCCAGTGCTTCAAGTATACGGATGTTATCCGTGTACTGGATGATCCTGGGCGCTTTATAAGCCCAAGCCAAGGCCGCGTATTGAACCATAAATTCAATATCCACGATACCACCAACGTCTTGTTTCACATCAAATAACACAAGCTGTTGGGTGCGCGCTTTTGTAGCACTACCAAGCTGCGCACGCATTTTGCGCCGCATCTCGCTAACGTCTTTGCGCAATTTTTCAGGCTCAGGTTCCCGCTCTAGTATTTGCTGGCGCACCGCGACAAACGCAGCGGCCAGCGCATCATTTCCTGCCACTACACGGGCACGCACTAGAGCTTGATGCTCCCAGGTCCACGCCTCATTTTGTTGGTATTGCGCAAACGCAGCGAGCGATGACACCAACATCCCTGAATTACCGGAAGGGCGTAGACGCATATCGACTTCGTAGAGTTTCCCGGATATTGTTTGGGTGTTAATGATATGGATAATCCGCTGCCCCAAACGGGTGTAAAAGGTGATGTTGTCGATAACATTGGCACTCTTACCTGAGGCCGTTGTTACAGACACCCCATCAGTTTGTAAGTTTGCATCAGTATTGTGAATAAATACCAAATCCAAATCCGAACCATGCCCCAACTCAATACCGCCAAGCTTGCCATAGCCAACGACAATAAAATCTGGCGCGGTAGCGACAGTACCATCCGCATGTGCCGGCCGGCCGTGGCGCTCAATCATATATTCCCAGCCCAATTGCAAAACATGCTCCAGAATTACTTCGGCAATGTAGGTGAGATAATCACTTACTTTCATTAACGGTAAGGTACCGCTTACCTCACTCGCAGCGACACGCAACGCATGCGCAGAGCGGAAATAACGCAGCGTTTCCATATGGCCCTCAAGATCGTCCCAGGTTAAGCGCAACACTTCGCGGCGCAGCTCGTCACGCAGGGCCGCCTTATCCGGCGGCGCATAAAGGCGCGCAGGCGAAAGCAACTCATCCAGCAATGCCGGGTAACGTGAGAGCTGGTCGGCGATCCAGGGACTGGCCGCGCAGAGCTTTACCAGCTGCTGCAAAGCCGTAGGATTTTCTAACAGCAACACTAAATAGGCACTACGGCGCGCAATGGACTCTACAAGTGGAATAATGCGCTTAAACGTAGCCGTGATAGATAGCGCGCTTTCACTACGTTGCGCCAGATTATCAACTTGAGCTTGCGCCTGTACCGCCAAAGCCAGCAGCACACGCGAAATAAACGCATCCAGACGAGTGCGACTGCTGGCTTGCATATTCGTGACTGCACGGTTTTCCCGCAGTTGCTGTAAGAGTTTAAGCAGCTCATCGGGATCATCAAGCGGTTGCCCTGCCAACAAATGCTGTATCTCTTCAGCCGTTACTTTTTGCAGCGACGAACTTGCCTCCCACATACTCTGCCAAACAATCAAGGCTTTATTATCGAGCGTTTCAATTGCATCCGGTGCAGCGATTACCGCACGAAACTCCTGATTTACGCGTTGTCGATGATCGCCAAGCGCTAGCGTAAAAGCATCCCAATCAGTAAAACCCATTATCCAAGCCAAACGTAATTGATCAAGCTTATCTGTGGGTAACGACTGCGTTTGGCGATCTTGATAACCCTGTAACGCATGTTCCGTATTACGCAAAAACTCATACGCGGTCAGCAAAGTCGAACCGGAACCTGCAGGCAAATAACCTTCCTGCTCCAAAAGTGGTAATAATTTCATCACTTGGCGCTTACGCAAACGTGCATCGCGCCCGCCGCGAATTAACTGAAAGACTTGCACTACGAATTCGATTTCGCGAATACCTCCCTCGCCCAACTTCACATCCAAATGCATGCCTTTACGGAGCACTTGACGAGCGATTAAACCTTTCATTTCACGCAGTGATTCAATCGCACTAAAATCGATGTATTGTCGATAAGTAAACGGCTGTAATAACTTGCGTAACTGCACCCGCACCTGTTTTACATAATCATCAACGCCACCAACCGCCGCCACAGTGCGCGCCTTAATCATGGCATAACGCTCCCAATCGCGGCCCTGGTTTTGATAATAATCTTCCATGCCAGCAAAACTCAACGCAAGAGAACCACTTTGACCATAGGGGCGCAAACGCATATCCATCCGAAACACAAAACCATCTGCAGTCACCGTATCAAGGCTTTTAATAAGTTTTTGACCAAGCTTGATAAAAAATTCCTGATTGCTAATCGAGCGCGAAATATGGCGAGTCTCTCCACTTTCAGGATAAGTAAAAATCAAATCAATATCGGACGATACATTTAATTCACCCGCGCCCAACTTACCCATACCCAACACCATAAACGGCTGTGCTAAACCTGAATCTTCACCGACAGGAGTACCATAGGTTTTTTCTAATTCGCGATAATGATAGGCCGCTGTCGCGTGAATGACAGCGTCAGCAAAACGCGATAATTCCGCAGTGGTTTGTTGCATTGCGGCGATGCGATTTAGATCGCGCCAAATAATGCGAAGCATATTTTTATTGCGAAATTGCCGCAAGATTTTTTCTAATTCACCATCGCTCGTGCAGACATTTACTGCGGCAATCAACGGCACAAAACTATCCTCATCAATAGTTTCAAACAACACACCACTTTGTACCAATTCAATTAAAAATGCGGGATGAATGGCACAAGTTTTGGCGATAAATTCACTCGCTGCGAAAGCGCGCGCGAGTTGCGATTCAAATAGATTTAAATCAACTCGCTCCGCCAAAATACTTGCTAAAGTAGGCAACTGCTGTACCTGACGATTGCTTTCGAACTGTTTCCAAAAGCGAATCACCGCTGGATGCAGGGGCTCAGGCACAAGTTCGCTACCAGTACGCCCGAGAAAGGATGTGATGTTGATTTCGGTGTATTGCACCATTTTTACAGTGGATTCCTATGCTTGGATTTAATGCTGGATTTAGTGCTTGGCGTTAGATTCAGCTTACGAGAAAATTCTACGTTTGACCCCTGTTATTTTTCGAAGGCTGCGCAATATTATGCAAACCATTCCCTCTCCTTTACTCAATCGTCTTGCTTTGTCTTGAGTGCATCTTCGATTTTATCACGCAACTCATTACCATTTCCTAACGATTTATAGGCAAATCCGGCAGCGGACGCTAATGGCTCTAGTACGCTAAGCGGCAATCCATTTGATTTAAATATCGGCTACCAAAAAGTGAATTTCACTGGAACTGAACGCATAGCAACTGCCGCGAATGGTAGCCTGCCCTGTCAACGCCGATTTTAAACTAAGCAACACAGAGGCATAAGCAATACAGAATGGCTTATTGGTCTTCACGCCTGGCTTTAAATGCACCCATATCTAACAACATGGATCGAAGATGGAGGCAATTTCTTAGCTCGAATAAAGAATGGTTAAAACAACCAACGACGTGTAGTTCTCACAACAAAAAAATTTAGCTATATGCACCAAACTTTTCGTCACTATTAAACCCGCGATGAGGCTGTTACCCTGCGCCCCGAGAAATCAACAGTTAGTTGAAGCTTCCGACCCTTTTATTCAGGAAATAGTTCATGGATTTTCAATACCCCTTCGCACTCGCGGGTTTATTTGTTGGTTTTGTTGTTGGTCTTACCGGCGTAGGCGGCGGCTCACTCATGACGCCAATCCTCCTGGCTTTTGGCATTTCACCCACTAGCGCAGTGGGCACAGATCTCCTCTACGCCGCTATTACCAAAATGGGCGGTGTCCATGTCCACCACAAAAAACGCAACATTAATTGGCGCATTACCTTATTCCTCGCCATCGGCAGTGTGCCTGCAGCGGTAGCGACTTTATGGCTGTTACACTCCAGCGGATTGGACACCGCTACCGTTAATAAAATGATTAAAAAATCTCTTGGCTGGGCCATGTTATTTACCGCCATCGCCATAGTATTCAAGCAACAAATTATGAATTACAGCCATCGTAATGATGTGTGGATTACACGCATGTCTTCCCGGCAACAAGATATTGCAACCATCATCACGGGTATTATATTAGGCGCTATTGTGACGCTAACATCGATTGGTGCAGGCGCACTCGGGACTGTGGTTTTATTTTTATTGTACCCACTATTACCCACGGTAAAATTAGTGGGGACTGAAATTGCACACGCAGTACCTTTAACTTTAGTGGCAGGCTTAGGCCATGCTAGTTTTGGTAATGTGGATTGGGGTCTGTTAGGAAACTTGTTGATAGGCTCGTTGCCAGGCATTTACATCGGCAGTCATCTTGCCAACCATGCGGCCGATAAATATTTGCGCCCCGCTCTAGCATTGATGATGTTTTATGCAGGCAGCAAATTGGTAATGTGATATAAAATCCAGGTGATATAAAATTTAAACAATAAAAAATCTCAGAGCCCCAAACTCAAAACAACAAACCTCTGGGATTTTTTAAATTATTTTATTGATATTTTTTAATTGGTTATTTTGCACACTGCTTTACATAACACTGTTTAATTTTTTTGCTAGCGCTGAGCTGCTTTGGATTCGCTAACATGGAACAAATTTGCAGCAGTATCCAATTGCGCAGATAACCCACGAAAATGTTCTTCCACTGCGCTAGTTGCTTCACACAAACTCTCCAGTGATTCAAGTGCTCCTTCAGAAATTCCCATCATCGCATGCTCCTGCGCCGAAGTTAAATTTAAGCTCGTTGTCATTTCACGCAAAGACGTAGACAACTCAGTCATAATTGTTTTAACTGCATTGCGATTATCTCTGGATGCCATCTCCAACAACATCATTACCATTCGCGTATTAGCTTGCTGCTCCTTCAACAAGGTATTCACTTTAAGCGTTTTTAAACGAGCTTCAGCAATTGAGGCCAAGGATGCAAGAATATCGTGCAAACGACTATAGCGTTCAACATCGTCAACAGGTGCGTCGGTAATTAACAATTGCACATGAGTAAAACTAAACACCAAAAAACGCCCATGAGAAAAAGTATGCGAACCAGCGGTACGCGCACTGTTTAATAAATGCTTATAAACCTCGGGAACATCACTGGGATAAACGGAAATATCATCAGCAAATGCAAACTGCACAACGCCATCAACATTTAAATCTTTAAAACAACTTAGCGTTAATTGGGCAAGTCGCGAAATATCGATTACCGATTGCGATTGCTTGGCAAACAGTGCCACTACGCTCATTTGAAAGGCTTCCACGTCATTCTCCTCAACATAATCAATCTACTTCAGCATTCAACCTCGGAGTTATGCAGGAATGACACGAAGATTATGTAGAGTGTAGCCAGCAATTATAAGTTTGCCGCCTCCTTGAACAATTTTTCAATATTAGAGACTTTTTGCACGAACCAACAAATACGTCGCAAAAAATCATTCCTGTGAGAAAATAACGCATCGCAGATGAGGAAAAGATCATGGCCTGGAAAAACACAAAACAGCGCAGCTTAGCGGATGCACTCGCCACCGAACATAAAGCGC
>JANYIO010000015.1 GCA_025362015.1 Gammaproteobacteria bacterium | reverse complement strand
ACATAAACTGTTTTAAACGGAATTTGCGCTATGCCATTTTCATTCTCAACTAGATGCATGGTGAGCATAATCATGCGCGCCACCCAGAAGAAAATAATATCGAAGCCGGTAACTAATAAATCTGTTGGATGAAATTTTTTCAAAAATTCGGTTTGCTCTGGCCAGCCGAGCGTTGAAAAGGTCCACAGGCCTGAACTAAACCAGGTATCTAAAACATCTTCATCCTGATTTAAAATAATATCAGCGCCAAGCTTATGTTTACTCCGCACTTCCGCTTCGTTGCGGCCCACATACACTTTACCGCTGGCGTCATACCACGCAGGGATGCGATGGCCCCACCATAATTGACGGCTAATACACCAATCTTGAATGTCGCGCATCCAGGAAAAATACATATTCTCGTATTGTTTTGGTACAAATTGAATGCGGCCATCTTCTACCGCTGCAATAGCAGGTTCAGCTAAAGGTTTAGTGCTTACGTACCATTGATCGGTTAACCAAGGTTCGATAACTACGCCAGAGCGATCACCTCGCGGAACTTTTAATGCATGGTCGTCAATTTTTTCTAGCAGTCCATTCGATTCGAAATCCGAAACGATTAATTTGCGTGCTTCGAAACGATCAAGGCCTCTATATTTTTCAGGGATGGATTCTCGAACAGCCGTTGCATCAAATAATGTTTGAAGTGTTTGTCTTAGGGGTTCGTTGCCAACTAGAATAGTATCTAGTTCGGATAAAATTTTTGCATCACGATCGAATATGTTAATTAAGGGTAGGTTATGGCGCTTACCAACCTCGTAATCGTTAAAATCATGTACAAGTGTAATTTTTACGCAACCAGTACCGAATTCCCGATCGACATATTCATCACCAATAATTTCAATCTTACGATTCACAAATGGTAGCTCAATAAATTTTCCAATAAGCGATTTATAGCGCTCATCTTCCGGATGAACTGCTACTGCGCTATCGCCCAACATAGTTTCCGGGCGAGTTGTTGCAACGACTAAATAATTTTTACCATCAGCGGTAGTTGCACCATTCGCAAGTGGATAACGCAAATTCCACATAAAACCTTTTTCGTCGTGATTTTCGACTTCCAAATCTGAAATTGCGGTATGTAGTTTTGGATCCCAGTTTACTAAACGTTTGCCGCGATAAATCAAACCATCTTCATGCAAGCGTACAAATGCTTCTTGCACTGCCGTTGAAAGCCCATCGTCCATGGTAAAACGTTCGCGGCTCCAATCTACAGATGAGCCCAGGCGGCGAATTTGGCGAGTAATCGTTCCGCCAGATTGTTCTTTCCATTCCCACACTTTTTCGAGAAATTTTTCGCGGCCTAAATCGTGGCGACTGACACCTTGTAACGCGAGCTGACGTTCAACCACCATTTGCGTTGCGATACCGGCGTGATCAGTACCCATTTGCCACAGGGTGTCATCACCTTTCATACGGCGATAACGAATAATGGTGTCCATGACGGTATTGTTAAAGCCGTGCCCCATATGCAAGCTGCCGGTCACATTGGGCGGAGGAATCATCATGCAGTAGGGCTTACCTGTGCCTGCGGGTTTAAAATAGCCCTGGCTTTCCCAGGTTTCATACCACTGGCTTTCGATAGTGTGGGGCTGATAGGTTTTTTCCATAGCAGTAAAGGCTCTGTTGGATAATTGCAGTTGTCGCAATTCTTGTATACAAAAAGCATCCTAGGATACAAAAAGCATCGTAGGATACGAAAAAATAGATGGGCGCATTATATCGATAATGGTTTGTTTTAAATACTGTTCGCGGTTGGAAGTGCAATTCAATAGTTTGTTAATGAAAAACTTATGCGTAATGCCCGCGTCAAATGGAAAATATTCTTTATAATATGACCTTATTTAATTTTTATTATTATATGTTTGGGTATTCATGCAAAATATTATTATCCCTTTTTTGATTAAATGTCTTGGCTATCTTCCGCTCAGTGTTGCCCGCATTTTTGGTGAGCTGATTGGTAAATGTATGTGGGCTTTTAAGGCGCGAGACTATCGCATAACGCTTAAAAATATACAGTTATGTTTTCCTGAACTCAGTCACCATCAGCAATTGCAGCTAGTGCGTGAAAGTCTCATTCAAACTGCTATCACTGCTGCTGAAGCAGGTCTTATTTGGCGTAACTCATGGGCATGGCTGGCAACAAAAATTGTGGCGGTTGAGGGGGAGGAGATATTACGTGCAGAATTGGCGTTGGGAAAAGGTCTGATCGTGCTTGGGCCTCACCTTGGTAACTGGGAAGTTGTCGCTCCCTATATGGCTAGTTTTGCATCTTTGACCGCCATGTATAAACCCCTTCCTATCCCCAATTTGGATAAATTAATTTACGCTGGCCGTAGCAAATTAAATATCACTATGGCACCGGCCAATCGAAAAGGGGTGAGCATGCTGTTAAAGGCATTGCAGAAAGGTACTGTTGTGGGGGTTTTACCTGATCAGATTCCTGAGCAAGGTGCGGGAGCTGAGGCTGTGCCATTTTTTGGGCATTTGGCGATGACCATGAGCCTGGTTCATTCATTGATTGAGCGCACTCAATGTCGGGTAGTAATAGTTTTTGCAATGCGCGTGATTGGTGGCTACAAGCTAATCACTTTACCCGCATCTGCTGAAATTTACAGCTCGAGTATTCAACAGTCTTTGCGCGGAATGAATATGAGCATCGAAAATTGTGTGCGCATGGCGCCAGCCCAATATCAATGGGAGTACAATCGGTTTCGAAAATTGCCTGCGGGTGTTGTATATCCCAATTCTTCAGAAGAAACGCTGAGCTGAGCTGAAATGAAGTTAAAAAAATTACCTGTTAATGAAGATGCAATGCAGCTACCGGTTGATGCGGTAATTACTTGGGTTGATGGGGCTAATCCTGTGCATAAGGCCAAGCTCGACGCATATTTGGCTAGCATTGGTGGTGCTCGGCCGCGTTCGGCCTGTGCTACACGTTTCCATAGTTCCGGTGAAATTGATTATTGTGTAACTTCCTTGCTACGCTTCGCACCTTGGCTTCGCACTATCTATATAGTGACCGATGCGCAAACTCCAGATTTGATTGATAAGCTAAAAGGTACGCAATACGAAGACAAAGTCAAAGTTATTGATCATAAAATTATTTTTTCCGGTTATGAACAATATCTACCAACATTTAATAGCATGTCTATTTCCAGTATGCTTTGGCGTATTCCTGACTTATCGGAAAGATTTTTATTTTTAAATGATGATTTTGCGTTAATTCGAGCGGTAAATATTAATGATTTTTATCGCAATAATTCGGTAATCTTGCGTGGAAGCTGGCGCAAAATGTCGGACAGAAAAATCATTAATCGTTTGCTGTGTAGGGTTAAATGTTTTTTTGGTATGAGCAACCAATTGCGGAAAAAGGAACGAGTTAGATTTGTCGGAGTGCAAGAGCAAAGCGCAAAGCTTTTGGGATTTCATGAGCGTTATTTTCAGTTAGCGCATAACCCACATCCATGGCTTAGGTCTAGCTGGGAAAATTATTTTAACGCTAATCCGCAACAACTTAATGTTAATATTGGTTATAAATTTCGTTCTGCTGAACAATTTGTACCAGAAGGATTTTCAGCTCATTACGAGTTAAAACAGCATAACGCGGTAATCGATAATCAATTGAAAACTCTACAGTTAAAGCCTGCGGAGCAGTCTCTTCGCCGGTTGAAAAATAAAATTTCCGGCGCAAATGTTAGTAAAAATACTTTTTTTGTTTGCATTCAGAATTTCGAGCAGGCACCTCAAGAGAGTCAAACCATTATTACAGATTGGTTGAATTCTCGAGTTGGTTCGTTGGAAGATTTTCTTGGCAGTCAGAGTAATTGAATTTTATGAATCCCTGGTTAAGTATTTTAATTCCCGTTTATAACGTTGAAGCTTATTTGGAAGAGTGCGTTGAGTCGGTGCTTTCTCAGTGTGATGCCAGTATTGAAATTATTATTTTAGATGATCAGTCAACCGATGGTTCCTTTCGGTTGATTAACAGAATTGTAAAGAATAGTAGCCATGTGATAAAAATTATTCAGCATGAAAAAAATTATGGAATCAGTGCTGCGAGAAATAGTTTGGTAGCCGCGGCAACTGGCGAGTACCTCTGGTTTTTAGATTCTGATGATGCTTTAACACAATGTGCGGTAGCGCAATTACATAATATTGTGCAGGAGTATTCGCCAGATTTGGTAATGTGCGATTATCGTATCTGGCGCGCAGATGCTAATGCATTAACGCAGCATTGGGTTCAGGGGCGACATATTAGTACTTTTGCTGGGACTGCCGGTGTGTTGTTGTCCAATCCTATGGAGTTATTTGCGGGGCTTTATAAAAAAGGAAAGTTGCATTGTTGGTCTAAAATTTCAAAAAGAACCTTGTGGTTAGCTGGACTTAAGTTCCCTGAAGGCAAGTATTATGAGGACATGGTAACGACACAGCAGTTAGCACTTTCCGTGAAGAATTATTTTTATACTCCAAGTGTTTGGGTTTTATATAGGCGTAGGGCGGGTAGTATTCTTACTACGCCAAGCATCAAGAAAATTGAAGATATGTCCACAGGGGTGAGTGGCGTGTTAGATGCCTGGATAAAAAAATATCCCGATATGGATGCTGCTACGCGTTTTGTGTTTATTAGTTATTGTGTAAAAGTATATATATTTACGATTAAAGAGTTGAGAAAGATAGGCCAGTTAAATCCAGGGTCGCCGTCTGTGTATAGGTTGCGTTTATATGAAGATATAAAGATTAATAAATACACATTGATTAAACAGTTTTTTTTACATGGCAACCCATTTAGATTGCTTAAATGCTGGCGTTTTTTGTAATTTAAAATGGCTACTTTTTTTAATTGGTTATCGTGGATCTTGCGAAACAAAAATCTGTATAAGCTATTTCTAGCTCAAGGCCACAATTTTTTAACTGAAACTTTTCTTCTATGAGTTTTTTTTGATTTTCAAGAATAGTTAGTTGGGCGTTAGGGGTCTGCAGTATATTAATGAGTATTTCTGCAAGTTTATTGCTGTCTTTTTCTTTAAAGGTATAGCAAGTTTCTCCATCTATAAGATTGTCACCAATTCCTCCCGATGAAGACGAGACAACGATAACGCCGCTGGCTTGTGCTTCTAGTATTGAAATCGGTAGTCCTTCAGCGTCGCCATTTTTCGCAGTGATGCTGGGTAAGCAAAAAATGGCATTTAGTGGCGTTTAAAGGTGCATTTTGGTGGGTGACAAAGTATGAATTTTCAGTTTGAAGTATACGAGTTTTCTGCGTGGCGGATTTTATTGCGTTATAATGGCTTACCGTGTTATGTCATTTTGCACGGTATAACTGAGCATTCAAATTTTTATAATTTGCTTGCTTCTCTAATCAAGAAAGGAACGGTGTTGTATGAAAGTTAGAGCTATGAAATTTGTTATTTTTTGTTTTTTATTTGCTTTTTATCCCTCTTTAGTTTTGGCGAATGTATGGAAATACAGCGAGTCATCTAAAACATGGATAGAAGTCGTGCGACCAGGTGGGCCTGGCCCAACTTATGTTCAATGTTTTGGTTGTGTTGGTGTATATCAACTAGCCAATAGTTATAATACAAGTTATAAGCTTGAGGGTGGAAAAATTTTTAGCTCTCCATTAACAATATATGGGAACCCTAGCTGGCAAATGATTGACAATAATCCTAGGGCTATACAGCTTGCAGTATCTTACGATAATAATGTATATCAACTCCATAATGATCACGAAATATGGAAATACTATGCCAATGGTGGATGGATAAAGATAGATGACAATCAAAGAACTGCCAAAATTGTTGCGGGTACTAGGGGTGTTATATATCAAATGCATGGACTTCCCTCTCTTGAAATTTTTAGAAGTCTGGGCGGATCTTGTTATGGCAATGCAAACGATGTGTATAATGCAAGTTGTAGTAAATGGGAGAAAATAGATAGTAATCAGCACACTAATAATATTTGGCTTGAAAATGGTGAGTTAACTCAAGATCATTTTTAAGTTGCTAATATAGATGCACTAGCAAAGAGTAGTTGCTTCTTGTGATTTTAGTGGGCTGCTTTGATGTGGGCCCACTTTTTCTTAACCCATTAAGATGTTCTTATTTAATCCACTTACTCAAATGCTGGCGTTTTTTGTAATTTAGATTTGCGAAAGCACTATCTATAAAAATGCATTCTATTTTGTACGGTAACGGATTTAATATATGAAGTTAAAAGAATACCCTAGTTCTATCTGGCGTGCCTTCCAATTGAATCGTATAAGTATCGAATCTCTGCATGATAAATCTGCACCCAGTTTGCCAATTATTGTTTCGGTTACTTCAATTCCTTCACGTTTCCACGTGATTTATCTAACGGTGCGCAGTATATTAGCGGGAACACATAAGCCAGAAAAAATCGTTTTGTGGCTGAATGAATTACTCAAAGACAGCGTGCCTAAAAGTTTAAATAAGTTAATTGGTGAAAAGTTTGAAATCCGGTATGTCGAAGGAAATTTGCCGCATCGTAAACTGATTCATAGTTTGCGGGAATTTCCTGATAAAATTATTGTGACCTGTGATGATGATATGATGTACAGCAAATCATGGTTAAATTTTTTATATCAAGATCACTTAAGTTACCCTCTGGATGTTATAGCTAATGAGTGTCGCGGTATTAGTTATGATAGCAATGGGAATCTTCGCTCTTACAATTTTTGGTACAAAGAAAATGGTAATGCCGTGAGTTATGATTCACTTTTGCCAATAGGTTATGGTGGTGTTCTATATCCTCCAAAATGCTTACATGAGGACGTATATAACGCTGACATTTATTTAAAACTTGCGCCAAAAGCCGATGATTTATGGTTTAAAGCGATGGCTTTGTTGCATGGAACCGCTGCGCGCCATGCAACACAACAGGTTGCAAAACCTATACCCATTTTTAATTCACAATCCGTTTCACTAAAGGCAACTAATGTAAAGCAAGATGGCAACCGAATGCAGTGGGAGGCTATTGCTAATTATTATAATTTGTTTGCGTTCACGCCGTCGCAGCCATTAAAAAAATGAATTATGGCTTACTAAAAAATGACAGCAGGCCGTCTTGGTAAATAATAACTTTATTGGACATGGTTAACCCTTGTGCGAATGCCTTTGTTATTTTTTGACGATACCATTTTCGTTCCAGTAACGGCCCGTTCGTTTTACTTCATTACGAATAGCATAATTTTTTTTCCAGGTTTCCGGGTTGTCATAAGCACGTGGGTGATCCAAATGTAAGCAGGCAATACTGTAGCGAACTTGTTTACTTTTTAAACCGTAGTTATATAAACGCTCACCGAGTTCGCGATCGAGCCCGCCATATTGCATATCTTCATTAAAACCATTGCAAGCTTTGATGGCTTCAGTCCAAGTGGAACTGTTCATGCCGTTCCAGGTTGCTTTGGTGGGTGTGATTGCATTCAATAAGGATTTTATGGTTTTGTTCTTGATAAGTTTCCATAATTTATGGCTGTTGGGTTGGCCATGATTGATTAACCAGCTGCGTTCAAAAATTTTACCATTGGCAATATTTTCTTCATTAATATTAGTTGAAACGGGTGTTGTTAATTTTACGTAACCGCCGGATAAAAAATAGCCGGGCTCTGCCAAATCTTCATGCAATGCAATAAAATTTGGTTCTGGAATGCAATCGCCATCGGTGAAAATTAAATAATCACAATCTGTTTGCGCGATGGTTTTATTGAGAATTTGGCATTTTTGAAACCCTTTGTCATCATGCCACAGATGCTCAATTTTAAGAGTATTCCGTGTTTTAAAAAACTCAATGACATCTCGTGTGGGTTGACCTGAGCCGTCATCTGCAATTAACACCGTAAATTTTTTATGAGTTTGCACTTCATAGCCAAACAATACATTTTTCAACCAAAGTGGCGAATTGTAAGTGGTGATGACGACACCTATTTTTTGCGGTTTCATTGCGTAATTTTCTCGCTAAATAGTTGTTAATTTTGCGGTAAGTTGCTGCCATACCTGTTCTGGCGTTATGCCACTCATACAAGGAGGTGTGTCAGTGCTATGTTCATCCAACCATTTACATTGACGTTTATGACAGGGCATACAATGTAGCGGTTGTTCTAGTTGCATGTTGCTGGTGTGCTCGCCAATCAAGCCTACTTTTACCGGTGAGGTCGCGCCATAAAGTGCAATAGTGGGCGTTTCAAGTGCCCCAGCCAAGTGAGAAAATCCGGTATCCAATCCTACCACTCCGGCAGCTTCAACTAATTTTTCAGCAATGGTAGTAATACTTAAGCGTTGCTGTGGTCGGGTGGCCAGTGGGTTGGTTGCAATAATACTATTCGCTATTGCTCGCTCCTCCGGGCTGCCCCACATGATTTCTACTTGATAACCTTGCGCAATGGCAAGGGCAGTCAGTTTTTGCCAATGGTTAGTGGACCATAATTTAGTCGTCCAGCTGGTACCAATAATAAAAATTAGTTTTTGCAGGTTTTTTTGCACATGAGAAAAATTTTGATTGATGCCGAAATTAAGTGTTGTTGCAGGAGTGTAATTTAACGCCTGACTCAATAGCTGACGTGTACGCGTTACTGCGTGTTGATTTTTATCAACGTAATATTTTTTTTGATAGAAATAGCTGGCGATAGATTCCCGTGCAGAGTTTTTATCAAAGCCATGAATGGCTTTTGTTCTGGTCATTTTAGCAATTACAGCGCTTTTAAATAAGCCCTGAGCATCGATGACTAAATCATATTCTTGTTCGCACAATGTATTGCGCCATGCTTTGAATTCTTGCCAGCTTTTTTTATTGCGCTCCTTCATCCAGCGTCGTAAATGAATTGGTATTACGCGATTAACGGCTGGGTGCCAGGCAA
This sequence comes from Gammaproteobacteria bacterium, assembly GCA_025362015.1. Classification (GTDB taxonomy): domain Bacteria; phylum Pseudomonadota; class Gammaproteobacteria; order Pseudomonadales; family Cellvibrionaceae; genus Cellvibrio. Next base: position 4,693 of record JANYIO010000015.1, on the reverse strand, counting down.
CGATTTCTTTAAAACTGTCTTCCACTAACCAATCAATTTCAATCTCAGGGTAATGGGTTTTTAAATCGGTAATTGCAGGGAAGGTATGAAAAATATCGCCCATAGAAGACATTTTAATGAGCAAAATTTTTCTGGGTGTAGGCGAATTTTTCATCGAATTATTGATAATCTTTGTAAGATTTTTCTTCAATTAACTCGGAACCAAAGGCAATGTTAATGTCTTTTTTCACATTGGCGCGTTGGTCATTGGTAACATAAACCGCGCGAGCAAGTTGAATAAATTTTTCACTGAAATCTTTTACATATTCGCAATCGCGAATATCGTCTTCAATAATCCACAGTGCCTGGTTGATATCTTTAAGCGCTTGTTTGAGTGGCGCTAGCTTTGCCACTCCTGCTGCATCTAACAAGCTATCAATTTTCGCATTGAGGATAGTTAATTCATGGGTAACATTTTTGAGCTTGGTGGCATCGCTAATGCTGGCGACTTTAATTTCAAGAATGGTAATTTTGTCGATTAATTCACCAAGGGAGATGGGGGCTTGTATCAGCATGGAGTTATTTTCTCGTGTTTTTAAATGTTGCACATACTTTCTAAGGTGGTGCATAGTAGCAAAATTAACGTCAAACTAAAGCCTTTGCTTAAACGAATAAAAATGTTATGGCGGTTTTGTCGCAGGCAGGCACGTGGTCGGTCATTATTTATTCCACGGCATACGTGCAATGAGCATTCCCATCAGGCAAGTATCGGTAATACCAGCGAACATCAACCCGGCACCCACAAAACCAGACAAACCATAAAATACCGGGTTAACCCAGGTGCCCAGTACAACGCCTGTAAATACCAAAAAGCCGGCAGCGATACGTATCTGGCGCTCTAGAGACATCACCTGTTTATGGGTCTGTTGAATAGAAATTTGCGACTGTTTTACCGCATTCATGCCGCCTTCGATAATGTACAACTCCGGGCTAACTTTGTCTTTTAACTGATCTGCTGCCATCTCTGCACGGCGCCCCGCCTGGCATAGCAAGTACACCGAAGCAGTAGGCTTGCCGCGTTTACTCAGCTCGGCTTGTAAGCGCTCGGGTGTTAAGTCATGCAATGGAATATGAATGCAATTGGGTAAGGATTCCGCCTGTACCTCAGCTGCTGTGCGCACATCCAAAATGCATAAATCGGCCGTATTTTGGCTCATTAGATCAATAGGGTGAATACGTTTATGGCTCATAGTAGCTCTCCAATATAGTGGCTCTCCAAAAAAAATCAGGCCAAAAGATCATAAGTTAGATGATTCTGAAGTTTATTGGTAGGCATTGCCAGACTATCATCTCAAGCTAAGTACACCTCAAGCCAAGTAATTAACCTCAAGCTAAGTAATTAAAGCCTACTGACATGTTTTGGCGGTGGCAGCCTATAACATGAGATTCATAACGGGTGGAGGGGAAAGTTATGCGTTACTGGATAGGTGTAGCATCAAAAGAACATGTAGCACGCGGTGTTGAAGGCGGCTTTTGTCAGCTTTGTCATGGTAAGGCGCAGCCGCTAAAACGCATGGGGCTGGGTGATTGGATTATTTATTACTCACCAAAAGAGACCTTTGGCGGCAATGAAGCCTGCCAGCAATTTACCGCGATTGGACGGGTTATCGGTGAAGCGGTTTATCCTTTTGAAATGGCACCGGGATTTATTCCATTTCGGCGCGATATTGAATTCTTGCCAGCACAAGCGGTAAATATTCGCCCTTTAATAAATCAACTCAATTTTATTCAAAATAAAAATCTTTGGGGTTATGGATTTCGTTTTGGCCATATTGAAATCCTGCGGGAAGATTTTGAATTAATTGCGCAACAAATGTTAGGTTGGCAAGAATTTTTACAAAGTACTCAGGCGATGATTTCTTCATTACAACCATTGTCGCAGCCATCGTTACAACTATCGTTTATTTAAGCACTTATTTAAAGGAAATACATTATGTGGCAAGCTAATTTTCAAACAACAACTGATGTTCCTGCCGTAAACTTATACAGAGCTATCACCGATTTTAATACCTGGCATAAATGGGATGACGGCATTGAATACGTTCGATTAATCGGCGATGCTAAAACCGGTAGTGCATTTATGTTAAAGCCAAAAGGTGGGCCCGCTGTAAAAATCACTATCGAAAAAATGTGGCCGTTTGAAGTTATTGATGTTGCCCATTTACCCTTTGCTAAAATGCGTACAGTGCATAAATATGAGCGCATTGGCGATACCACCCATATTTCTATGGATGTTCAGATTTGGGGTTTGTTGGGCTTTGTCTGGCGCAAAATTATCGGTGAAGATCAAATTAAAGACGCACCTATACAAACCAAAGCATTGATTGAATATGCAAGAGCCGCGTAGATTTTTTATCACTCGCTTCACTCCATGCTGTCTACGGGCGAGTGGTAAAGATTTGTACCGGGATATGATGCAATGAGTGAAATTCACAGCAAAATTCACAATAAGATAATCCGCGAAGTTTTCGAATTTTATCCATTGCTCATGCGCAAAAAATTGTTATTTTTGCGTGAACTCATTTATGCGGTTGCAGCTCAGAACTCAGAAATAGGTGAGTTAGAAGAATGTTTAAAATGGGGGGAACCAAGTTATCTTGCTAAAGGCGGCAGCACTGTGAGGATCAATTGGAAAAGCTCAAGCTCAGAGCATTATGCAATTTACTTTAATTGTAAAACGATTTTAATTGAAACTTTTAAAGAGTTGTATGGTGATATTTTTTGCTATGAAGGCAATCGCGCGATTGTGTTCAATGTGAACGATGAAATCCCCGTCATCGCTTTAAAGCACTGCATAGAGCTATCGCTCCGCTATCATCGCATTAAGCATCTTCCGTTGCTTGGTGCGTAATTTCGGTCAATGCCTTTCTCCCCAAAACTAGTCTACACCGCGTATAATGCGTGCCTTTTATTCGTATCTCTTTAGAAAGGCCGCATCATGACCGTTCGTACCCGCATTGCTCCATCGCCTACTGGCGACCCGCACGTAGGCACTGCTTACATTGCCCTGTTTAACTTGTGTTTTGCGCGCCAGCATGGCGGCCAATTTATATTGCGCATTGAAGACACCGACCAAACTCGCAGCACGCCAGAATCTGAACAGGCAATTTTGGATAGCCTGCGTTGGTTGGGTTTGGATTGGGACGAAGGCCCCGATGTGGGCGGCCCGCACGGTCCTTATCGACAAAGTGAACGCATGGGCATGTATCGCCAATATGCGGAAGATTTAATCGCCAAAGGTCATGCCTTTTATTGTTTCGCAACGACAGAAGAGCTGGATGAAATGCGTCGCGAACAGCAAGCCCAGGGTAAAACTCCGCAGTATGATGGCCGTGGTTTGTTGCTTGCAGATGCTGAAGTGCAGCGCCGTTTGGCTGCGGGCGAGCCCTATGTAATTCGCATGAAAATTCCAGCAGAGGGCGCATGCGTTATCGACGATATGCTGCGTGGCAAAATCGAAATCGAATGGTCGCAAGTGGACATGCAAGTGTTGCTGAAAGGCGACGGTATGCCGACTTACCATCTCGCTAACGTGGTGGATGATCACCTAATGGAAATCACCCACGTGATTCGCGGCGAAGAGTGGATCAACTCCGCACCTAAACATCTCAAACTTTACGAGTATTTTGGCTGGCAAGCGCCGGTACTTTGCCACTTGCCGTTACTGCGTAACCCCGATAAATCCAAACTCAGCAAGCGTAAAAATCCCACTAGCATTCTTTATTATAAACGCATGGGCTTTTTACCTGAAGCAATGCTCAATTATTTGGGGCGCATGGGCTGGTCCATGCCGGACGAACGCGAAAAATTTACCCTGGCAGAAATGCAGCAACATTTTGATTTGTTGCGCGTATCCCTCGGTGGGCCAATCTTTGATGTGGAAAAGCTCAGCTGGTTAAATAGCTTGTGGATTCGCGAAAATTTCACCATTGAGCAGCTTGCAGAACGTTTGCACAATTGGGCATTTAACAAAGAAACCCTGCTGGAAGTATTGCCGCACGCACAATCGCGCATGACTACCCTGAGCGATTTTGCCCCTATGGCAAACTTCTTGTTCTCCGGCATGCTCACGCTCACAGAAGCTAATTTTTCAGGGAACAAACTTGAAATCGAAAAACAAAAAGAGTTGCTGCAATTTGCCTTATGGCGAATGGAAGCCCTCCGCTTTTGGGACCGCGACTCCATCTTTAACGAGTTAAAGTTATTGGCAGAACAGATGGGTATCAAACTGAAAGATGCGCTTGCACCTATCTTCGTTGCTATCGCTGGCACTACAGCATCCTTCTCGGTAATGGACTCCATGGTCATTATCGGCCCGGATATGAGCCGCGCACGCCTGCGTCATGCGGTGAATGCTCTGGGTGGTTTTGGCAAAAACAAACAAAAAGATTTGGATAAAGCCTATGTTCAATTGGGCCAAATAGCGGCTACCGCCCCGGAAGCAACACAGTAAGCAATTGATTCAAAAATAAAAAAGCACCACAGCAGGGGGTGCCATTGCTAATTTTTAACCTTGACACCCAAGGGTTGGATTAATACAATGCGCGCGCTTCAGGACGAAGCCCAAGCAAGACTTGGGGCTATAGCTCAGCTGGGAGAGCGCTTGCATGGCATGCAAGAGGTCAGCGGTTCGATCCCGCTTAGCTCCACCATT
>JANYIO010000323.1 GCA_025362015.1 Gammaproteobacteria bacterium | reverse complement strand
AAAAGTTAGTGGTACAGGTGATTTGGAAATCACTCCATCCTACATGATGGTTATGGAAAATGATTGGGTACCTGCGATTTTAATTGCAACAAAAATTAAAGTTCCAACTGGCTCAAAAGAGGTTGGGGGAACGAAACAATATGATTATTATCCCTACTTAATTTTTGGCCAGCATTATAGCGACTGGACATTTAACGCAAATTTTGGCGTTAACTTTGCGCGCCCTGTTGAGGGTGGTGCGTTTAAACATACAACAGTATGGGATCTCGAAGCCGAACGAGAAGTCACTAAAAATTGGACAGCGTTTTTCGAAGTGTACAGCGCTGAAGACGGTATAAAAACTGTTTCAACTGCTGCGCAATATCAACTCGCCAAACATTTTAATGCTTTTGTGGCTGTTGGTTATACAGAAGAGCACGAACTTATTATTCGCCCTGGCTTTAATATTGAGTTTTAACGCATATCCAGTAGCTTATACCGGAGTCTTTTTAGTTTCAATGACTATTCCGGTCTGGTACTCAGCATGGAAGTGCGTGGCGTTATTTTTTTATCGTCAGCAATCCCTTGCCTAATAATTATAGGGCAAGGGCGAATGGTTAATAATTTATTATTCAATGCACTGATTTCTGTGATATCCCTACAAAGCATAGGCACTAAACTCACTTCGGAAAAAACCTTCCTATGGGGACTCCCGCTGTCCGCGAATTTCAGCCTAACAGTTCGTCATTTGGTTGTTATGCTCCCTTCGAAGAAGGTATTGCCGGGCGGACACTTTGCGTAGATGAAGTGCTTGTTTTTCTATTTTTCGTTAGCGCGAATAATCCTAAACCTCAGGCAACCAAGGCCAAGTAAACCCACAAATAACAAAGCAAATGATGAAGGTTCGGGGACTGATGAATATTCGTAGGTCAAATTGTCAATCGCAGCACTTGTCCGCATATTGTAAAAACCTTCGACAGTAACTCCGGTAAAGCCGGACGGCGAGGTAAAAGAAATAAATTGATTGGGTTCATACGGCGTGTCGTCAAATGGCCCTGCCCAACCTGAGGTTTTCTTTTGGATGACCTGTCCTGATGCATCCACTGCAGTAAGATAAATGGCTTCCTCAAAAAACGCACTTACATACATCCCAACAGCAGTTGGTAAGTTTCCGACGAAACTAAACTGCAAGGAATTTCCACCAATTAAATAGTTGGAGGGCGAATTCGCGCTGCTGCCGAAATGCTCCGCCAGATAACCATCATTAATGAGTAGGCCTTTTGATAAATATTCATTAGTGATTGGGTGGTCACACCAACAGTTAAATTCCGATTCGCTGGGAATGTAAACGAGATCATCAAAATCGATAAGAACAGCCTGGGCTGTCGATGCGATTACTAGCATTGAGCAAACCGCTGTGAAAACAACAATAGTTTTTCTTGTAGCGGCGATAATAAAATATGATGCGGTACGCATAAGAATCTCCTTTGCCCCAAGGGAATCTTTGGGAGTCTTGTGACGATAGGCTTGCGTTTTCGCCTGGTCTGTTAGGTAGGTCTCATAGCAGCAGGTAGGGGGTAAACTTTTTAATCGCAAGCGAGGGTTAAATTCCCCGTGGCTTGCCCCGAAATAGATTTTTGGAACAAAAATATACCTCGCTGCTTGCGGCGAGGTGTTTAATTCGAAAATTTAATAGACAAAAAAATGCCAAACCTGGATTGTAGAGTGAGGCGACATAATAAATTACCTTGGCAGGAAATGGGTCAGAGAGAACCTCACATCTACCCCGTTATTCCAACACAATAAGTGTTTGCCCAGCTTGTACACGTGCGCCTTCCGTTTTTAAAATCTGTGTAACTGTACCCGCGCAGGGTGCGGAAATATTAATTTCCATTTTCATGGATTCTAATACCAATAGCACATCGCCTGTATTTACTTTCTGCCCAACTTTAACCGAGGTTTGCCATACGCTGCCGGATACGGAGCTGTCCACACGTATTGCATTTTCTGCAATTTCTATTTCATCAGGCTCCTCAACAATTTCTGTTTGTTCGTAATTAAATTGGCCATTGGCATGCCAGCAGGCCAATTCCTCGGCGAAGGCCTGTTCGCGTTGCTGAGTAAATTGGGTAATGGACTCGGCATTGTGTGCGATAAATTTTTCGTACTCGTTTAAACTAAATTGGCTTTCTTCAATCTTTATGGAATAGCGGCCTTGTGGGAAATCGCGACGTATTTGTTTTAGCTCGTCACTACTCACTTCATAAAAGCGAATTTGATCAAAGAAATTTAGTAACCAGGGTTGTTTAAATTCTTGAGTTTTACGATAGCGATTCCACATTTGTAAAGTGCGGCCGACAAACTGATAACCACCCGGGCCTTCCATGCCGTATACGCACATGTAAGATCCGCCTATACCTACGGAGTTTTCTGCTGTCCAGGTTCGGGCTGGATTATATTTTGTTGTTACTAAACGATGGCGTGGGTCAATTGGTGTTGCAACCGGGGCGCCTAAATAGACATCGCCTAAGCCCATCACCAGGTAAGAGGCATTAAAAACAATATCTTTGACTTCTTGAATAGAATCCATCCCATTAATACGACGAATAAATTCTAAATTGCTAGGGCACCAAGGTGCATTGGCGCGAACGGATTGAATATATTTTTGAATAGCTTGTTGGCAAGCTTCGTCGTCCCAACTTAGGGGTAAATGTACAATTCGCGAAGGCACGCTGAGCTGTGCAAGTTGTTGCATTAATTGTTGTTCGCCATATTGTAAATGAGCGAGCAAATCTTTTAGCGATAGTTCCTGGCTGTTGTAATGCATTTGCAATGAGCGAATACCCGGCGTTAATTCGCGTAATCCGGTGATGGTATTTTTTTGCAACCATTGCATTAAGGCGTGGGCGCGAAAACGCAATTTAATATCGAGTTCGAGGTTGCCATATTCCACTAGCAAAAAGTGATCGCCTGCGGCGCGATAAATAATATTTTCGCCGTAAGTTTCTTTGGGTAATTGCGCAACTATCGGCGAAGTTAATGAGGAAGGCGAAGTTAATGGACTCTCTGACCATTGCACATTCTCTGCGTCCAGTTTTTTTAAGTTGCTGTTTTGTGTTTTTTCAATACACACTGCATCATTAATTGAAATCGCAATGAAGCGAATTTTATCGCCAGCGCGCAATTGCCCCAACTTCCATAAATCGGCACTGATCACGGTAGCAGGGCAAACGAAGCCGCCGAGTGAGGGGCCGTCGGGGCCGAGAATTACCGGCATATCACCCGTGAAATCTACTGTACCAAAAGCGTAGGCATTGTCATGAATATTTGATGGGTGCATGCCAGCTTCACCGCCAGAAGTACGCGCCCATTCCGGTTTTGGTCCGATCAAACGAATACCCGTGCGGCTGGAGTTGTAATGCACTTCCCACTCGTGATTAAAAAAGGTTGTGATATCTGCCGGGGTAAAAAAATCCGGTGCGCCATGGGGGCCGTAAATTACGCGCAGCTGCCAGAGATTATTAATAGCGGGTTTTAATAATTCCGGTAATGCAACAAAATGTATTTCCGGATTACAAACTTCTGCATCAAGCGCAAGCACATCACCTGCACGTAATGCTCGGCCGTTGTGGCCGCCAAATTGTCCTAAGGTAAAAGTTGATTTTGCGCCTAAATAATCCGGGCATTGAATGCCGCCAGCGACGCATAAATAGGTGCGAGCACCCCTTGGGGTAATGCGACCCAGATGTAATTGTTGGCCGGATTTAATGGCGATAATTTCATTGTTGGCTAATACAACGCTATTTAATTTTGTATCAACCAGTTTTGCATCCATTGCGGCACCGACCAATACAATTTTTGTATCGCAACTAAATGTTAAAATGGGGCCCTGCAATGTAATTTCTATGCCAGCAGCTGTGTCGGAATTATTTAATAAACGATTGCCTAAACGGAATGAATAATTATCAAAGGCGCCGGAGGGCGGTACTCCCACATGCCAGTAGCCACTACGACCGGGATAATCCTGGATAGTAGTTTGAGTTCCACCTTGTAGCACCTCAATGCGTGCAGGGTTGTAATTGAATTGATTTAAATAGCGTGTGGTCATGCGGCCTTGTAGTAAAGTTTCGTCTTTTAGCAAAGCGCGCAAATAGCCTAAATTAGTTTCTATTCCGTAAAGTTCGGTTTCATTTAATACGCTAGCAAGTTTAGCTAATGCATCGTCGCGCGAATTGCCATGCACAATAATTTTTGCCAGCATAGGATCAAAAAACGCGGGCACTTCAATACCGCTTTCGATCCAGTGATCAATACGTAAATAGCTCTTTGCGCTGGGCCAAGTAACCCTACTTAATAAACCTGCGCAGGGCTGAAAATCGCGCACCGGGTCTTCCGCATACACGCGTACTTGAATCGCGTGGCCCTTGGCAATTAATGCATCACCTAACCTTGTAAGCTTATCGAGATCTCCAGAAGCCTGGCGTAACATCCATTCGACTAAATCAACGCCATAAACTTCTTCAGTGACACCGTGCTCTACTTGCAAGCGGGTATTCACTTCGAGGAAATAGAATTTATTTTCTTTAGCATCGTAAATAAATTCAACGGTGCCTGCGTTGCGATAATTGACTGAGGCCAACAATTTTTCGGCAGTGCGCTGCATGGCCTGACGTTGGTTTTCCGGCAAGTTTGGTGCGGGACATTCTTCTACAACTTTTTGGTTGCGTCTTTGGCTGGAGCAATCGCGCTCGCCCATGGCGATTGCAGTGCCTTTACCATCGCCAAATATTTGCACTTCAATATGACGCGCTGCGGCAATAAATTTTTCCAGGAACACACCATCATCGGCAAAGTTATTTTTCCCCAAACGTTTTACGCTATCGAATGCCGCCAATAATTCTGCTTCACTATTGCAAAGCTGCATGCCAATACCGCCACCACCAGCAGTACTTTTTAGCATAATAGGGTAGCCAATTTCTGCGGCGGCTTGAACGGCGTGGTTAATATCCTTGAGCAGATCAGTGCCAGGGCAGAGTGGAACATTAGCAGCTTGGGCAAGTTCACGCGCTTTGTGTTTTAAGCCAAAGGTCACCATTTGTTCGGCGGTTGGGCCAATAAAAATTAAACCAGCAGCTTCACATTCGGCTACAAAGTTTGAATTTTCACTTAGAAATCCATAGCCAGGATGAATCGCTTGAGCGCCAGTTTGTTTTGCAATGGCAATTATTTTTTTGCGATCTAAATAGGTTTGCGACGCTGCGCCATCGCCGAGACAATAGGATTCATCGGCTAGCCGTACGTGCAAACTGTCCGCATCAGATTCCGCATAAATAGCAACGGAAGTAATATTTAATTTTGTGAGCGTGCGAATAATGCGTGTGGCGATTGCACCGCGATTGGCGATAAGAACTTTGGTAAACATGATATCTCCGACAGGTCGTCCTGTAGGTTAATGCGACAGGGGTCGTCCCCTGAAGTTGAATTTTTAAAAAGTATCATTAGTCGTTAAATTGTTTATTGTTTCCAGTGAACTCTAGTTAATTCCAAACCAGAACTTCAATGGGGGTTGGGTTGTAACCGTTACAGGGATTATTTAATTGTGGGCAATTTGAAATTAGCATGATGATATCCATTTTTGCCGTTAATTCTACATATTTTCCAGGCGCTGAAATGCCGTCTTCAAATGTAAGGCCGCCATTGCTGGTTACAGGTACATTCATAAAAAAATTAATGTTATGAGTAATGTCGCGTTTACTGATATTAAATTCCGGGTGTTCGGCAATGGCCATCATCCAGCTATCGCGGCAGGCGTGCATGCAGCGTTTTTCCAAACTATAGCGCACGGTATTGCTTTCTGTGGCGCATGCACCGCCGAGGGTATCATGGCGACCACAAGTGTCGGCAACAATTTCTAATAACTCACGCTGAGTGTTGGATATTAATTTGGTGCCAGCGCTCAAATACAAATTGCCCTGGGTGCGAATAGTATCCATTGCACTATAGCGTTCACTGGGATCTTTAGCGTTGTAGAACAACACATCCGCAGCTTGATTGCCTTCAAGATCCACAATGCGAAACGTTTGACCCTGTTTTATTTCACCAAGAAAATAATCGCCAGCGGTGACATGATGGCGCGCGATACTATTATTTTCTGATAATTTGCTTTCAGTTAAATATTTTTTTTCAGAGAATGACATATTTTTCCTTAGCTCGCTGCAAGCCTTAACGTGCTGCAAGATAGTAAAGTGCGTTGTTGTTAAAGCCGCGTTGATTTTCCGGGCAGAAATTTTTACAGTAATCATCATTTGCTACAATGTCTGCCTGACTTAACTCTATTCGTATTGGTTTAAAAGGATATGCTTGGGATCTATTTAATGGGTGCGGGCAAGCATGTAGTAATACTAGCGTATCCATTTCAAAACGCAGTGTAAGGCTATTACCTGCAGCATGATTTTTGGTGTCGAGCTGGATGTTGCCATTATCATCAGCAATGACTTTGCTAAACCAGTTAATGTTGGCCGCCATATCTGCACGATTCAATCCATATTTTGCCAACTCTACCAAAAAAGCATCATTACCATTCTGTAACCAGTGGTTGCGATCTTTTTGGTAATCGCGTGCACCCCAAATTTTTTCAATTTGCGCCACATTACTATTGCCGCAAATAGTGTCGTGCCAATTTCCGGCGCCATTTGCAGAAAAATCTTCAGTGATAGATGCAAAAATTCGACCCATATCCGAGTATAAACAATTGCCGTGCTGTAATTTAAAGGTGTGCTGACATTTAAGTGTGTCGGGCGCGTTGTAACGTTCTAATAAATTACGCGGATTATAAAATAACATTCCAACATTGCCACCGCCTTCAATGTCAGTAATTTTCATTTGCAGGCCGCGGCGAACTTCTAATGACCAATGGCCGTTGCCAGGAATTTGTGTAGAGTAAGAAAATGGATTCATGATATTAAGCTTCTTGCATTTGTGTAGTTTGTAATTGTGTGGCTTGTAGTTCAGTTGGCATTATTTTGTTACGTGTAATAGGTAGATCATAAGTAATGCTGGCGCCATAGGCTTCGGGTGCGTGTGGATCGCGGCGCAATTTGTCGAATACCCATAACCTTGTGCCCAGATAAAAACCTTCGCTTAAATCGTGAGTTACCATAAACACGGTGAGATTGTGTTCGCGCCAGAGTTTTAAAATTAATTGGTGCATGTCGGCGCGAATACCAGGGTCGAGTGCGCCGAAGGGTTCGTCGAGTAATAATATTCTTGGTTGACGAATTAATGCCTGGGCTATTGCCAGCCGTTGTTTCATGCCACCGGATAATTCGTGCGGATATTTTTTAAGCGCGGCAGTCAATCCTATGGATTCCAAAAGCAATTTAGCTTCATCAATTACTTGTTGTTTTTTGCCGCCGAATAATTTTCCAATGAAGGGCGAGTGTTCGAATTCCCGAGCGATAATGACATTTTCCAATACCGTTAAATGCGGAAACACAGAGTACTGTTGAAATACAATGCCGCGCGATTGATCTGGCTCATTGGGGATTTGTTTTCCATCCAACAATAATTTTCCGGAGGTGGGTTCCTCCATGCCAAGCAACATTTTTAAAAAAGTACTTTTACCACAGCCGGATGTTCCTACCATGGTAATAAATTCACCCGCATTTACTGTGAGATTTAAACGCTCTAATACAACATTGCTACCGTACTTCTTCCATAAATTATTGGCTTTTATTAAGGGTGTAGGCATATTCATTCAATAGGCTCCTGAGCCAACTTTTATCGCAAGTTTTATTGCCTGTTTTTATTATTGATAGTTATTGCCATTTATTGATAGCTACTGATGGTGCCATGCAAATAATTTTTTGCTGGATTTTGCGAGTATCCAATCCAATAAAAAGGCAAGCATAGTAATCCATGCAACATAAGGAAGTATCACATCCATAGACATATAGCGACGCACTAAAAAAATTCGATAGCCCAAGCCATTGGTGGAGGCGATAGCTTCTGCGGCAATTAAAAACAACCAGCCAGAACCGAGTGATAAGCGCACCGCGTTAATTAAGCGTGGTAATAATTGCGGAACATAGACACGCAATAAAACTTGCCATGAAGATGCACCGAGCGTTTGTGCTTTAATGATTTGCTCTTGTGGGATTTCTTGAGCGCAGCGTTGAATATCGCGTGCAATAAAAGGTGCAACACCAATCACAATGAGTGCAACTTTTGATAATTCTTCTAAACCAAAAACGATAAATAGAATAGGCAGTAATGCCATAGGTGGCACCAGGGAAACTACGGTTAGTAATGGCGCGAAGGGAGCATGCAGGCCTGGAATAGCCCCAGTTAATAGCCCCAATACAAAACCAAAAATGGCGGCAATACTAATGCCGAGGACTAAACGTTTTAAACTACTAAATGTATCCTCCCAAAATAAATATTCGCCGGTTCGTTTGCTGGCTTCTAATGCATAGGTTTTTATCGCTTCCCCCATTTGCATAAAACCTGGCAATAATTTATCGGTCGCATTTTCAGCAAGACGTGCCTCAGAAGCGAATAAGTAAATTAAAAATATTATCAAAAAAGGCAAAAGGCCTAATAAAAATTTTGTGGGCTTGGTCGGTGTGAGGTTTATTAACCTTTTCATATTTTTTCCAGCTTATTATTGGTGTTGAAAGCGAATAGCTATGCTTTGCTATTCGCCTTCATGCCTAAAAATACTTAAAGTTTATTGTCAACAGCCATTTGCATATAGGTTGGATCAAAATGCAGTTTTACATTTTTTGGATCGCCATAAACACCTTTAGGTCCCTCAATACCAACGCGACTTGCATTTGCAGCACCCTCACCTAATAAACCGTGTGCGAAAGAAAATTCAGCTACTTTTTTCATGGTGGCTAAGAGCGCATCGCTTTTGGTGAAATCAACAGCTGAGACTGGGGTATAAAACATTTTAGTGGTGGCGAGTTGAGATTCAAAACCTGCAAGATCAGTGCTAGATGCAGTTGCCATAGCGGTGCGTGCAACTATACCGGCTTTTTCTTTTGAACTCATCAAGCCCATAATTTCATACCAGGCGCCGACGAGTGCTTTTCCAAGTGCAGGATTTTTCTTTAGCGTTGCCGTGTTTACCACGAACAAATCCATAATTTCGCCAGGAATTTGTGATGAATCAAATACTTTACTGCTGTGCGGTTGCTTCATTATTTCTCCCACTAACGGATTCCAGGTAGTGACGGCGGTAACTCCTTTAGTGCCATAAACGGCGACCATATCGGCATCCGATGTGTTAACAACTTTCACATCTGTTTCTTTTAGTTTGACGCTTTCTAACGCGCGCGCTAATAAATAATGCGACACACTTAATTCAACGAGGTTTACATTTTGGCCTCTAATATCTTTCAGAGATTTGTTGTCGCCTTTTAAGATAACGGCGTCGTTACCGTTGGAAAAATCACCAACTATTAATGCCGTGCTATCAACACCACCAGCGGCAGGAATGGTGAGAGCGTCCATGTTGGTCATCGCGCAAGCATCAAATTGCCCAGCGGTGTATTGGTTAATAGATTCAACGTAATCGTTAATTTGTACAACTTTAATTTCGATACCGTATTTTTTTGCCCACTTATCAATAATTTTTTGTTCAAGGGAATAGCCCCAAGGCATCCAGCCAACATAAATGGACCAACAGACTTTAAAAGGTTCAGCAGAGGCAAAGGCTGCCGAAAGTGAAAGGCTCAGGGTGAGAAGAAGTTTTATAAACAAGCGGTTTGCGAGTGATTTTTTGAATAAATTGACAACAACGGCATTTAGCATGGTAAACCTCCAGCGGTTTTTGTAAGTTACAACGGTTTTTATGGGATCGGGAGCACTCTGGCGATTAAATCTGTTCAACACTCAAATTTTGACTCTATTTAATAAGTCATTAATGAGGTTTACAAACAGGCTTGTAGGCCATCATCTCCCGGGCTTTTATCCCGCCGTGTAACCTCATCGGCCTAATAACAGGCTGCTGGGGTCGAAAGCTCTCGGACCAGTCATTGTTTGGCTATTAGCCAGACAATCGGAACCCTAGCTTTCTATTTGTGTACTGTCGAATTTATAAACAGTCGAATATTCTAAACCACTCAGAGTGCGGATCAGTGATTACTCGTGTACATCAAGGATTAGGCAATTTAAGTACCAAGTGTATAAAAAAGTGACTTTATACGGTTAATTGCTTTGGGTTGCTCAATACAAGTAAGAAATTTTACTGTGCTACCAAGCCATTTTTGTATTGAATTGGTGCTCATGGATTGCATTTTGTGTCGTTTTGGTGCGGCGCTTGTGTTGTCATAGTTATGCTTTATGAAGATTTGGCGCTACTATTGTGATTTTTTTTTGAATTAGGACAACTGGTGCATGACTCATTTTGTGTTCAATTTGTTAGAAGATGTTAGAATTGCGGCAGGCTTGTGTGTGGCTGGTTAATACAATTTGTGTATGATTTTACCACTAACTCACGAAGAATTACCCATAGTTGGATGGTAGGATCATGAGCATTACGGATAAAAAAATAGGAAAGAATATGCAAGAACAAGGGGCTTTTGGGGCAGATGCAAAAAATCGCATGAGCCAAACTATTGCACCAATGACTGAACAAACAGTCATTCAACATCTTAAACAATGCCGTGATTTAACCCGTGGCTTTGCCGCTCGCGTATTTCCTAATTTCTGGCGGTTGTGGTGTCAACAAATTTTAGAGCATGCGGATCGGGCAAAATCCAATAAAGAACAAGCCGCATTGCTTGAAGTACGCAATCTAATTGTTGCCGTGCAAGAACCTGCAGAGCAAGAGTATTCTCAGCATCTGGCTAATGGGTTCGTTAAATTTAAAAATAAAACTCTTAATACGTTGACCGGCGAAGAACGTTTTACCGGCGATATATTGTCACTGGTTGAACATTCAGACCTCGAAGAAACCATCGCCATTACCTCGATTACGCATCGTGCTGAAAATTTTTGTGCGGAATATTTGTGGTTTCTGCAACAGCGTTTGGCTTTATTGAATGATGGTGAAAAGCCGGATGCCCGCAGTAATCCAGCCAGCCCGGTGCAATTTTGTGAGGCTTTGCGCAAGGTATTATTCAGTTTGGATGTGGATACTAAAATAAAATTAATTGGTTATAAAATTTTTGATCAAGAGGTCATTACTCAGCTAAATGGCCTTTACCAGGAACTCAATGAGTACCTCATTCAACAAAATTTTTTACCAAACCTGCGCTTTGTTCCTGGTAGTGATTCTGATTCCAAAACTTCTGCAGGTGGTGTAGAAGGAGACCCGTTAGATATTGCTGGCGACCCTTTGTCAACCGAGCCTCAGCGGCGTGCAAGTGATCGTTTATTAGATGGCACACTGAGTCACAATGACGCGCAATACCAAAACACTTTGTTAAGTGCAATTCGTTTATTACAAACACACATCACACATCAAAGCTTTACCCCTGCGACGCATGCACAAGCTGTCACTCCAATTGCTGCCGCCAAATATATTGCAGGTGCAGTAGGGCCGGTTGCCAATGATTCAAGCGCTGGAGTGGCTCCGGCACCTGAATCTTTACTGGTTTACACTAATCAGCAATTAGTGGGTGTACTGGATAATATGCAGGCCCGCGCTTACGCGGCTACACATCAGGCATTTGAAAATCATGTTGTCGGAAATGTGCTGACTCTTGTTCCACAACCGGTACATGAAGTTAGCCAGCAGATGATGCAACAGATTGCCAGTGAAAATGAAAATGGTGCCGTTGAAGCTGATGATATGCAAACAATTGATTTGGTCGGTATGTTGTTTGAATACATGTTATCGGATGAACATCTACCAGATTCTGTAAAAGCGTTGCTCAGTTATTTACACACACCTTTTTTGAAAATTGCATTTATTGATAAAAACTTTTTTGAACAACCGGAACATCCCGCACGAGTGTTATTAAATAGTTTGGCCGAATCAGGCGTCCGCTGGGTTGGCAATGATGGCCGCGATCAATTTGATATTTTCACGAAAATTAAAGTCACTGTATTTCGCTTGTTAGAAGAATTCAAAAATGATGTACGTCTTTTTGCTGAATTATTAATTGATTTTAATGCTTATACGCACAATGTGGTGCGTCGTCAGGAACTGATGGAGCGGCGTGCATTAGAAAAAGCACAAGGCGAAGAAAAATTGCGTGAGGCAAAAGTGCAGGTTAATTTAGCTGTGCGTAGCCGTACCGATGGTCGCGAAATGCCTTCGGCTATATTGTTGTTACTATTGCAACCATGGTCTGATTATTTATCATTTTTATTGTTACGTTATGGCGAAAATTCAGAGTCTTGGTTGCGTGCTGTTAGTGTCATTGATGAGTTGTTGTGGAGTCTTGAGCCAAAGACCTTACAAGTTGACAAAATGTTGCAGATGGAAAAGCAGACCGCATTAATTGCGACTATAGAACAAGGTTTTGAAACCATTGGCTATGAACAAGCAAAAGGTAGAAAACTTCTGGATACGGTTTTATCATTGCAAAAAATGGCGTTACAAAGCCGTAAAGCTGAGGCGGCTCCTGAGCCTATGCGTTCAAAGTTAGAAAGTATGGCGGCGGAAAAAGCAGGCCAGTCAGAAGAGTTTGTGGCACCGCAAACCTTGGAAGAAACCAAAATTGTTGATAGTTTGAAAATGATTGAATTTGGAACCTGGTTTGAATTTGAAGGCGGCAACCGTTTAAAAGTGGCTTGGTATAATCAAAAAACCAATCATTACATGATGGTTGATCAACAGGGTAGAAAAGTATCTCTGATTGCAGGCTTGCAATTGGCGCGAGATATAATGACAGGAAATGCACGGATAATTGCTGGCAGCACTAAACCATTCTTCGAGCGTGCTTTGGAAAATATTTATCAAACACTGAATAGCCGTGTAGATAATTCAACCTTGGAACTTTCAAATGGGTGACCTATCGGCGCATGATAATGATCGCTCACTCCAACGTCATATCATTAATTGCAGCGTTGATGTGTATGATAGTGTGCGCGATATTTATCTTGGGCGATTGGTGAATATCCATGTGAATGGCTTGATGGTCGTAGGTGATATAGCGCTTGAAGAAGATACGCTATACGAAGTAGATATGCATTTACCTGAAGACAATCAAGTTTTACAACTAGTAGTAGATTGTTTGTGGACGCGGAATGCAGATGAAAATGGTAAACATTGGACGGGGTTTAATATTATTGATGTGTCCCCAGCCGCCGCAGAAGAAATTCGCAAATTAATCGCGCTCTGGTGCCACGGCTAAACTTACTGCTAACACACTGTATTTAAAATAAATCTGTAAAAATAATCCCTAAGCCAACTATCCGTTGATGAGAGTTGTAATCAATCAAACTGTGGCCATAACCATCAAAATAATCGATAAATCCGCGCATCGTTTTTGTCACGGGAAAGGTCCAACCTAATTCAACTGCACCATAATTTTCACTGTGTAAATTGTTGCGAATCTGCACACTAAAAATATCTGAATTGTATTTATAAGCACCTGATAGCTCAAAGTGTCCCATGTACTTATTGATGTCCGGGTTATCGTCGCCGCGTGGGTCGCCCGGGTATTCTTGCTTGCTTTCTGGCAAGCGGTACCAAGGGTTAAATGTAAGCGCAAAATCGCCTTTTTCAAATACTGAAGTGAACATGATTCGGTTCCAGCTGCGCGATAGCAACCCGGTTTGACCATTAGATTGATGATTGATAATGGCTTCATTAACGGCATTGCGAAAACCAAAAATTTCCCAATCGTTGGTAAAACTTAAAATTAATTCTGGCTGATGATCAGTTTCGCGAAACGGGGCGGAGACCCGACGGTTATAGACTTGCCACATTGCATGATTAGTGTATCCCAAATATAAATGTCCATTTTTATCAAAAATATTTTCACGTAGCAGAATTTTTACACTTAATTGTAATTCAGCTTCAGTGTGATTTAAATCTGTGAATGTTGGGTCTGTGTTGCGATAGGGATCGCTGTCAGGTGCACTGCTATAACTGACTGGCAATAGGAAATTGCGTTTATGGGGTGTAAGAATAAAGCGATTAGAGCGATTGAGTGCTTCCATCGCCAAGCGATCTTTGAGTAAATGCGCTTGAGTGGTTGCTACATTATTTTTTTTTGCGCCGGTGGTTGAGACAGGTGTATTTTCTAATTGGGGTATTTTTTCTGAGTTTAGAGCATTCTTTGTATGCTCTTGGGGCGTTGTATCTTCAGTGTTTACATCAGTGGCAATTGCGTTTTCATTTGCGTCAGTATTGTTTCCCTGTTGCAATAATAAGCTGCACGCTTCTTTCAATGCTTTAATTGTCATTGATTCATCGGCACGAGATACGGTTGTTTCCATGCACTTTTGCATTTGGTCTTTAGAGTGATTTGTTGAATCGCTCTCTGCCATTGCATTAAAAGCGTAAAGTAAAAAGGCCGCTGTAAAGAGATGGTTCCGCATTCGTAATGCCTACAATAAGAAATTGTTTATATTGTAGGTCTTGTAAATTTTATGGCAAGCTATTGATCGCTTGTTTTACCCTTTAGACAGAAGAAATTAGCCAGTTTTCAATTTCATTTTGATGCCATTGTTCTAGTATTTTCATGCCCTCATCGACAATATGCAGATACATATCAATAATGTTAGTGGCGATTTCATACAAGCGATTGCTGTCAGCAGATATTGCACCATTCTCTTTTAAGATATCTTGTTCAACCATATTCAATAAAAACGTTAGTTTGATTTCGTAGCTTTTTAATGGGCTGAGTAACGACGACTCTTTTTCTAAAATAGTTTCCATGCGCTTAGCCTGATGACGTAATTTTTCATTATTGACGCGAGTGCACTGAATGACGTAGCGCAGCTTGCTGGCATAATCGGTATCGCAAAAACCTAATGCGGTTACGTAAGTTGCCAGCGCGCGAATGCGACCAATTTGTTCGGTAACCGCTGGCATAAGGCGCGTTGAAAAATGTAATACTTCTAGTTGCTTAAGACGGTTTGGGTGGCGAGTTCCCGCGGTCTGCAGATGTATTGGTTTTGTCTCGTTAACGATTAAAGCGCTCATTGGGTCTTCCAGATGTTTAGCAAGTCTGGCAACCAGGGTTAAAAGATGCTCAATAAGATGGCAATGAAGTTCATAATTATCAATGACAGAATCTTCTTGCCAGTCGTGGCTAATCGTTAACCAGGAGCTGCATAAATTTTCTTGATCGCGGGTAGAAAGAAACCCTTGTGTTTGGGTTGCGAAGGCTATAAATAGTTGTAAACGATTCGCTAATTGAAACTGCAGTTTTGAAAATTCATCGTGAAAATGGTTATTCCCCCCAAGTAGCCCCATGCTCATTCCTCTATGGCGCTGTACTGCTTTAATCATCTGAATCAATTGCTTGAGCAGCATGAAAATGTCCTGGCGCTGACGAAAGAGGCTGGTAAATGTATCGTCTAGCGTTTTATTTTTGCCAGTGTTTGGTGCGCCCTGGGAATTCGATTGTGCAATTGTATTGCTGCTGCTCTTCATCTTATGTCCTAAATTAGGTCGTTCTCGCTAAAACTAGCAGGATAAGGAGGCTTTATCTCTTCGAAATATATTTTAGCAACACTTATGCCAGCTAATGTTAAGAAACCTGAGTTTCCTTAATTGATGCCTAAAATGGCAAGCATTTAGGCTAGGCCATTTTGCTCTTTGGTTGAGTCTTTGGGGTGACTAAATTGTCGTAGTCGGTATATAGTTGCCAGCGTCGAATTAACCTAACACCATACGGAATGCATGCATGAAACTTTCTATCCTAGCTAGTCTAATTGTTACGTCAGTCATCAGTTTTAATGTGCAGGCTGCACATGTTGATATGAAGCCAGGTTTATGGGAGTACACCATGAAAATGGATGGCGCTAGCGCTAATACTGAGCAAAAAGCCCAGCAAGAACAGTTAGCAAAGGGCTTGGATGCAATGAAAAAACAATTGGCTAATTTGCCGCCAGAGCAACGTAAAATGCTTGAGGATATGATGGGCGAGCAGGGCATTAAAGTCACTGATAGTAGCCTGGATATGGCGAGTAAAGGCATGCAGTTATTTAAAGATGGCACTATCGTAAAAGAATGCCTTACGCAGGAAGAAATCAATCGCGGTGAATTGCCAGAACAAAGTGGTGGGTGTGAAAACAAACTTACCCAGTTATCCGCTAATGTCGTAAAGGTTACTTACACCTGCCAAGGTGAGCCGCCCTCACAAGGAGAAAGTATTATTACCTTTCAAAACCCGAAAGCTTATACCGGTCATGCAACTTTTAAGACAACGATAGGAGATCACACGGAAACGTTTCATGCAGAACAATCCGGGAAATGGTTATCGAGCGATTGTGGCGATATTAAACCTGAAGCGAACAAAAATAATTAAAGCCAGTATTTGCTAATCGTGAAGCGAGTTAGTGTTTCAGATTCTTATTTTTTGCTGTTTTTCACAGCTAGGTTATTTTGTGCATAGCTGGCATAATCGGCCCTCTAAATTTTTGGGTTTGTCCTGCAGATATTATTGGTATTTTGTGGGATGCAATCCATATTAAGCGCACTTGGGTCTTTGTAAGTGTGTCATTTACCACCATTTAGTTTGAGGATTAACATGCAAGCCCAGACCACTCAACCGCAACAAAAGCCCAGCAATCCCAATTTTTCATCCGGCCCTTGCAGTAAACGTCCAGGTTACAGTTTGGATCAGTTAGATATTTCTACGCTGGGTCGTTCGCACCGTTCTACTATCGGTAAAGCAGCCTTGCAACGCGCTTGTGAAGATACTGCTGAACTTCTGGGTTTGCCTGCCGGTTATCGCGTAGGTGTCGTGCCTGGCTCGGATACCGGTGCGGTTGAAATGGCAATGTGGTCATTGCTTGGTCAGCGTGGAGTGGACATTCTGCAATGGGAGTCGTTCGGTAACGGTTGGTTGAGCGATGCTACTAAAGAATTAAAACTTAAAGTAAATGCCCATGAAGCTGATTACGGTTTGCTGCCTGATTTGACAAAAGTGAATTTTGATAACGATGTTATCTTCACTTGGAATGGCACTACCTCTGGCGTAAAAGTACCTAACGGCGACTGGATTCCAGCTGATCGTAAGGGTTTGACCATCTGCGATGCAACTTCTGCGGTGTTCGCTATGGACCTGCCGTGGGACAAATTAGACGTAATTACATTCAGCTGGCAAAAAGTGTTGGGTGGCGAAGGTGCCCACGGCATGTTGATTTTGGGTCCGCGCGCGGTTGAGCGTTTGGAATCTTATAAGCCAACCTGGCCAATGCCAAAATTGTTCCGTATGACCAGTGGTGGCAAACTTGTGGAAGGTCTTTTTAAAGGTGAAACCATTAATACACCTTCTATGTTAGCGGTTTCGGATTATTTGGATGCGTTGGATTGGGTACGCACTATCGGCGGTGTGAAAGAAACTATCGCGCGTTCCAACGCAAATTTAGCGGTGCTACAAAAGTTTGTTGCGGAAAATGACTGGATTGATTTTCTCGCGCAAACAACGGAAACACTTTCTAATACCAGCGTTTGTTTTACGTTAAAAGCAACTGCTGACCAAGTAAAAAATATGATTAAGTTGTTAGATAAAGCCGGCGTTGCTTACGATATTGGCGCTTATCGCGATGCGCCTGCAGGCTTGAGAATTTGGTGCGGCGCTACGGTTGAAGCTGCTGATCTTAAAGCGTTACTACCTTGGCTAAGTTGGACGTATCAACAAGCAATTAATCTGTAATTTTCTTGCTTGTCTCGTTATCATCAGGCCGTGTATTTCCACGGCCTTTTTCATTCAAAACCTATCCATTCAAACAAATTATTTGTTAGGAAAGAGCTATGTTTAACGTCAAAACCTATAACCAAATTTCAGATAAAGGCTTAAGTCGTTTTTCTCGCGAAAAATATAAAGTGGCGAGTGATGTTGCATCACCCGATGCGTATATCTTGCGCAGTTATAAGTTACAAGGCGAATCTTTACCTTCTAGCGTGAAAGCAGTTGCTCGCGCCGGCGCGGGCACTAACAACGTACCCGTAACTGAATACACCAAGCTTGGTGTTGTGGTGTTTAACTCGCCAGGTGCAAATGCCAATGCAGTAAAAGAGTTGGTATTGGCTGGTATGTTGTTAGGCTCGCGGGGAATCTTACAAGGTCTCGATTATGTTCAAGGCTTGACGCATATGACTGATGCAGATGAGATGTCCAAATTGTTAGAGAAAGAAAAATCTAATTTTGCGGGCTTTGAATTACAAGGTAAAACCTTGGGTATTGTGGGTTTAGGTGCAATTGGTTCAATGATTGCGGACGCGGCACTGGCTTTGGGTATGAATGTGGTTGGTTTTGACCCTGCGTTATCAGTTGATGCTGCGTGGCGCTTACCCAATCAAGTCGCTAAGATGGAAAATCTACAATCGTTGTTGGCTCGTTCGGATTACATTACTTTACATGTTCCCGCGATTGATGCGACCAAAAATATGATCAATGCCGACACTTTAAAAATTACCAAGAAAGGCGCTGTGCTGCTTAACTTTGCTCGTGAAGCGATTGTTGATGCACATGCGGTGGTAGATAGTTTGAATGCGGGCCATCTCAGCAAATATATTTGCGATTTCCCCGAACCGATTTTGCTTAATCGTAAAGATGTATACGCGATGCCACACATTGGCGCGAGCACCGAGGAAGCAGAAGAAAATTGTGCCATTATGGCTGCCGATCAACTGATGGATTATCTTGAAAACGGCAACATCAAAAATTCGGTAAACTTTCCCGCGGTGTTCATGGATCGTAATCCAGGTACCGGCGCACGTATTACTTTTTCCAATGACAATGTTTCCGGTGTTTTAGGTAATGTGTTATCAGTGTTAGCAGATAACAAGGTTAACGTGGTGGATATGGTCAATAAAAGTCGCGGCGATGTGGCTTACAATATTATTGATGTTGAGCATGAACCTTCTGCTGCAGTCATCGCAGCCTTAACCAAAATTGAACGGGTTATTGCAGTAAGAGTCATTTAATCGTTTTCCTCTCTTTTGTATTAGTGGTTGA
Organism: Gammaproteobacteria bacterium; assembly: GCA_025362015.1. Taxonomy (GTDB): domain Bacteria; phylum Pseudomonadota; class Gammaproteobacteria; order Pseudomonadales; family Cellvibrionaceae; genus Cellvibrio. The sequence goes on along the minus strand of JANYIO010000323.1, from coordinate 12,707 downwards.
GGTGACGCAATGAACAAGCACTTGTGGGCTGGTATCGCAGAGGCTTTGGCTCCCCAAGCTGCGCTCTTGAGTCACACCGATCAGTTTGCACAACAGGCTGCGGTGATGGTGTTGATCACGGATGAGTTGTCACCCCAAATAATTTTTACATTGCGGGCAAAACATCTTACTTATCATGCCGGAGAAGTTTGTTTCCCCGGAGGAATGTGGGAGCCAGAAGATGCCACTCTTCTGGTCAGTGCGTTGCGGGAAACTTACGAAGAAATAGGGCTGTTGCCAGCTCTGGTCGATGTTTTAGGCGCCTTGCCAGTACGCCCAACACGCAGCGGCACGGTAGTCACACCTTTTGTTGCACGTATTCCCGCGGATTATTCTTTCAAACCTAATTATGCAGAATTGGATTCTTTGTTTAGAGTGCCGCTTGAACAATTTATGACAGGGTTGCAAATTCGAATGGATACTTTTGAGCACAATGACACGCAGTACGAGATGCCTGCATATGCTTATCAAGGCTACGAAATTTGGGGTTTTACCGCCGCCGTTACTGCTGAACTATTGATGTTGTTACGACCATTGCTGCGGGTTGGCTAAATACAAACCAAAAAGATTTGTTGTGTGCCACAAATTAACAACAAAACTTCGGCTTGATTTGACTTAAAGAAATCATCTGCCACTATAAGAAGCATCATTTGCCAGCCTGAAAGCTAGCACTCACTGGATACATTAATGAAGGTAATTAAGGATGAATAATTTCAAAGCTCCGCTCAGAGATATCGAATTTGTATTGTTTGAAGTGTTGCATTATGCGCAACACTGTAACAACTACTGCCCGGATTTAGATGCTGACCTTATCAAAGCACTCTTGCAGGAAAGCGCACGTTTTTCTGAAAATGTGTTAGCCCCTCTGTCCGCTATTGGTGATCGCGAAGGTTGTCAATTAATAAACGGGAAAGTCATCACACCCACTGGTTTTAAAGCAGCTTACCAACAATTTTGTGATGCGGGTTGGCCGTCACTGTCACGCTCGAGCGAGTTTGGTGGGCAAGGCTTATTGCAGTCGCTCGCCGTGGTTATGAATGAGCTTTTGGCGAGTGCCAACTACGCCTGGAATATGTATCCGGGGCTTTCGCAAGGCGCCATGCACACTATTGAAATGCATGGATCAGATGTACAAAAACAAGCTTATTTACCGCAACTTATTTCTGGTGAATGGACTGGTACTATGTGCTTAACGGAAGCGCATTGTGGTACTGATCTCGGCTTACTTAACACGAAAGCAACTCTGCTTGCCGATGGTAATTATTCTATTACCGGCAGTAAAATTTTTATCTCTTCGGGTGATCATGATCTTGCCGATAATATTGTGCATATTGTCCTGGCGCGTATCGCGGGTGCTCCTGAAGGCACTAAGGGTTTGTCACTATTTATTGTTCCCAAATTTAAAATTAATGCTGATGGCGCGGTAGATAATTTGGCCAAGGGTTCTATTGGTGAGCGCAATCAGGTGAATTGTGGTTCTTTGGAACACAAAATGGGCATTCATGGCAACGCAACGTGCGTGCTAAATTTTGATGGTGCAATAGGCGCTTTATTGGGTACTGCGAATAAGGGTTTGAACCTCATGTTCACCTTTATGAATTTGGCGCGTTTAGGAGCTGCTTTACAAGGTTTAGCGCATGCCGAAGTAGGTTTTCAAAAATCTTTAAGTTATACCCGCGAGCGTTTACAAATGCGTTCGCTTACGGGAATTAAAAATCCTGACGGAATTGCTGACCCGATTATTGTTCACCCCGATGTGCGCAGGATGTTACTAACGCAAAAAGCATTCAGCGAAGGGATGCGTATGCTTGCCTACTTTACCGCTAAACAGATCGATATTGCCGAGCATAGCCAGGATAAAAACCAACAACAAACTGCCAATGATATGCTGAGTTTATTAACACCCATCGCGAAGGGATTTATGACCGAGGTGGGCTTTGAATCTGCCAATTTAGCGTTGCAATGTTTTGGTGGACACGGTTATATCTGCGAATGGGGTGTTGAGCAAAATGTGCGGGATGCGCGCATAGCTTCGCTTTACGAAGGGACTACCGGTATCCAAGCACTGGATTTATTGGGTAGAAAAATTCTATTATCCAACGGCGAACTGTTAAGCGGTTTCGCTGGCTGTATCCAGCATTTTTGTGCGGATGCTTCGGGCTACGCAGAATTATTACCTTATGTTGAATCCTTGTCTAAACTACACACAGAGTGGTTTGATTTAACGACAAAAATAGGTCAACGAGCGGTTGTTAATCCCGATGAAGTGGGTGCAGCATCAGTCGATTATTTAATGTACTGCGGTTATATTTTAATCGGTTATTTTTGGGGGCGTGCAGCCAAAACATCACTTGATGCATTAGCGCAGGGTGCTGCAGAGCCGGAGTTTTATCGTGCTAAATTAGAAACAGCACGATTTTATTTTGAGCGTTTATTGCCGCGCACCGCTACCTTGGTATTAACTATTAATTCCGGTGCTGATAATTTAATGAATCTTGCAGTGAAGGATTTTTCATTTCATTAAATTAGACTGAATGGTTTAGTGTGTAGATTACACTCTACGGATTTTTATTACAAAACCAAAAAACAACTATAAATGATGCTGGAGTCAACACCATGGCGTTAAATTACGACCAAACTATTCCTGAAATGTTTGCAAAAGCTTGTAAGGAATACGCTGAATTACCCGTTTTTAGCTGCATGGAACACACGCTAACGTTTCGTGAGTTGGATCAACTCTCTGCAAATTTTGCAGCTTATTTACAGCAATGTACTAGCTTGAAACCGGGTGACCGAATTGCTATACAACTGCCTAATATTTTACAATATCCCGTGGCTATGTTTGGCGCGTTGCGCGCTGGTATGGTGGTAGTTAATACCAATCCGTTGTATACCGCTCACGAATTAAAACATCAATTAAATGATTCTGGTGCAAAAGCATTAATAGTATTAGCTAACATTGCTAAAAACGCCGCCACCATTATTAGCGAAACTTCGGTAGAGCTTGTGATAGTAACTGAGTTGGCAGATTTACATCCACCGGTAAAACGGTTGTTGATAAATTGTGTGGTGAAATATATAAAAAAATTAGTACCAGCATTTTCCTTTCCTCAGCAAGTTGGCTTTCGTGCTACGTTGAGCCTAGCAAAAAAACCGTGGCAACCAACACCACTCTCTGCAGATGATATTGCTGTGTTGCAATATACCGGTGGTACTACAGGTGTATCCAAAGGCGCAATGCTAACGCACCGTAATTTGGTAGCTAACATGCTGCAATTAAATGAGCATATGAAACGTATATTTCGTGAAAAACAAGAGTTTTATATTGCGCCATTACCCTTGTACCATATTTATTCATTTACGCTGCATTGCACCTCCGCAGTAACGCTTGGCAATCACAGTTTATTGATTCCTAATCCGCGCGATATTCCCGCTTTTGTTGCTGCGCTGAAAAATAAACCTTTCACATTATTTGTGGGTTTAAATACATTATTTAATGCGTTATTACGCAGTGAGGAATTTAGGCAACTTGATTTTAGCCATATGCGTTTGACCGCTTCGGGCGGAATAGCACTGACGACAGAGACTGCAAAGCGTTGGCAGGCGTTAACAGGCTGCCCTATCAGTGAAGGTTATGGTTTAACAGAAACGTCTCCGGTTGTGACTACGAATCCATGTGATGCGGTACAATTGGGTACTGTAGGTACGCCGTTGGTGGACACAGAATGTAAAGTGATTGATGAGCAAGGCAATAATTTACCGATTGGTGAAGCCGGTGAATTGTGTATTCGTGGCCCACAGGTGATGAAAGGTTATTGGCAGCGCCCGGACGCAACCGCTGAAGTTATGGATGCGGAGGGCTGGTTTAAAAGTGGTGATATAGCCGTTATCGCAGCTGATGGTTACGTTAAAATTGTTGATCGTAAAAAAGATATGATTAATGTTTCTGGTTTTAAAGTCTATCCAAACGAAGTTGAAGATGTGTTGGGTAGCCACTCCGATATTCTTGAGTCGGCAGTTATCGGTGTGCCTGATAAAGAAGGCAGTGAAACCGTAAAAGCATTTGTAGTTACTTCGAACCCTGATTTAACTGTGCAACAAGTCCGCGATTTTGCCAAAATTAAATTAACTGCATACAAAGTTCCTCATCTTGTTGAGTTCTGTAAAGACTTACCCAAAACCAACGTAGGTAAAATTTTACGACGTGAACTACGCGATAAAGAAATAGCAAAAGGTGGCCAATAATTTTTACACAATGTTGTAGTGCGCACTTAACTGGTTTGTTGTTATGAAAAGAGCCCTAATATTATCTGGTGGTGGTGCGCGTGCTGCTTACCAAGTGGGCGTTCTACAAGCGCTCGCAGAAATTTTACCTCCTGAAATTGAAAACCCATTTCCCATCATTTGCGGCACATCTGCTGGTGCCATTAATGCACTTGCACTTGCTGCGCACCCGGGTAATTTTAGAGAATCTGTTCATGCGTTAGCACATATGTGGAGCAATTTACAAATTGGCCAAGTGTATTTATACGGCTGGGGAGATTTACTAAAAGGACTGGGATTATTGGCATTATCGCTCTTTAATCAGGGTGTGGGGCGGCAGCGACCCTTGTCCTTACTTGATAATGCCCCGTTGTGGAATTTGCTAGGGTCGCGTATTCAATTCGACAATATTAATAAGTCTATTACGAGTGGTAAGTTATTGGCAGTGAGTGTGTCGGCAATGGGATATACGTCGGGTCACACGGTAAGTTTTTTTCAGGGGCATCCTGATATGCTTGGTTGGAATCGTTATCGGCGTAGCGGTGTGCCAACGCAAATGCGCTTGGAGCATCTCATCGCTTCATCGGCTATTCCCACCATTTTCCCGGCGGTGCGTATTAATCGTGAATATTTTGGTGACGGTGCTTTGCGGCAGTTGGCACCTATTAGCCCTGCGTTGCATCTGGGTGCCGACTCATTGTTTGTTGTGGGTGTGAGCGGTAATAAAAAAGCATCAAAAGTGAAAAAGCGTTTACCTGTAAGGCATTCGCCTTCCATGGGGCAAATTGTTGGCCATTTATTTAATAGCGCGTTTGTGGATTCCCTCGAGGGAGATATTGAGCATCTTGAGCGTATGAATGAATTAATTCGATTAATTCCTCCAGAGACCTTAGTCGAAGCAGGTTTAAAATTACGCGCTGTTGATAATATGGTGGTTTCACCCTCTAGCCCTTTAGATGTTATTGCCGGTAGAAATATTCGTTATCTGCCCAAAAGTTTGCGTTTCTTTTTGCGTGCTATTGGTGCTACCGCCAAAGGCGGCGGTGCAACAGCAGCGAGTTATTTATTATTTTCCACAGAGTTTATTACGGAATTGATGGCCTTGGGTAAGCAGGATGCTTTGGCAGAGGCGGAACAAATTAGGAATTTTTTTAGCAAATAATGTTTAAAAATTCCAAACATAAAAAAAGCCGCTGGTAAGAGCGGCTTTTTTTATGTTTGTTGTTTGCAATTAAATTTATTTCAATCGTTCGTTTAAATCCAGGCTCGTGGTTCAAGCCCTTCGCTTTTTAAGCTCTGCGTCGAAATAATGGTAAAGGTTGATCTACAGATGTTTGATAATATTCGTTAAAATCGTTTAAAGATTTTATCGCTGCTTCCAGGTTCATTTCAGGATTGCTAAACGCAAATGCGTTCACACCACAGCGACGCAAGTAGCAAAGTTGATCGCGAATAAAATTGCCGATTGCACGCAGTTCGCCAGAAAAACCATAACGTTCACGCAACAACCGCGCGGTTGAAAACGCACGGCCATCCATAAACAGTGGAAAATTTACGCCAATCAATGGTAATGTTTTTGCGTCGTCACCTAGTTGCTCAGCAGTTTCATCGCTGTCTAACCATACGCCAATATTCTTGCGTGTTTGCAATGAATTTTTTTGGGCTAACCATACATTGAGTGGCACAATAACATCGTCAGAAGGAACTACAAATGCCGCAGCATCGCCTTCTGGTTTTGCAATCAGTGTCCAGGTGTTTTCGGTAATTACGCCATCTTTAATTAGCTTTTGCATAAACTTTCTCCTTAAAGGGAGTTGCACCTATACGGCGATAGGTGTCGATAAACAATTCTTCCAGATTACGATTTTCAACGTAAACGTTGATGAGCTTTTGAATAACCGCAGGCATATCATCGGCACCGAAAGAGGGGCCGAGTACATCGCCGAGTGATGCATCATTGCTAGCACTGCCACCAAGAGATACTTGATAAAATTCTTTACCAGATTTGTCCACACCCAAAATACCAATATGGCCAACATGGTGGTGGCCGCATGCATTCATGCATCCGGAAATATTGAGATCGATATCGCCCAAATCGTACACGTAATCTAAATCCTCAAACTGACGTTGAATTGCTTCAGCAATCGGGATTGATTTGGCGTTGGCTAATGAACAAAAATCACCACCGGGGCAGCAAATAATATCGGTAATCGTACCGATATTGGGCGTTGCAAAACCGGCAGATTTAGCTTTTTGCCAGAGCGGGAAAAGGTCAGTTTTTTTCACGTCGGCTAACACGATATTTTGTTCGTGAGTCGTGCGTGCTTCGCCGAAGCTAAACTCATCGGCGAGGTCTGCAATAATTTCAAGCTGGCTGTCAGTAATATCGCCTGGTGCAATGCCGGTTGGTTTGAGCGATAGAGTAACGGCGGCGTAACCTGCCACTCGATGGCCACGGACATTGCGTTGCAGCCACTTACTGAACGCGATGTTGTCAGCGGCGAGCGCATCTACAGCCGCTTGTGCAGTAACGCCATTTAGTGCTGCGTAAGCCGGTTTGCTAAAGAAGCTTTTGGCACGATCAATTTCGGTTTGCGTTAATTTACTGTAACCCGCTTTCAAGTGCTGCCATTCAGCTTCCACTTTTTGCGCAAAAACTTCAGGCGTGATTGCGCGCACTAAAATTTTGATGCGTGCTTTATATTTGTTGTCGCGACGACCAGAGAGGTTGTACACGCGCAAAATTGCTTCAAGATAAGACAGCAAATCAGCTTCCGGCAGGAAGTCACGAATAACGCTACCAATCACGGGTGTACGGCCTAAGCCACCACCCACATAAACCTTAAACCCGACTTCGCCTTGCGCATTCAGCAGAATTTGCAAACCTATATCGTGTACTTGCACTGCGGCGCGGTCGCGTTCTGAGCCGGTTACGGCGATTTTAAATTTACGTGGTAAAAATGCGAATTCAGGGTGAAAGCTTGACCATTGGCGAATGATTTCGCAGTAGGGGCGCGGGTCGACAATTTCATCTTCTGAGATGCCGGCAAATTGATCAGAGGTGGTATTGCGAATGCAGTTACCGCTAGATTGGGTGCCGTGCATTTGCACATCGGCGAGCTCAGCCAAAATATCTGGTACTTCAGTCAAGTCTGGCCAGTTAAATTGAATATTTTGACGGGTACTGACATGGCAGTAGCCGCGATCATAATGGCGACAAATATGCGCCAAACGGCGGATTTGCGTACTGTTTAACATCCCGTATGGCACGTTAATACGCAGCATAGGGGCAAGGCGTTGTACATAAAGGCCATTTTGCAAGCGCAGTGGTTGGAACTCCTCAGGCTTTAAATCACCTGAGAGGAAACGCTCGGTTTGATCGCGAAACTGCGCCACACGCTGGCGCAGTATGCTGTGGTCGTACTCGTCGTAAATGTACATGGGTGTTAAATACCTTGTGGCAGCATAAAAAAAGAAATGCTTTAAAAAAGAATACTTTAAAAAAATAGGCGCGCAGAATACACCAAATAACCCGTAATCGCGAGCAAGCAGGGGTGCTTTTGTCGTAAATGAGCACACCCTATATGCAGGTTAGGCTACTGTAATAATGTGATAAACGGAACCAACATTTTGGACTAATTTGCTTACATTTGGTTATAGATTGCTGGCGGCGGCTGCTATCATGAGCTCACAAAAAATGAGAGTATTCTATGTCCAATAGTATTGATGATTTAGTCGTGTTGCCGCGTTGTTTGGAGGAGGTGGTGATTTTGCACCGTGATTCTGAATTTTTAATTATTAATAAACCCACGCGATTACTCAGCGTTCCCGGCCGCCATCCGCAAAATAATGATTCAGTCATTGTGCGTTTGCAGAAGATTTATCCCGTTGCGACTATTGTGCATCGCCTCGATTTTGATACTTCAGGGATTCTGGTGATACCCATGCACCAGGGAGCCTTGTCACATATTAGTAAACAATTTCAAGCGCGCACAGTGCATAAAACTTACACTGCGGTGGTAAATGGTTTGGTGAAGGATGATAAAGGAGTAATTGATTTACCGATTGCGGCGGATATGGAGAATCGACCTAAATATAAAATTTGTGCGAAAACGGGTAAAAGCTCTGTAACTGAATTTAAGGTGTTATCGCGTGATGAAGTGGCGCAAACGACGCGTGTTTTATTACATCCCATTACCGGGCGATCACATCAGTTGCGTTTGCATTTACAGGCGATTGGCCACCCAATTTTGGGTTGTGAATTTTATGGCGATGAGATGACACTTAAAAAATCGCCGCGATTATTATTACACGCTACCGAGTTGGAGTTTAAACATCCAAAAACGGGGAAGACAGTTAAAGAAATTTGTGAGCCGAATTTTTAGTGGTCTTAAACATTTACCGGCGTTGCTATTTACCAGCGTTGTTACCGCCGCCGGTAAATGTTGTTCAGCAGAATTAATTGATCGTTCTCTCTTCCAATTTTTTTTTTATGCGTCTACTTGTATCTCTAAAGCATCAATTTTAGCGGATAATGTTTTGACGTGAGTATAAGTCAAGGTAATTGATGCCACAATTAAAACGAGTATCAATAAAAATAAAATCATAATTTTTCATCCCGTAGATTTTTGCGTGAAGATTACTTAATGTGTTTTTGCCACACTCGCCCCAATGCCTGTTTGCGAGCGCACAAACTGTGCATCAAATGCGGCTTCTTCTGCTTTTGCACCGGCTGAGTTATCCAGCAATGAAAATATCCAAATGCCGACAAATGCGGTGGTCACTGAAAAGATAGCAGGGTATTTGTAGGGAAAAATTGCCTTTTCAAATCCGAAAGCATCTACCCAAACAGTGGGGCCGATAAACACCAGAATTACAGCCGTTAATAAGCCCGCTGCACCGCCGATAACTGCGCCGCGTGTAGTAAGTTTGCGCCAGTACATAGAAAGTAAAAGAATAGGGAAATTGGCACTGGCGGCAACACAAAATGCTAAACCCACCATAAAAGCAACATTTTGTTTTTCAAACACTATGCCTAGCAATACTGCAATGATGCCTAAACAAACTGTAGCAATACGTGATGCACGAATTTCTTTTTTCTCATCGCTGTTACCTTTAAGTACGAGTGTTGCGTACAAGTCGTGAGAGATTGCGCTGGAACCCGCCAGGGTTAAACCGGACACTACGGCTAAAATGGTGGCGAAGGCAACGGCAGAAATAAAGCCAAGCAGCATGTCACCGCCCAATGCGTGAGCAAGGTGAATGGCTGCCATATTTGAACCGCCAATTAATTTACCATCAGCAAAATAGTTATTATCTTTTAGCAGTAATACAATTGCTCCAAAACCAATAATAAAAGTGAGTATGTAAAAATAACCAATGAAACCGGTGGCGTAAAATACTGAGCGTCGTGCTTGCACGGCATCGCTCACGGTGAAAAATCGCATTAAAATATGCGGTAAACCGGCGGTGCCGAACATTAATGCGATACCAAGTGATATTGCAGAAATAGGGTCAGTCAGTAGTGCGCCAGGTGCCATGATTGCATCGCCTTTGGCGTGTACACTCACTGCAGCAGCAAACATATTTTCAAAACTAAAAGCAAATTGCGACATGACTAAAAAAGCCATTAAGCTCGCGCCGGACAATAATAAAATAGCTTTGGTTAATTGCACCCAGGTAGTGGCCAACATGCCGCCAAAAGTTACATAGAGTGTCATTAATACACCGACAATAATAACTGCAACTGTGTAAGGCAAACCGAATAATAATTCAATTAACTTACCGGCACCGACTAACTGAGCAATAAGATAAAAAATGACTGTTACTAACGAACCGCTGGCTGCGAGAATACGAATGGGCTTTTGTTGTAAGCGAAATGAAGCAACGTCAGCGAAAGTATATTTTCCTAAATTGCGCAGAGGTTCGGCAATCAATAACAGCACAATGGGCCAGCCAACTAAAAATCCAATAGCGTAAATCAAACCATCGAAACCAGAAGTATAAACGAGGCCGGCAATTCCCAAGAATGATGCGGCAGACATATAGTCGCCAGCGATGGCCAAGCCATTTTGAAAACCGGTAATTCCTCCACCGGCTGCGTAAAAATCACTCGTGGTTTTGGTGCGACGTGCCGCCCAAAAAGTAATCCCGAGTGTGATTAATACAAAACCGAGGAACATAATAATGGCTGAACCTTTTGCCCCGCTTGGTGTGGCTGTTTCAGCATAGGCAAGCGTGGTAATACTTGAAATAATGAATGCGAGAAGAATTTTTATTTTCATTGTGATTCTCCACTTTCAATGGCGTCGGCTTTTTGTACTATGGCTCGTGTTAACGGCTCTAGCACGTGGTTAGCGTAATAAACGTAAATGCCGGTAATCACCAGGCACAAAAGAATAATGCCCAAACCCATCACAACTCCTATTGAGGTGACTCCGTCACCGATAGGGTTACCTAAGGTTTTAGGCGAAAATGCAATGGTTAAGATAAGCGCAAAATAAGCCACAATAATGGCTGTTGACAGTGGCCATATAATTTTCTTGCGTGCCCGTGTCAGCTCTATGTATTCCGGAAGCTGACGAATTTTCTCAGTTTGGCTCATAGTTTTTTCCTTGTTCTGGTTAAGTTATAACGGTTTATGGTGCTGGAGTTTTGTGATTATTTTAGTTTTTTATCATTGCGCTTTCATTGCCCTTTCATTGGCGGGATAAGCATTGGCAGTATTAAGCCATAGGAGTGTTAATATTGAAATCTATATGTTGTGCGATAAATCAATCATCTATTTTCAAATCTATTGTATGCTGGGGCGATTAAGTTATGCAGCAATATCAAACTCACTGAGACGACAATATATGTTCAATTTTAGCGATCACCTTCAAGAACTACGCTCTTTGATTATTGGTTTGGTGCTATTGTTAGCCACCACTATTCTGGGCTTAGTTTGGATTAGTATTGGTCTTTATCATTGTTTATCAGGCTATCTTGGGTCAACCTGGGGGCCAATTGTGTTGGGCCTGATTTTCTTTGTACCTATGCTTATATTTGCCGTGGTGAAAGCGTTCAGTGGTAATACACCACAGTCCCAACAGCAAGCTACCCTTAATGGCTATGCTGACATATCTGCATTGAATATTACTAAGGTTATCGAAAGCTTATCTGGCCATTCACCATTTTTTGTGGCATCTGTTGCGATTATTACGGGTGTTTTAGCTGCGCGTTTTCCGGCTCTCCTGACAGTTTTTATGCAAATCCTAACTGCTTATGCTGAAGAAGTAAAAGCACGGACAACGAAAAATGCGACATGAAAATAAAAGTTTTTAGCGGAGGTTCGCGGAAGGAATCTTTGCGCGAGGGTGGGTTCAAATACGGGGAGTAAAGATATTGAAGGAATGTAAAAACATTTCGACTATAAAATAATTTAATTCATTTTTTTAGATCCAGCCTTTTTTTAAATCCAGCCTGTCTTTTTAGATCCAGACTTTCTTTCTAATTTTTAGATCCAGCCTTTCTGCCGTGCAATGCGCGCTGCATCGACACGGTTGGCTGCACTTAATTTGGAAATAGCTTCTGACAAATAGTTGCGCACAGTTCCTTCGGATAGGTGCAGCGTATTAGCAATTTCGGCCGTAGTTTTTCCGTCAGAGGCAAGGCGAAGAGCGCGACGTTCCTTATCATTAAGTGGATCAGTTTCACCCAATGCCATCATCGCCAGTTCACCATCAATCACACGTTTCCCATCCATAATGCGATAGATAGCGGAGATAAGTTGTTCAGAGGGAGCATCTTTTAATAAGAAACCGGAAACACCCATATCAATTGCACGGCGAATATAACCGGAGCGGCCAAAGGTGGTGATAATGATAATTTTTGTAGTCGATTTTTGCTGAATTAACCACTGCGCCAATTCCAAACCAGAGCGCCCGGGCATTTCAATATCGGTTAATAAAATATCATAACTATTTTGTTTTAATGGTGATGCCATCATTGTTGATTTTGACACTTTTAATTTCTTTGCTTTCGGCGTCTTTTTTGTTTTTAATCAAAATCCCTTTTTCGTTTAAAGTAACGCTTGTTGTGGTTGAATCGCTATCTTTTTCACCATCTACATCATTAAATTCGTTTTCTTCGGGTGGGCAATTTAAGCATTTTACTTTAGTCGGTTCTACTTTATAAATATATTGATCAGAGCTAAAGTGCAAATTAAAATAGGAATCATCCGAATCGTCATAATCTTGAAGGCTACTGTCTGGTTTTAATAACGTTCCAACAGGTAAATATAAATAAATTTCTACTTCTTGGTCACGGTATTTGTTTTTAAAATCCGTCAAAAGATAGTTGTCTAAAATCAGATGATTACCCACCAATTTATAACCGTATTTGATTTTTTCGGCGGTTTGTTTGGC
>JANYIO010000315.1 GCA_025362015.1 Gammaproteobacteria bacterium | reverse complement strand
GAAATTACCATCGCAGAAATTGCTGCACTTGCACCGGAAAAAATTGTTGTTTCGCCTGGCCCTTGTACACCTAATGAAGCCGGTGTATCGGTTGAAACCATCAAAACTTTTGCTGGAAAAATTCCCTTGCTCGGTGTGTGTTTGGGTCACCAAAGTATTGGCCAGGCGTTTGGTGGTAACGTTATTCGCGCTCCGTTTGTTATGCACGGAAAAACTTCACCGATTTATCACAATAATAAAGGCGTGTTTAGCGGTTTGAAAAATCCATTTCAAGCAACGCGCTATCATTCATTAGTGATTGAAAAAGAATCTATTCCAGAGTGCTTGGAAATCACGGCATGGACGCAACATGAAGATGGCAGCATGGCAGAAATTATGGGTGTTAAACATAAAACTCTTGCCGTTGAAGGTGTACAATTTCATCCTGAATCCATTCTCACTGAGCATGGGCACGATATGTTGCGAAATTTTCTGCAAGGGAAATAACTAAAATGCCGCAAATTAAAATTTACGGGCTGAGGAAACATTTAGACCCCATTAAGAAATTGTTATCTGATGTTATTCATTCCTGCGTGATGGATGCTTTGCAATTTCCTGCGGATAAACGTGCACATCGCTTTATTGCGCTGGAGCAAGACGATATGTTTATGCCAGCAGGTAGGACGGATGCCTATACAATCATCGAGATTACGATGATTGAAGGCCGCTCGGTAGATGCGAAGAAAAAATTAATTCGCTTACTGTTTGAAAGAATTAAAAATCAATTAAATATAGAAACTATGGATGTCGAAATATGTATCTACGAAAGCCCGGCATGTAATTGGGGTTTTCGTGGAATGCATGGCGATGAAATAAAACTTAATTACAACATCAATGTGTGAACACCATGGACATAAAAAAAGCGTTAAATAAAGTAGTATCTCGTATTGATCTCAGTACTGATGAAATGATTTCCGTTATGCGTGAAGTGATGACCGGTGGTGCAACACCGGCGCAAATAGGTGGGTTCCTGGTGGCCTTGCGCATGAAAGGTGAGTCGCTGGATGAGATTACTGGCGCTGCTATGGTTATGCGTGAGTTGGCGACAAAAGTAGATATCAATGTTAATTATTTGGTGGACACTTGTGGTACTGGTGGCGATGGTGCCAATTTATTTAATGTGTCCACCGCCAGTGCATTTGTGGTGGCAGCAGCGGGTGGCAGAGTTGCCAAGCATGGCAATCGTTCAGTTTCCAGTTCTACTGGCAGTGCTGACGTGCTTGAAGCTGCGGGAATTAAATTAGATATCACACCGGAACAAGTTGCACTTTGCGTAAAAGAAATTGGTGTCGGTTTTATGTTTGCGCCAGCGCATCATAGCGCAATGAAACATGCGATTGGCCCGCGCAAAGAATTAGCCTTACGGACTATTTTTAATATGCTTGGCCCACTCACTAACCCCGCTAACGTGAAGCGCCAAGTCATTGGTGTGTTTAACGGTGCACTGTGCAAACCTATGGCGGAAGTGCTGGGTCGCCTCGGCAGTGAGCATGTGATGGTAGTGCATGCAAAAGATGGCTTGGATGAAATTAGTGTCGCAACCGTAACGCATGTTGCTGAATTGAAAAATGGTGTGGTACGTGAGTACACGATCACACCTGAAGATTTTGGTATAGATTCAAGAAGCCTTATTGGTTTGAGTGTGAATAGTGCGCAAGAGTCATTAGATCTTATCTTCGATGCCTTAGGTAAGCGTCGCGGACAACATGCACAAAAAGCTGCAGATATTATTGCACTGAATGCTGGCGCCGCAATTTATGTCAGTGGAGTTGCTGTTAATTTAAATGATGGTGTCGAGATGGCACGCGATGCCATTGGCAGTGGTTTAGCGGCAGAAAAAATTCGCGAACTAGCGGCATTCACCCAAATTTACTAATGACGGACTTATAAAGAATAATGTGTAATAGAGAAAATTATGTCTGACACTCCAACGGTATTGCGCAACATTATTGCCCGTAAATGGGAAGAGATTGCCGCGCGAAAACAACATACATCATTGGCAGATTTAAAAATTCGTGCGGCAGAGCAAGCTCCTGCGCGCGGTTTTGTCAGTGCTATTGAGAAAAGAATTGCGTTAGGTAAAGCGGCTGTGATTGCGGAAATTAAAAAAGCATCGCCGAGTAAAGGTGTTATTCGCGAACATTTTATTCCTGCTGAATTGGCGCGTTCTTATGAGCTTGGTGGTGCGGCTTGTTTGTCGGTCTTAACAGATATAGATTTTTTTCAAGGTGCAGATCTTTATTTACAACAAGCGCGCGCAGCAGTAAGTTTGCCCGTCATTCGTAAAGATTTTTTAGTGGATGAATATCATATTTACGAAGCGCGTGCTTTGGGTGCAGATTGTGTGTTGTTAATCGTGTCTGCATTAGATAAAGCCAAGCTAAAAGAATTAAACATACTTGCACAAGCGATAGGCCTGGATGTATTAGTTGAAGTACACGATGAAAAGGAATTGGATATTGCATTGGAGTTGCCCAATAAATTAATCGGTATTAATAACCGTAACTTGCACACCTTTGATGTCACCCTTGAAACCACTTATAAATTGCTCGACAGAATTGGCAGTGAACATATTGTGGTGACCGAAAGCGGAATTCTTGCACCAGCTGATGTAAAAGCGATGCGTGCCAAACAAGTGAATGCATTTTTAGTGGGTGAGGCGTTTATGCGGGCGGATGACCCGGGAACAGCTCTAAGTGAATTTTTTAACTAGGATTTAATTACCCAATAAAAAACCCGCAACTTTGCGGGTTTTTTATTGGGTATATTTTAATAGTGGAATATGTACAACTTAGCGCGTTCCGAACACCACCATGGTTTTACCTTTCACCATAACTAAACCCTGTTCTTCCAGAGTTTTAAGTACGCGGCCGACCATCTCACGTGAGCAACCGACTATACGGCCAATTTCCTGGCGCGTAATTTTAATTTGCATACCATCGGGGTGGGTCATGGCATCTGGCTCTTTGCAAAGCTCAAGCAGCGTACGTGCTACACGGCCAGTAACATCAAGGAAGGCAAGATCACCTACTTTGCGGGTGGTGGCACGTAAACGGCGCGCCATTTGAATACCGAGCGCAAACAAAAATTCCGGATGAGCTTCGGATATTTCTTGAAACTTGGCGTAACCAATTTCCGCAACTTCACATTCGGTTTTGGCTCTTACCCAGGCACTACGAGAATCTTTGTCGTCAAATAATCCCATTTCGCCAAAAAAATCGCCGTCATTAAGGTAGGCAACAATCATTTCATGACCATCATCATCTTCAATCAGAACGGTGACTGAACCCTTAACAATGTAATACAGTGAGTCGCTTTTATCTCCTGCATAAATGATAGTGCTTTTGGCCGGGTATCGGCGGCGATGGCAGTGGATAAGAAACTCATCCACATTTTTTATGTGTGGTGTTAGGGAGACTGAGACCAAGGTATTGCTCCTAAAAATAATGTTGTAGCAAAAAATACTCTTATTATGGCTTGCGAACGAATATCCTGCCAGTTATGCAATGTCTTAGTAACATCGTTTATGCATTATCTTAGCGACATCGTTGTCTTTATGACATCGTTATAAGCCTAGAGCCCGAACTTGTCTAGAAAAAAATAGTAATTTTGTACACCGTGTTGCTTTAGGTGACAATATCGATTTTTTCTATAGCTGTGATAATCTTACACCAGTTTTTTAATTCATTACATGAGGTTTACATGCAAGCAACAGTTAAGTGGGTAGATGGTGCGCAATTCTTGGGTGAATCGGGTAGTGGGCATGCAGTGTTGATGGATGGCCCAGCCGATCACGGTGGCCGCAACACCGGTGTGCGCCCTATGGAAATGTTGTTGTTAGGCTTGGGCGGTTGTTCATCGTTTGATGTAATGAGTATTCTGACGAAAGCACGTCAAGCCGTAACGGATTGCCGTTGTGAGCTGCAAGCGGAGCGCGCGGAAGGCATACCATCACCATTTACCAAAATTCATATGAATTTTATTGTGACGGGAAAAGCACTGAAAGATGCACAAGTGAAACGCGCAGTAGAATTATCGGCGACTAAATATTGCTCAGCATCAATTATGCTAGAAGCGGCAGGCGTAGAAATTACTCATGCCTATGAAATTCATGAAGCGTAAGTTATTTTGATGCAAGAACAATAATACTAAATGCGATAACTGGTTTTCGTCATGGCTTTGGATACTAAGGTCATCAAACCTTTGATGGGTGCAGGAAAGCGCATACCACCTGCCGATAACGCCATGTCCGCATGGCGCGCTTCATCGCGCAGCATTTGCGTCACCACAGCGCGGCTTTTTACATCCTGTGCGGGCAAGTCTTCTAAGTGATGTTGTAAATGATTGCAGACTTGCTCTTCAGTGGCGGCAACAAACCCCAAGCTGACTTTGTCGCTTATTAAACCGGCACCGGCACCTATCGCAAACGACATTCCATACCACAATGGATTCAAATGGCTGGTGTGGCTATTCAATGCATCCAGACGCTCCTGGCACCACACCAAATGATCGACTTCTTCAGCAGCTGCCTTTTCCATTTCCGTGCGCACATGGGGCAATTTCGCCGTGAGAGCCTGGCCCTGATAAAGCGCTTGCGCGCAAACTTCACCGGCATGATTAACGCGCATTAAACCCGCAGAATGGCGCGCCTCTTCTGGCGAGAGTTCGGCTTCAGCAATATTTTTTGCGGGCGATGGGCGATCAGCAAACTGCTCCCCGGCAACCAGCGTGCGCAAAGCGCGGTCGGCGCGAACAATAAATTGATCAATGGCATTGAGTTGGCGCATGGCAGCAGTCTCGAATAAGCGGAACAGTTATGCATTTCGCAGTTAAATCAGTTGGGACAATTGTAACGAAAAATTTAAGTTTGGTCATTCACCATAAGTTTGCTATTTTTATAAGCATGTCATTTCACCACCATTGCGAGGCACCTGTGCAGGACGTTAACGAATTAAAACTATTATTAGATTCACGCATTCCTCTGGTGGTGATCGAAACCTTTGAAGAAAAAAAAGCGCTCGATGTATTAATGCAAGTGGCAAATAAACAGGGTAGAGATTTATATCGCTGGTCAGTTACCGAAGGCATAACGCGTATTAACTTCGGCCCGCAATTAGTGGCACAAGGCAGTGAATTTAATCAAGTCGAAGAAGCACTCAAAGAAATTAAAAATCACACTCGGCCGGGTATTTATGCGCTGTGTGATATTCATCCCTTTCTTGTAGAGCAACCGCAAGTGGTGCGTTTGCTAAAAGATATAGCACTGAATCATTTTGCCGTACCGCACATATTGGTATTTTTAAGTTATCAATTGCGTTTGCCTGCGGAGTTAACACGTTATAGCTGCTCCTATACATTGTCATTGCCCAGTGATGACAAAATCATGGAGATTATCCGCGAGGAAGCCAAAGACTGGTCTGATAAGCACGGTGGCGCGCGTGTAAAAACAGACAACATCACGCTCAAAAAATTATTAAATAATTTACAAGGTTTAAGTGTGAGTGATGTGCGCCGTTTAGTGCGCATTGCAATTTGGGCGGACGGCGAATTATCAGAAGTGGATGTACACGCAATTAACAAAGCAAAATTTGCGCTGTTGGATATGGAAGGTGTGATGAGTTTTGAACAACAAACGCAAGATTTTTCACAAGTGGGTGGCTTACGAAATTTAAAAAGCTGGTTGATTGCGCGGCGCGATGCCTTTCTCAAAGATGAAAATAAATTGGATATGCCGAAAGGTATTTTGCTGCTGGGCGTGCAGGGCGGTGGTAAAAGCCTTGCAGCAAAAGCTGTGGCTGGTTTATGGGGCATTGCATTACTGCGTTTAGATGTGGGCGCACTCTACAATAAATTTCACGGTGAAACCGAACGCAATTTACGCGAAGCACTAAAACTTGCCGATGCAATGTCGCCCTGCGTGTTATGGCTGGACGAAATTGAAAAAGGCATGGCACAAGACGGCAATGACAATGGCGTATCGCAACGTTTATTGGGAACCCTATTAACCTGGATGGCAGAACGACGCACCAAAGTATTTATTGTCGCCACCAGTAATAATATTTCAAAACTGCCACCCGAATTAATTCGTAAAGGCCGCCTCGATGAAATATTTTTTGTCGATTTGCCCGATGCAGAAATACGCAACGATATTTTCCGCATTCATCTCAACAAACGGAATTTAAACCCCGCTGAATTCGCGTTAGAAAAATTATCAGCTGCCAGCGAAGGCTTCTCCGGTTCTGAAATTGAACAAGCGATAGTATCCGCTATGTATACCGCCGCAGCACAAGCTAAAAAATTAACCACCGAAATTTTATTGCAAGAAATTGCTGGCACCAGCCCATTGTCGGTAGTGATGGCAGAACAAATAACGCAATTGCGCTTGTGGGCAGTGGATAGAACGACACCGGCGTAAAAACTATCAATGTAATATCCTGTAATAGCTGCTGGCGCGAATAGCAGTAATAGTCTTTACTGTAGCCATTGCCAGCAAAACCGCGCCATTCGCGCTTTGCTATGGCGCCTAAAGATGCAAATTACTCACATTGCCTTATCGGTCACTACAATAATTAAAGGAAAATGTGACTGTGTTGTATAAGGTATTCGCAAAATTATTTTTCATATTTTTGTTTACAATTATCGCAACTTGTTCCTACGCTACAACAAGCCTTACCGATAACGATGTCGCCGCATTACTTATTCAGCAATCTATCGCTAACTACTCTGGTCGCTGCCCATGCCCCTATAGCCAAATGAAAAATGGAAGAGATTGTGGCGGGAGAAGTGCTTATAGCAAACCTGGAGGGGAATCGCCGTTGTGTTATAGGGGTGATGTTACGGTGGGGATGATTAAACTGTGGCGGGATGGGAGTAGAGTGAAGTAATTTTTTAAGATTCTTTTCGATGTAAGGCAAACATTCAGTTAATTTTATTCTGTCCACAATTTCAGGGATAACTTCTATGAAGCTTAGAGCACTCAAACTCACCAACTTTCGAGGCTATCAAACTACTACGCTCGTCCCTATTGACGAAGCTATGACGGGTATTGTTGGTCGCAATGATTTTGGAAAATCTACAATACTTGAAGCTTTGGCAATTTTCTTTGAAATTGATGGCGCTAAATCTGATAAAAGTGATGTGAATTGTTTTAGTAATGCAGATTTTTTTGAGATCACATGCGAATTTTATGATCTTCCATTATCGTTTATATTAGATGAAAATGTTGAAACTACTTTAATGAATGAGTATCTGCTCAATGCAAATGGAAATTTTGAAATTGTTAAAATTTTTAAGGCATCGACTGGAAAGCTTGATAAAACATTCATTCGTTGCGAGCATCCGTCTGACGAAAATCTTAGCAATTTACTAGGCCTAAAAATCGTTGAGCTTAAAAAATTAGGGGAACAGCTTGGTGTGTCGGACGCAGTTCTGGATAAGCGAGTTTCTTCCTTGTGGCGTAATGCTGTCCGAACTAGTGTTGTTCCTATTCGGTGTCAAGAAACTTTGTTGGATGTGGATAAATCATTCTCTGCTGAAAGTAAATCTATCTGGGGTAAAATACAGGCCTATTTACCAACCTATGCGCTTTTTAAAGCTGATCGAGAAAGTAGTGATGGTGATCCCGAAGCTAAAAATCCGTTGCAGCAGACCGTTAAAGATGCGCATGCAACACTACAAGTTCAAATCACCGCGCTTGAGTTACAAATAGAGGCAAGTGTACTTGACGTGGCAAATCGCACTCTGGATAAGTTGCGAGAAATGGCTCCTGAGTTAGCAAATGAATTAACGCCACGTTTTAAAGAAAAGCCTAAATGGACCTTTAATTTTACTCTCGATGGCGAAAATGGAATTCCTATTAACAAGCGTGGCAGCGGCGTGCGCCGTTTAATTTTGCTGAATTTTTTCAGGGCTGAAGCAGAGAAGGTTGCAGTGGGAGAAAACCGCAATATCATTTACGCCATTGAAGAACCTGAAACATCACAGCATCCCAATTATCAAATGATGTTAATGAAGGCATTGCTTGAGCACCAGGATGGGCGACAAATTATTGTAACAACGCACGTTCCTGCGTTGGCAGGACTAATTCCTGTTGAGGGAATTCGTTTTATCACTAAAGACGAGCAAGGTATTCCAACGATTAAAATGCCTGATGATAATGTGCTAAAAGATGTTGCTGAGAGTTTAGGCATACTTCCGGAAACAGGTATAGAGCGTGCAAAAGCTATTGTTCTTGTAGAGGGTAGGTCGGATATTACTTTCTTGAAACATACTGCCAAGCAATTAAAATCAACGGGTCATGTTACACACGATCTTGAAGATAAAAACATTATTCCTATTCATGTTGGTGGTTGTGGAAATGTAAAACACTGGGTAACTCACCGCTTAGCTGATGAGCTTGGCTTACCTTGGTGTGTTTTTTTAGATTCAGACATTGGTGATCCATTCCAATTTAAAAATAATCAAAAAAGAAGGCTGGAGGTTGAAGGTCTTGGTCGACCATTTTATTCAACACGTAAACGCGAAATAGAAAATTATTTATGTCCTGAGCTTATAAAAGTTTAATCTGGTTGTGAAATTACTTTTACAGATACCGATGATGCCAAAAAGATTATAGGTAACGCTGTTGGCATGGATCCAGATGAAGTCTCGGATCGATTCTGGCCGTAGATGACAAGTGAGCGAATTGTGGCAATGTCAACATATATGAACAATGCAGAAGAATATGTCGAGCTTAAGGAGCTCGTAACTAATATTTTGGCATTGGTCGATTATTAAAATAATATTTTCATAAATCAATAACCCATGTTGTAAGATTAATAAAAATTTCTAACTGGTATATGAACGACTACAATGGCATTGTGCCGTTCATTTAGTTGGGGGAATTGATACATTCATTAGACTCAAAAAAGAGATTATTATGGAAAATACAACTTCAGTTTGCGAAGCTTTGATATGTGGTAATTGGCATCTAATCTCTGTAGAAATTTTACATGGAAATAATGAAATATTACGTCGGTGCCCAGAATGCCATACTGGAATTAAACTGATGAAGGTTGGTAGAAATGGCCAAAGAGCACATTTTGAGCATGATGATAGGAATCCAAATTGTAGAACTGGTTCGGCATTTGGTTGGGATATTGAATACATAAATAAACCTGTCGTTGAAACAATGCATGATAAAGAAAAAAGCTATATACATGCCGGCTTGCTCGATTATGCGCAGTTGAATTTCTCAGCCATTGCTGAAAATGAAATGGATGTTTACTGGGAAGGCGCAAAGAAATACATTACACATTTATCATATGAGCGTGATGCTAAATTATCTAATAACAAAAAAATCAGTGTTTTTAAAGAGAAAGGTAAATTAGCTTGCGAAGCATGTGCGTTTGATTTCCAAAAAAAATATGGTGAAAGAGGCGCTGGTTTTATGGAATGCCATCACAATAATCCAGTCTCTGAAATGAACGGATCAATAACAGTTATCTTAGATGATTTAACCCTGTTGTGTGCAAATTGTCATAGAATTATTCATCGATCAAATCCTTTAATTACCTTAGATCAATTGAAAGAAATGTTGGCCAAACAAGCAACGGTAGTTTAGCAGCGGCAGCTCCATGCTAGGCTAGTGATCTGCTTGATGGATAAGCAGCTGGGACTGTTTATGAATAAGGGCTCAGAGCTCTTTAGTTCTAATGTACATAAATGTTAACAAGAGTATTTCATGAGTAAATTTGTCAAAGACATAAAGGTTAAGCTAATAGTAATAATTATAATGCTACCAATATTATATATATTAAAAAAATTTGACGTTGAAAGAAGCACTATACAATTGTTTATTTACAGCGCAGCAATAATATTTATTATAATTTTCGTTATTGCATTTTTTGTTTCTGGTTATCGGATGATTCGTGCAGATAGAGCTGTTAAAAATCTTAAGGCTAAAGTGTCTGAATATGAACAATATGTAAAAGACTTAGACAAAGAGTAAGGGCAGAATAAAATTGAATATCTGTTAGGGACGACAACGGCTACAACAATTCAAAGTGAGGGTATATTTGGTCTGTTTATTAAATTGTGATATTGGCCCTGGTACAAAAACGTTTGGCAAGAGTTCGTGGTTGGTTTATAGCTGCACTGATAATAAAAGTTTGGTTATGGTTTCCGCTCCAGGTAGCCCAGCTGTGCCATTTTATTTCTTTCTTCAAGAGGGAAATTATCTGGCGAAGGCACCGGCAAGAAAGAAGTTACGGATGCAGCCTATGCTGAAATAAAGCTTATATCTCCTGAAGAAATTACAAAAATTATAATAGAAACAAAAAATATTAAAAAATAGAGCGATAAGGAGCAGAACCTTTTATGCATCGAAAATTCTGCCAGCTTTAAGCTAGGGAGTGGAATGGTTGTAACTGCAAGTGTTATTTCCATTCGCTCATCGGTTGGCGATTCATTTTAGGAGATAATCAATTGATTTATATTTTCAAATTGTGTGTGATTATTGTTCTGGCTATAGCATTTTTTCTTTTTTTAACGGTAAGAAACAGAATCGTAGTACGTTTAGAAAGAAATCATTTGGATACTTACAAAAAATTATTTGTTACTCTTGAAAATAAAGGTAGTGAGATAGAGGAGACATTTTTGTGGCGGGATTTTACATCTGACGGGTATAAAAAGCTGAAAGATGAGTATTTGTCTGGACTTATGCGACACTACAATGCATTAGGATTGGTACTAATTATTCTCATTATTTTGCTTGTGGGTGTGCTTGGTATTGAGCATGTGCATTCCGTTAAAGCGTTGAGGGGCGTGTCATGATCGACACGAATTAGTACGAGCTGGGGTCAAGTCTTACCTTTTGCCTTCTAATTTATACGAAGCAAAACACAAGTCTTGACGCTACAACCCTGTTAAGTCTGCAATGTTGATTAAGCTGTTAGGTGTAAAGAAGTGCTCAATTTTATAGATGCCGAAGCAAAACATGCCGAGCTTCTTCGAGATATGTTAATCGCATCGAAGGGCTATTGGGGTTATTCTCAAAAGCAACTTGAGAAATGGAGATCTAATTTAGAGTTTGAAGAAGAGTATGTTACTCGCAATACAGTCAAACTAATTCTGAAAGAAAATGAAGTGATTGGATTCTTCGCCATAGTGAAAGACGATAGTGATGAGCTTGATCACCTAAAATCGCATCGCAATCATTCTTGTCATTTTTATTTCGACGACGATACGGTGTGACATAAGCAGCGTGTAAAATGGTAGCTTTGTGCCCCATAGAGTTCACAGTTCTTCCCCAGTGGTACGCTGTGCCACAGGACTCAAATATAAAATTCTTGGGCTCAGTGAGTTGAGTGATGAACTTAAGAAAAGCGATTTGGTTTAGGCGTTTGCGTTCAACGACTTCCCCGAAGCTATCAGATGTCGCTAATTGAAAAACATTTTTTGCCAAATCGACCGCGATGCGTTTAGTATACATAAAGCTGCTCCTCTGATGAAATTAGCTCATAGGTTAAACGGTGGCACAAGAGGAGTCCATTACAGCATTGCTGCTGAACTCGGCGTTAGGCACAGCAAGGTTGAAGTTTAGTAATTAGGAATAATTTTAATGAAAGCATATTTAATTTTAGACATTGAAGTTCACGATTTAAATGTATTTCGTTCATATGCTTCGGACACAGCCTCTTTTTGCCATTCGTCATAAATCTACTACTAGTAAAGTGGTTTTAGTTGAAGGTTGCATTAGCTAATTATTTGCGCAGTATGAAATACTAAAATTCAGTAACGTATCTTAAAGAAAAATGCCTAACAAATCGCTCAAGCACCGCACACTTCGTGTGCTGGACAGTTTTTAAGTCGCGCTTTTGTGGTTTTGCTACGCAAAAGTATTCCACAAAATCACAACTTAAAAACTGCCGCTGAACTCGGCGTTAGGCTGTGCAAGTAGAGAGAAAATATATGAACTCTAAAATTTTGGAATTAGAAGAGCGGTTGAGGTTGGCTATGTGTCATTCAGACGTAAATGCATTGGATAACTTGCTCTCAGAAAACTTAATTTTTACCAATCATCTCGGTCAGGTCGTATCAAAATTTGAGGATATTGATTCTCACCGAAAAGGAACATTTGTTATAAACTCTATAAACTCTATAAACTCTATAAACTTATCAAATCAAGAGATAATACACTTGGGTAATAGCGCAGTTGTTACAACGCAAGCAAATATTTCTGGCAGCTACAACGGTCAACCTTCAGAAGGTAAATTTCGCTTCACCAGAGTCTGGTCAATTAACACAAATGGTTGGCAGGTAGTGGCGGGTCATTCATGCCTTATTGCTTAGTGTTAAAACTATAATTATGTTTAATTTTAAAACGGCCTAATAATTGTTTGGCTCTACTGCTAATAGCAAAAGCCTAACAAGGCGCGAAGCACTGAAGTACCGCGCACTTCGGGCGTTGGACAGTTTTTAAGTCGCAGTTTTAGCTAGGCGCCCCCATGGCTTTGCTGCGCAAAATTTTTCACAAAACTACAACTTAAAAACTGCCGGGGGCGCCTAGCCGCTTAGCTCGGTGTTAGTAGCTCAGGCTAATATAAAATTAGGTTCCGTTGATAAAAACAATAAACTTGTATAAATGAGAGGTAATAGAAAGTGGATAATACAATCAGTAACAGTTCGGTCATACATCGAGGCAGGTTTGTTGCTCTGGATGTTATTCGCGGTATTGCTATTTTAGGCATGATTTTGGTGGTTAGCCCTGGATCATGGGAACACACGCTCGCTTTTCTCAATCATGCTGCGTGGGAAGGGTATACACCGGCAGACCTCATTTTCCCCTTATTTCTATTTGCTGTTGGCGCTGCAATGTCATTTGGTTTTCCTTCTGCTCGAACAGCAAGAGATGAAACATTACGTGTGGTACGCCGCGGATCATTGCTGATAATTCTCGGTTTATTTCTCAACTTGTTGCCGTCTTTTAATGTTGAAACGCTTCGTATTTCTGGAATATTGCAGAGAATCGCGCTGTGCTATGTTTTCGCATCGCTTATCGTGTTTGGCCTAGCGCCGCTTTCAGGCAAGCAAAGAATCATCAGCTATAAACGCATCATTATCTCAATCATCGCTTTATCTATAGGTTGGCAACTTGCGTTGAACTTTA
>JANYIO010000278.1 GCA_025362015.1 Gammaproteobacteria bacterium | reverse complement strand
AGCCAAGCAAAAAAAACACCGCATATATTTTCTGCCTTGACAGGGTTGTATCAAGAACGAATTGATATTGACTGGAAAAGTATTTACTCAGCAGAAAAAAATTATGCAAAACCTATATTGCCGCTGTACCCATTTCAGCGCGAAAGATTCTGGGCAGAAGGTGCAACAGAAAGACAACGCATAGAAAAAAATTACTCAACAGCGAGCAATATTTTTGCATCACCGCTGGGTAAAGCAACGGATCTTGCGCGTGGTGGCAGAATTTATGACACTCAGTTTTCGCCACAATTTCCGTTTCCAATTAATGATCACCGCTTGTATGGCACCACTGTTATTGCTGGTGCAACTCACATAGCTATGACTGCATTAATTGCCAAAGATCAACAATGGTCTTGGGGTTATGAAATACAAAATCTAGTATTTCCAGCGGCCATGGCCTTTGTACCCGATGAAACTAAAGCGGTGCAATATGCGCTAGATGTACAGGGCGACGGTTATTCACTAAAGGCTTTTAGTCGCACCAATCAAGAAAATATTAGCCATGAAAATAGTAACGCGAATTGGACGCAACATTATTCGTGCGAAATTAACCTGGTGGGTAACGCAAAAAAATTAACCGCGATTGTTATGCCAGTTGTCAGTGTGTTGCAACAAAATTTGTTGGAGCAATTCAGCGGCCAGGATTTCTATCAGGAAATGGCAGCAGCAGGTTATCAACTCAACGACAGCTTTCGCTGGATTCAATCCGTGTGGCGCAAACCGGGAGCGGCCTTAACGAGATTGCGTATGCCTGAAGGCGATCTCGAAAAAAACCAATATTTATTTTATCCCGGCTTGATAGACGCATTTTTTCAATCCACCGCGGCGGCTTCTTTCGATACGAGTTTTAATCTAGCCAGCAAACAGGATATTTATATTCCTATGGCGGTAGATTGCATGACATTTTTACAAAATAACCAGAGTGCACTCTGGTGTTATGTAGAAGCAGTCAATGTAGCGACAACAACATCACCGGCGCAAGAAACCTATTCACATCGCATTACATTGTTTGACGATGATGCAAATTTGGTGGCGATAGTGGATTGTTTGCACAGCAAACGTGCCCCCAAAGCATTATTACTTAGCAGCATCCATCAAGCAAAATCTCAGAAAGTGTATGAACAACAATGGCAAGTTGCCAGCTTGCCTGCGCAGGCTCATTTACAGCCGGAGCAAACGCAGCTCTGTGTGGTGATATGTACGCAACAGCAACAAATGTTGTTTAACACAATGGCAGCACAAAATAGATATGTTGAATTTATAACGGTTGATTGTGATGGCATTACGCAGAGTGAAGACATTATTCAGCAACAAATAGCTGAACAACTGACTTTAATACGCACAAAATACAACGATCAAGCGATTGATTTGGTTATCAACCTGACCACAGAAAATCATCATGATCTAGCGCACGCAAAAATTGCCGGGCTGCATACTGCTTTGACATTGCTACAAAACTACGCAGCACAACAAACAATGCCAGATTGTTTCTTTGTTTGCGTAGAGGATGAAGCAAACCCTATGGCGCTGCCGATAGAAAGTTTGGCGCGCAGTTTTTGTCGAGTATTAGGCAATGAATACCCTGGCAGTATGGTAAAAACCATTAGTTGTAGCGAAGCAGAAACAACGCGCTTAACAGATATTATTCTGGATGAGTGGTGCAGTAAAGATGCAGAAACAGATATTGCCTATCGCAACCATTCTCGCGAAGTTATTCGCTTTGTCGCTGCGCCAACATTGAATATTCTTCCCGATAAACAACCAGAAATAAATTCAGAAAAGAGTTACATTATTGTGGGTGGCTTAGGTGCAATTGGTTTGGGGTTAGCCGAATTTTTAATTCAGCATGGCGCTAAAAAAATTGCTATTTGGTCACGTAATGTCATCGCAGATTCACATCCACAAATTGCACAGTGGCGGGAGCAGGGCATAACCATTGTGACGATGGTGTGTAACATTGCCGAACAAGAGTCAGTACAAACTTGTTACAACCTGGTAAAAAATACCTTAGCAGCGGTAGATGGA
This sequence comes from Gammaproteobacteria bacterium, assembly GCA_025362015.1. Lineage (GTDB taxonomy): Bacteria > Pseudomonadota > Gammaproteobacteria > Pseudomonadales > Cellvibrionaceae > Cellvibrio. The sequence continues at coordinate 18,899 of JANYIO010000278.1, read as the reverse complement.
GTATTCAATTGTGCGGGCGTTTTACAAGATGGTTTAATCAGTAACCAATCCTGGGATGAGTTTACATTGCCCTTCGCAGCAAAAGTAAATGGCAGCTGGTGGTTGCATCAAGTAACGCAACAAGATCCGCTTAACTGGTTCGTTTTATTTTCTTCAGCAGCTAGCGTATTTGGGCCTGCAGGCCAAGCCAATTACGCTGCCGCAAATGGATTTATGGATGGGCTTGCGCAAATGCGTCATGCACAAGGCTTGGCTGCACTCAGTATAAATTGGGGGCCGTGGCAGGGCGGTGGTATGGCTGCATCTGCAAAAGTGGTTAATCATTTTAACCGCGCACGCGGTTTAAAATTACTGCAACCAGAAGCAGCTTATCAATACCTAACTTCATTGCAACAACATATGACCGCTTTGCAGCAGCAAACCAACTCCTGCTACACGGTTATTGATATTGATTGGAGTGAATTTAGTTCTTTATTGAATCCACGTTATCAAAAAACATTGTTTAGTGCTGTTGTGAGCGAACCATCAACAACACAACTCAAAGTAAAAACCACATTCAATATTCATTATGATGATTTCAAGCGCAGCATCCAACAACTGAGCAGTAACAACCGTTTAAGTTATATAGAAAATGAAATGGAGCGAATTGCTCTGGAATTATTAGCCGCTGAAGAAGGCTTGCAACTCGATAGAAATGAATCGCTTCAAAATGAAGGAATGGATTCATTAATGGCGCTGGAGTTGCGCAATTCTGTAAGTAAATTGTTAGGTAAAAATTTACCGGCCACGCTTTTGTTTGATTACCCGACACTAGCGAGTTTGAGTCAATTCATTCTGGCTGAATTATTTCTCGATGACGGCGTCCCTGACTCTGGCAAAATTCCAGGAACGGTAATGACAACGACAGAAGATGTAGATTTTAACCAACTCACAGATGCTGAATTGGCAGATTTACTTGCGGAAGAATTAAATGCCTTATAGCGATTAATCAATCGCTTTGAAGGGCTAAGTAACAGCAGAAGCTTTAAAAAACAAAAGCTTTAAAGTACAAAAGCTTTAAATAATAGTAAGGAAATATCAACCCGTATTAAAGTAAGGAAATAATTATGAATGCAAGCACTGACAATAGAAAATTGATAGAAGAATCGCTCAAAAAAATTCGTCTATTAACACAAGAAAATCATTCACTGAAAGCGCAGCAGCAAGAGCCTATCGCCATGGTGGGTGTTGCCTGTCGCTTTCCCGGATCATCCAATTCGATGGAAGATTTTTGGCAAAATTTATTGGCACAAAAAAACATGGTCGAGCCCATGCAACAACAACGCTGGGATCATGCGCGCTATTTTAGTGAGAGCGGGCCGGCTAAAGGCAAAACCTATTCACCACAAGCAGGCCTGCTTGATAATATTTTACGTTTTGACGCAGATTTATTTCATATCACACCCCACGAAGCTGAATGCATGGATCCACAGCAACGGCTCTTGCTCGAAGTAAGTTGGGAAGCTTTGGAAAATGCAGGTTATCCGCTTGATAAAATTCGCGGCGCAAATGCTGGCGTTTTTGTGGGAGTCATGAATAAAGATCATTCGGATTTATTAGTGCAGCAACTTAGTCTCGAAGAAATATCGGCGCAAATGAATGCCGGCAATCACGAGAGTGTTCACGCGGGTAGATTGTCTTATTTTTTTGATTTAAAAGGGCCGTGTTTAACACTCAATACTGCATGTTCATCATCGTTGGTTTGCGTGCATTTGGCCTGTCAAAGTTTACACATGAAGGAGTGTGATTTTGCACTGGCGGCAGGTTGTAATTTGCTATTGTCGCCTGCCGCAAGCGTAGCGCAATCGCAAGCAATGATGCATTCAGCACACGGTTACTGCAAAACATTTGATGCAGATGCCGCGGGTTATGTGCGCGCCGAAGGTGTTGGTGTTGTTGTACTCAAACGTTTGAGCGATGCGATAGCCGCTGGCGATTACATTCATGCCATTATTAAAGGTAGTGCAGTGAATCAAGATGGTACCAGCCAAGGCATAAGCGCACCCAATGGCCCGGCACAAGAAAGAGTCATGCGAAGAGCGTTAAAAAATGCCAACGTGGAGGCTAAAGATATTGCCTTTGTAGAATCTCATGGAACCGGAACAAAACTTGGTGACCCGATTGAAGCACGTTCATTGGGTGCCGTTTATGGTCGCGCACCCGGGCGTACGCAGCCGTTATTAGTGGGCGCAGTAAAAACCAATATGGGGCATGCAGAATCTGCTGCGGGCATGGCGGGGCTAATAAAATTAGTTAAGGTTATTCAAGCCGGCACCATTCCACCTAATTTGCATTTCAATCAGGTTAATCCGCACATAGATTTAAACCACGAAAATATTGCGTTGTGTAATACACAAACTCAGTGGCCCGAGCAAAACCTGCCTAACCATAAACGCATGGGTGCTGTCAGTGCATTTGGTTTTAGCGGTACCAACGCACACATTATTGTTGAATCTTATAATCATACTGTCAGCGTAGATAATAGCGTTGATAATAGTGAGTGCACCACACATCTCATAAAAATAGCGGGAAAGAATCAATCTGCACTACATGCAAACATTAACAAAACGATAAACTTTTTGAACAATAACTCAAACACACCTTTGGCAGATATCTGCCATTCTTATAATGTTGGCAGGAATGACTTTAATTGCCGTGTTATCGCGACAGGCACTACCAAAGAAGCACTGATAAAATCATTACAACAACAACAAAATAATGCAGACAACAAAAAATTACCACGGATAAATTGCGTATTTGTTTTTTCTGATCAGGTTGCGACCAACCTACTGAGTGATGAAAATAATATTCGTGCCTTACCACAAATTTACCAACTGTTTAACCGTGCACTTGAGCAACTCAATAATATTGAAAATAAGACTGTAGATTTAACACGCTGGAGCGAAAATAAAGACTGCAAGGTGACGCAGAGTTATTGCAGGCTGGCATTGATTTCTGCTACCTATTATTTTTGGCAAGAGCTAGGTTGTGATGCCGAGGTATTCATTTGTACACAGCAAGATCAAGAAATTATTCAGCATTTACTGGATGGTTTATCGTTAGTGCAAATAGCAACCTTGCTGCAACCTACTCTGACTAACAAAGCGAATGAACAACAAGTTCACGAGCAAGGGCAATATATTGTTTGGAGTAGAGAATATAAGACCAAATCTACATTAATTACTTTGCGGCAGTTAAAAGTCCAACATCCTGCAATTAATACAGTCAGCGGTTTTGCTAATCAAATGTTAATGGATACACTGGTTAGTGAAAAATATTTATATGCGCTAGTACCAAGTGTTTGGACACCTGCGAACTTCATGACGCAAGTAGCAGAAAAACTATCTGTTGCTTATCAAAAATTTGAAGGAATTAATCCGGCAGCATGGTATAGCCATCTTAGTGTTCAGAAAACACCTGTTTCCAGTTATGCATTTCAAGGCCAGGAATATTGGTTACCCTTAATTAGCACTGATAAATTTTTTAAGGGTACCCACAAAGCTCTTGACGCTCAGATGGGGGAAAGTCGGGCGGCGGAAAATCAAGAAGTAATTTATGAATCTTCTACCGCAGCAGTATTAGATGTCATTGCACGGATTTCAAAAATAACAGCCAGTGAAATATCGCCACAATTATCGCTTATGCAAGACCTGGGTTTTGATTCCATTATGCTAATGGAATTAAGAGCGAAAATTATTAAATTGTATCCATCGCTGCTCGATATACCGCTGGATATTTTATTTGGCAAGGATATTCAATCTTTGCTGGATTATGTTAACGAAACCAGTGTAAGTCAAACGACTGCAATTTTTCCGACACAAACTATCGAAAATGAATTGCCAGAAATAATAGATTGGATCTCAACCTGGGGGGCAGCACTCCCTGCGCAAAGCAGTCTTCGTCTTGATAAGAAATGGGTGCACAAAAGTTTGTCATCAAACGTACTGTTAAACAATATTGCACAAACATCCAAAGATAATTGGTTCGTTGCAGAAGTCTATAGAGACAATGAGCACAGCTTTTTCTACGAGCATCCGCAAGACCATATACCGGGATTATATTTAATTGAGGCTTCACGCCAATTTGGCTTGGTGTGTGCGCACATGTTTCATAATGTTCCCCATACTCATCCCTTTGTATTGGACGAAATGAAAATAAGCTTTGAACGTTTTGCAGATAAAAATCAAGCGCTGTTTTTAGCGGCTTGCTACACAGATACTTATTACCTGAATGGAATCTTACAGCGCACCAATAGCCAATGTTACATCATTCAAAATGGCGTCATCCTTGGCAGTATTTCAGGGCGAGGTACCATAATGAACAAAGCAAGTTATGCTAAAAAACGTGAACCCAGTGCAGAAGTTGCATAGTTTTTTGGCATTTAAACTCTAATAGTAATACAAATATTTTTATGAAAACGGAGTCTTTTATGAGTGTAGATATGTGTATAGATTCAACCAAAAAACAGAATACTTATCGCAATGAAAAACCAGTTATGGCTGTTTTTGATTTTGATAAAACCATCACTGACAGGCATACCTTTTGGCGATTTTTGGTATATCTCATAGGGCCAATTAAATTTTATGCGATTGCCTTAACACTAATTCCTACCGGATTTAAACTCTGGCGTAAAAAAATCAGCTTAATGGCTGCACGTGAGGTCATGATACGCAGATGCATGAAAGGTGTGCAGTTGTCTGAATACGAAAGAAAAGGAAAACTATTTTCGGCAAAATATTTGGATCAATGGTTAAACCCTGATGCCATTAAAAAATTGCAGTGGCATCAAAAAAATAACCATCGCTGTTTACTCATTAGTAATTCAGCGGAGTGCTATTTAGCTCCCTGGTCAGAAAAAATGGGCTTTGAAACCTATAGTGGATCGCGCTTTGAAGCTGTTAACGGACTGCTAACAGGGCGCTTGGTAGGTGAGCACTGCCAGGGCGAAGAAAAAGTAATTCGTTTAAAACAAATTGTGAAATCACCATCCGATTACACAATTTATGCCTATGGCGATAGCAGTGGCGATGAAAATTTACTCGCCATTGCCGATTTACCGTTCTATCGTTCATTTTGAATTATTTGCACTAAATAAAGGATCTTGTTATGAAAAAATTCAACAATAAGAACCCATTACTCATCGTGGGTGCAGGCCCGGTTGGCTTAGCTTTAGGTTTACAGCTTCAGCGCTACCAGATTCCTCATCGTATTATAGAAAAACGCCGCGAACGGCAAACTTTTTCTAAAGCATTTGCAATTCATTCGCGCACGCTGGAAATTTTTGAAGATCTAGGTATTTATGATGATGTGATCGCGCAGAGTAAATTAGTGCGCGATATGAATATTTATAGTAATGGTAAACGCCTTATTCATTACAGCTTTGAAGATTTAGATATTCCTCACCAATATGTGGCCAGCATTCCACAGTCCACCATTGAGAGCATATTAGAACAACATTATTGTGCTAACGGAGGAGTAATTGAAAGGAATTTGGAACTCACTGCGATAAACACTGGGCCCGATAAAGTTAGTGTCACCTTAAGCAGTCAAACTACGCTTGATGAAGCCATATCAAATATTGCCTATGACTGCCCTTATGTTGTCGCCTGCGATGGCAGCAAAAGTGCTGTGCGTGAATTATTGGCGCTACCGTTTCCCGGATTCGATTATGAAACACAATATATTATTGCTGATGGATATTTGTCGTGGAATGAGGATTTAAATTCCGGTCATGTTTTTGTAGCAAATGGTGGTTATGTTATGTTTTTTCCGTTACCGGATGGACGCTGTCGTGTTGTGGTTGACGAGCCAACCGGTACAATTAATTCAAACAATTTAACAGCAGAAGTTGTTAATGAATATATTGCAAAAAAAGGGATTACTAATGCGAAATTTCATAATCCCAACTGGTTGTCAGTAACCAGGTTTAGCCAACGGCTTATGGATTCATACCGCAGCGGCAATGTTTTTTTTGCAGGTGATGCTTGCCATGTGCATAGCCCCATAGGCGGGCAGGGGCTTAATACGGGTATTCAAGATGCCTACAATCTGGGTTGGAAGCTAGCACATAATTTAACGAAAAGTGGCGTTGAAAGTTTGTTGACTAGCTACAGCACTGAGAGGAGACCTATTGCAAAAATGGTTCTTGAGAGAACCAATCAGCAAATGAAGTTATTAAGTTTATCAAATCCAATTGGCCGGTTCGTACGCGATTTCGTAGTACCTAAAATCGCACAAACCCAAAAATTTAAACGCAACGTCGTGAGTCAGGCAGCGGGATTTTTAATTAACTATACCGGCAGCGAACTAGTAGAAAATAAGTCCGACAATAAATCGCAACTCGTTATTGGCAGTCGCATGCCGGATGTCAAACATATTACTTTATATAGCGAAGCTAAAACGTGTCGCCTGTTTGCCCTTTTACAGGGAACTCACTATAGTCTTTTTGTTTTCGGTGGGAGTGCAATTAAAACGGTAACTCAGATTTTCCAAGATGTTGAAGAGTTTAAACCGGATTTTTTCCGCATATTTGGTATTGATACGCATACCAATCTAAACTCATGCTCACGCCTTGATAGCTGTTTTGAATGTATTACTGATAACGAAAAATTAATTGCACAGCAGCTGGGTGCAAAGGAGGGCGATTTGATTTTGGTACGGCCAGATGGTTACGTCGCCCAACATCTTGCAAAGGAACAACAAATAAACGTTTTGGCTTATATGAAACGTTTTTATCCCGATATGTTTGCTATTAAAATGAATCAGCATTCGCATTTGAAAAAAATGTCAGAAATTGCATCAGCAATATAACCACCTCTTTAGGAAGTTAGTTATGTACTTTAAGAAACTGATTTGTGCTGTAGTAATGCCCGTGTTAATAACGGCGCAGGTAATGGCGGAAGAAAAATTAGTAAAGGATAAAAGTGAAGTAAAAGTTTATGTTGAAACTCTGGAGAATAGTGAAATTAAAAAATTTCGCGGTGTTACCACTATCAATTCAAGTTTGGGCGCACTAACAGCTTTATTGCACGATGTACAAAATGCACCATCCTGGATTTATTCTGTAACCTATGCAGAAAAAATAGAACCTATCGCGGCGGAAAATCAGCAATACCTTGCTTACATGCAGATATCGGCACCATGGCCAACTAAAGATCGTGACAATTTGGTAGAAAATATTACGACTCAAGATAAATCTACCGGCATTGTTACAATGCGAATGCAGGCTAAACCAAACTTGTTGCCGATTAAAAAAGGCTATGTACGTATTCCGCAATTTACGGGCTTTTGGCAATTAAAGCCACTAGCAGAAGGTATGATAGAGGTAACTTTTTCCGCATTAAGTGACCCAGGTGGTAGTGTTCCTAATTTTATTTATAACGCGATGATTACGGATACACCTTTCAACACGCTCGTGAATCTTCGTAAGATGATTCCATTGGCACAAAAATATACCAACACTCACTACTCTTATATTAACGATTCTTACATTAATGATAAATAATTTCACAGGAACTTATTATGTTTTCTCGCTTTTCTCGTTTTTCTCATCTTCCTTATATTCTTGCAATAATTTGCGCTGTGATAGCGCAAACAGCAAAAGCAATCACCGCCGAAGAGATAATGTTACTCAATGAAAAATCGCGTAAAAGTATTACTGAATATACCGATTTGTACATGACTCTTACCAATGAAAGCGGGCAAACGAGAGAGCGTGTTCTCAAGCTACGTATTGATGACAGTCATCCTACTGCGAGAAAAACCTATGTAGAGTTTGTGTCACCAAAAGATGTTAAAGGCACAAAAATTCTAACGCTAGAAACTGAAAACCCGCTTGACGATAGCGACCGCTGGATTTATCTGCCAGCCCTGCAAAAAATTCGTAGAATTGCGGCGTCGGATATAGGCGAAAGCTTTGTCGGCACTGATTTTACCTATGAAGATATGGAAATTGCTGATGGTGTTGTAGGCGTTAAAAATCATAAGTACACAATGTTACGTGAAGAGGAAATTGCTGATTCACTTGGGGTGGTTAAAAAATGTTGGGTGATTGAGGCAGTCCCGGTGACGGCTAAACGCATTAAAGAAAGCTCATACAGCAAACGTATGATGTGGATAGAGCAACAGCACTACACTGACATTGAAGACCGCTATTTTAATAAAGAAGGTGTTCATTTTAAAACCAGAACATCAGCAGACGTACGAGAATTCCCAGCTCAAAGTCACACAGTGTGGCGCCCTAACAAAATTGAAATGAAAAATCTCCTTAACCAACATAAAACTTTAGTTACTTTTGATCAGCTCATTGATAAACCGATTGATCCGAAAGTATTTACTCAGGCTTTTCTTAAAATAGGCCTGTAATACCCTTAACGGTGTGAATGAACCGGCCAGGGTAAGACTGGCCCAAAAAATTATTTGTGTTATCGATAAATTCAATATTGGGAGAAACATATGGGTACGTGGCCACAGTTATTCAGTGAATGGGCAATTCGACGGTCGCGTTGGTTGCTAGGATTTGTTGGCATAGTGACTGTTTTTTTTGCAGTTCAAGCATTGACATTGAAAATTAATCCGTCGCTTTTTTTACTTGGGAAAGGCTATGAAGGGCGCGTCCAAATGGATCGCGCCAGAACGTTATTTAGCGGCGCTGGCGAACAAATTTTTGTGGGAGTTGTCACGCAGAAAGATTCAATTATTAACACCGAATCTTTGAAGACGATTGAAACCATTACCAATCGGTTTCGCGCTATGTCTCTTGTGGAAGAGGGTGATACTGAAAAATTAAAGGCTCTTGGTAAAGATAGCGTCAGTCAGCAGATGATTGATGCCATTTTAAAAGATGGCATTACCCACGCGGATCTAGGCACGCTAAAATCGTTCATTAAATTTACCGAGCACAATGCTAATTTCCATGCAAAGGAAAGAGAGTATCTTAAGGATTTGGTCGTTAGAGCTGCACCGGTTATAAAAGTTCGCAGCTTATCTGATGTGGAAAATATTCGCTTAAAAGGTGAATCGCTGCATGTGCACAACCTTATCACCAGCATACCTTCAGATCCGGCAGAGCTAACAAGCCTTGCTGAAGAAATTGCTGAAAATAAAATGTTTGTTGATACTTTGATCTCACATGACAACAAAGGCTCCCTGGTACAAATCGAGCTATCAGTGGATGAAGAAGATTCAAGAAATCTGCAACGAATGTACGACAAGGTATTGGTTATTCTTGATGCAATAGATACGAAGGATAAATTTCATATAGGTGGCACGGCAACCTATTATGCAGCAATCACCGACATTGTTGAGAAAGACAATAACAAGTTTTTCCCATTTGTCATTGTTATTATGTCCTTATCATTGATGTTCGGCATGCGCAGTTGGCAGGGTGTTTGGCTGCCATTGAGCGTTGCCATTGGTTCATTAATTTGGACTATGGGCACCATCAGTTTACTAGGCTATAAGCTGAATATTATTACCAATATGATTCCGGTATTCTTATTGTCGCTGGCAACATCAGATTCAATTCACTTTTTAAGTCGTTACTATTTATTTTCTGAAACACAAGAGAAAACTGCTGCCGTTAAAAAGGCATTGTCACAGCAACTTCTGCCAATGTTTTTATCATCGCTCTGTACTTTTTTTGGTTTCGCAACATTAGCTTTTACCAATCTAACCTTTATTTTTGAATTTGGAGTATTTGTTGCCTGCGGAGTTATTTATGCTTTCTTTATTACCATTTGCTTGCTGCCAGGGCTTGTTCCTTATTTAAATTTACCAAAGAATATTCATGAGAAAAGAAAAAATGGATTTTTAGTTAAATGGGTAGAACGCGTTAGTATGGGAATGAATTCGTTAACCATGAAAAGTCCGCGAACCTGGTTAGTGGGATTAATACTATTATGTACAGGCCTGGTCTATATTGGTTCAAACATAAAAGTCGATAATGAAAACATTGCATCATTTTCTGAATCAACTCGAGTACGCCAGGATAACGATAGCCTCAATCAACATTTTGGCGGCACGGTTCCAATCTCTATTTGGCTTGAAAGTACTGATGAGGACAAGGTTAAACAATCTGAATTAATATCTGCATTGCGATTAATTCAGCAGCGCCTGAAAACTCATAAAGAAATTGGCTACACCATTTCACCGGTAGATTTTCTCGATAGAATTCATGAAGTCATTACTGGCGAAGCTAATGCAAAGTTGCCGATTGATGCCTCAAATGAATTAATTTCCCAGTATTTTTTGTTGTACGAATTTGGTGAGGGCAGCGAGCTTAAAGACTTGGTGGATTACACTTATCGTAATGCACGTATTGTTGGCTTAGGTTATACCGATAAAGGTTCTGTCTGGCAGGATATTGTGAAGGATATAGCAGCCTATGCTCCAACAGTGTTGCCCGTGGGAGTCAAAATGCATATGGTTGGCACTGGTGAATTGCAGGCAAGCAATATTCCTGAAATTATTGATGACCAAATTTATAGTTTTTGGTTGTCTGCTGGCCTGATATTAATTGTAATGACTTTTTTAATGCGTTCGCTTTCGGTGGGATTAATCGCCATGGTGCCAATTTTTGTGAGCGTTCTGCTACTGGGTGCGTTTATGGTTACGCTAAGAATTCCATTAGACATAGCAACATCCATGATTTGTGGAATCTGTTTTGGTGTGGGGATCGACTATTCGATTTATTACACAAGTATTTTCCAACAATATATTACTGAATCGCAAGGCGATGTAGAGTACGCGTTAACTCATACTATGAAGCGAGTTGCGTATCCCATTTTTGTAAATGCGTCTTCGTTGGGTGCTGGCTTCGCTGTGCTGTGCATGTCGAGTTATGCCGCCATTTCAAATCTTGGCCTACTTGTCGCAAGCGCTCAATTTGTTTCCATTGCTTGTACATTAGGGTTACTACCATTGCTAATACGCGCTATTAAACCGAAATTTAAATTCGCGGTTAATGAAGCTTATAACAATGTATTAGCATCTTAGTCAAAGCTTTGAGTATGCACGCTCCAAAATTAAAAATACCTGCAAGCATTTAAATGCTGCAGGTATTTTTATCAGGTGCTTATGCATTTTCAGGGGCCGATATATTTTCAAGTGCATAGTTTTCTAAAAAACTTGCGAACCTTTTATCTTCCCCACCCATAGGTGAAAGTAATATGGTTGAGGTAGAGGAGGGGGTAGCAGTATGGGAGGGTGCCTTAGGCAAAATATATTTTAATAGCATACCTAAACTACCGGATGGCCCTATATCTATATACCTATGCGCTGAATCAAGTTCAAGGTGGGTAATAATTTTTTTAAAGCACATGGGTTCACGCACTGCACGCCACAACGCTTTTTCATTCACTGGATTTATGATGCCAAGGTGAGAGGTGCAAATCACCGGAATTGCCGCAGGTGAGAAGGCGAGCGTTTCGTAGAGCGATAAAAAATCTGGCCTTGCACCATCAATCCATTCTGAGTGATAGGCCCTTGAACAAAAAATATTTTGGTAGGGAATATTCATTTTGGTCAATATACCCATTGTTTCTTCCAAGTGCTGGGCAGGCGTTGCAAGTACAAAGGCATTATCCAAATGAATCGCTGCAATTTGTGTAATCTTCGCCAAACGTTCATGTTCTTCATGTATGTTTGGTGATCCCAGGACTGCAATCATTCCCCCAGGTAAGGTATTTTTTAAAAAGATATTGCTGTGCTGAAAAATAGTTTTTATCGCAAGATCTTCATCTACGCGACCCGCAAGCAAGCTGGCTACAATAGTGCCGAAACTTGAACCTAAATAGATATCTGCAGCTATACCGTATTTGTCCAGGGTTTTTACCATAGCGACTTCAAGTAAAAAAATAGCTAAACCTGCAACTACGGGGTTATCAAATCCTTCACCTGTTTTTTTATCTGCTTGAAATAAAAAATTTAATACATCTATCTGAGTGAGCAGCAATATCTTGTTGTTTAATGATGTTAATTGGTGCCTGAAAACAGTATCTGATTCATAAAGTGATTTACCCATATTGAAATACTGTGATCCCTGACCGGAAAACATAAAAACTGTAGGTATATTTTTCATAATAAATACTTTGAAAGATCCTTGTGAGTTTTACGAAGAAAATTGCTTCTGATCATTTAAATTATCTAATCCATCTTACCAAATTGTTCAATATACTACAGTGAAGCAAACTCGGGAATTGTACAGAGCTTAAGTTATACTTAATCATGAAAAAAAAATCAGCTAATCAGCTGTATATGGCGGCAACTGGCGAGTCAGGTAGTAAAGGCACGGTTTCATTTTCCTTTATAGCAACAGTGCCGAACGAGGCCGTAGAAAACCCCATTCAATACTGAATTTGTTGACCGGACACTATCGGCTTTGGTTGATGTTTTCAGAATAGTCTAAAAATAAAACCCAGGTTATTGTTTGAAATTTAATTTTACTCTTAGACTGGTTTTGCGCGTAGATTATTTTTTCTTTTAGATCGGATTTAGTTACTCGCGAGACATGTAAAGCACCATCGAGCTGTGACCATTGCCGTCTTCTATGTGCTCGGCAGTAACGCGTGGTAATGTCTGCGCTAAATTATTTGCGAGCAAAGGTAGGCTCTTCATAAGACCACCTTTTCCGTCATCCTCAATGGTTACTCGACAACTGCTTGCGCGACAGTCCACCTGATGGGCAACAGCGGTAAGCGCGCTGTCTTGTTCAAATGCACTTTGTACTGCAGCACCCGTCGCTGAGGCCCATTTTGGATCAACTGATTCTTTGCGAAAAGATTCAGCGACACCGTCGACATACACTTTACGCTCCTGATCTTCTTTCGCACGTAAATCGGCAATTGTATTTTTATCTGGGGCTGCATTCGTTGCTGGCATTTCCTTAGCCGCCAACTTTTTTTCACTCGCTTGTCGCTGCTGAAGTGCGAGCATTTGCGTATTTAATTGTTCTATTTCGTTGCGTATTTTTGCAATTTCTATTGTTTCATCGGTGGAGGGTTGGTTGGGTGTTGCTGTATAGATTGCTTGCGCTTCCACCGTCGGTAACGGTGCAGTATCTGCGGCTTGGTTATAGTAATAAACTCCCCCGCCCAGAGTGGCGATCACTAAAGCACTCACTAAAATCCCAGAGTTTTTCATGAATTTATTCTCTTAAAATAATGGACTGGAAACGATGTCGCTAATTTTCAGCGACATCGCGTCTTAAGGCTAAATACTTACAGGTATCGTTATATTGCTACTGAATTGCGGTTACACCGAAAATAGTGCTGCCAGAATTAGCGGGCAGCGTGCAAAGTACGGCCGTATAAGCGAAAGTGCTTAACTGAGCACTAGTTAGGCTTAAACCGTTGTCATAAGTTGCTGCTGAGGACGTAAATGAAACAGACCCGAGAAAAGTACCGTTATAATTGTAAGAACTAAGCGTGCAAGACGTTGATGTGCCAGCGGCATTTGAACCATCCACATAAACGTATCCGGTTGTTGCGCCAGAAGCTAAGGGTTCGCGTGGCACAGGACAAATAACACTGCGTGGGGACGTTGCGTAGTTACGTGCGCCTGATTGGATATAGTCAATGTCGGCAACTTGAGCCGCATTGTATGCGTGACAAGCGGTTCCACTTGTATTGATGTTTGTAGCACTTGCCGATACTGAAAAGGCTGACAGAATGATCATCCCGAATATCGGTGCGCACAATTGAATTGATTTGATTTTCATGATTATTTCCTTAGTAAGAAGTAAGAAGTGAATGATTTATTTGATGAATAACATGACAAGTATGTGCCACATAATTTCGTTCTACGCAACTTCTCGCTGATGAATGGAATACGCGTCCGAAAATTCGCAAGCATTAATTTGTCTTGCTACGAATAAATAGTAACAGCAAGATTAAACGCTAAACAAGTATATTTTTATTAAACTTTAATGAAAATACGTACCAATTAAAACGAATTATTATTTATTGTCGCTTAAATAATTTTTATAATTATCATCCGTTAAAAACTCACTTTTTTAAAACAAAACTTTCAACCCATAGCGAAAGCATGAAAAACATATTTGCTACTTTTTGATACCCGTTGTCATAACACTGCCAAAGTATTAAGCCAAAAAAATTGGATCCACCAGCGAAGCAAAAGGACGTTGCAACCAATGCTCGCCAATAATATTTTTTAACGGGTGACTAACTATTTAAGCGACATTACAGTGATTTATTTTATGCTGCACTCAACTAAAAACACATCACCCGATTTGTGTGATGTTAATTTGATGAAGCTCGTGAGGCATAACAAGGTAATATTTTTGTTATGCACATTGTTCAGCAAATACGTCATCATGTAGGTCAATGGATTCACTTTGTTGAATTGCATGCAGCGTTCGGCAAAATTATTATCGGCTTCCAGAAAACCTTGCTCGGTGTGGCGGCACAATGCATCCCAGTGTTTGAGTGCCTAACAAATCGCAATACCCAGAGCGCTTTTGGGGCAACACGCCGTTTACCTCGACATCGAGCCAGACTTTGCGTCACGGAAAAATCATAAACCACCAGCGGTTTGTGTCAAAAATTCTGCGCATATCCACCGGTGCAACCGCCAAATAAATTTTGGTGTTGGACGGCGGCATTAGCATGGCAAGTGAATCAGTTGAGTGATTAAGGGCAATAATGCAGCTTCGTTAGGTAATCTGAGTTTAATGCCGCCTCCATTGTGAAATATTAATTTTATCTCAATGTGCGTCGAAGAATTTTTGGAGTCAGTAGGCGGGGGTGACATAGCAGGACTTGTGTTGGCATTGCTCGCACTTTTCACCACATAAGCTATATGCGGTTTTCGGATGCTTACAATCAGTTCGTTTTCATATTATTATTGGCTAGGATGATATATGAGCCATAAGTGCCTATTTTTAGTAAATCTGCTATCTGTAAAATTCATTTTTCAAATAAAAAATGTTTCGTTATTTTTGTTTTTTTAAGCGCCAAAGGATTCATTTTTTACCATTCAAAAAAAAGATTTTGAATTTTTATTGTTAAAAGAAAAACGACCACCCATTTATTATTTAGAATTTGAAGAATAATATTGATCGCTACGAAGGTATAAGTTTTTCAAATGATTTATTGAATGCAGAAACGAGGCTTTTATTGATCAGGTGAAAATTTAATAATTAGTGTAACAGTAGATTTGAATAATTCATGGCGCATTATAAGTCTTTTTAGGTAACGTTTTCAGGTGTTTTTCGGCCCAACGCGAGGTGCCTTCAGAAATTTTGTTACACCAAAAGTATCATGAGTTTTACCTATAATATTTTCCCGTGGCAATTAACTCCCAACTCAAGTAACTTAACCCACCTACATTATTAGATAATCATTAAGTCACTTTTTAGGAACCCATACTGCATGCATGATGATTTCGTACAACTTCCGAAAGTGCTGATTGTTAACGATAACGCTTCCACCTTGTTAGCGTTATCAAGTGTGTTAACAGACCCGTCAGAAAGCCCAAAATATGATGTATTTACTGTGCTATCGGGCGAAGAAGCGCTACGCGAGGTGCTTAAGCATGATTTTGCAGTGATTTTACTGGACGTCAGTATGCCGGGAATGGATGGCTTCGAAACAGCTGAGGCAATACGTTCGCATCCACGCTCCGCCTTGGTGCCCATCATTTTTGTCACCGCTTATTATGGTGACGAACTGAACCGGATTAAGGGTTATCAAAAGGGTGCGGCAGACTATTTATTTGCACCTATCATCCCGCAGATAGTGCAAGCAAAAGTCGCAATTTTCGTCGAACTCCACGAAAAAAGCCTCGAACTGGAGCGAAAAACGGCAGCACTTGAATACATTAACAGCGACCTGCGTATACAACGCTTACAGGACTTGGAACGTGTAAATACGACGCTGAACCATGAGGTTTTGGAGCGTCGGTTGGCAGAGCAGCGTGCTACTGAACTTGCAACCCGAGACACGCTTACCGGACTGTTTAACCGCCGCTCTTTGCTGGAGCGCCTGCAACATTCAATTAGCCGGGCAGCCCGCCGCAAGGAGGGGTTAGCGCTGATGTTTTTGGATTTAGATAAATTCAAGGAAATTAATGATACGTTCGGCCATGAAGCTGGCGATGAATTGCTTAAAAAGGTTGCGAAGCAGTTGAATGCTGCGGTGCGCGAATCAGACATGGTGGCACGCCTGGGTGGTGATGAATTCGTCATTTTATTGGAAGGTTTTTCTGATGCGAATGATGTCATCAAAGTAGCGAAAAAAATTATCAATGCCAATGTTGAGCCGCACATGATTGGTGGACACCTGATTAAAACCTCAACCACCATCGGCATCAGCTTTTATCCGCAAGACGGTGACACGGGGGAGGTGTTGCTCAAAAATGCAGACGTTGCTATGTACCATGCCAAGCAGCAGGAGCGCGGCTCTATTCAATTCTTTCATGAAGAACTGAATGCCTATGAGCGCCAGCGCATCCAATTCGAGAATGAAGTACAACATGCTTTGGAAAATAACGAATTTGAACTCTATTATCAGCCGAAGATCAATATCGCTTCGGGTAAAGCCACTGGTGTAGAAGCACTTTTATACTGGCACCATCCCCGTCTCGGGTTGATAGGGCCCAATGAATTTTTATCGCAGGCTGCACATAGCGGGCAAGCTTTACGTATCGGTGAGTGGGTGATTTTAGCGGCTTGTGCTCAGGCACAACGCTGGCAGGAGGGCGATAAACCTTTCGAATTGCCGATTGCTGTTAACGTCGATATTTCCCAGCTTCAGCCTGAGCTTTTCAAAACTATCTCTACAGCGCTGGATAAACATCGTGTGCAGCCTTCCTGCCTGCAACTTGAAGTGACAGAATCTATGGTGGTTCGCGATTTAACCAAGGTTGCATCCGTATTTCACGAAGTGAGCGAAGGTGGTATCGGCATTGCCATAGATGGTTTTGGTGCCAGCTTTTCGTCCCTTGCCGTGCTAAAAACATTACCTATCAGTATCTTAAAAATTGACCCCTGCTTTATGCGCACTTCCGGTCAAGACACCTCTAATAAAGACACCTCCGGTCAAGACAGTCTTGGTCAAGAAAAGAACAGCACATCTGCCCTTGCTGTTTTCCCGGAAGACCCCTCTTTGATTTCGGCATTGCTTGCCATGGCGCGGGCCTTGGGCTTGGGTGTAGTGGCAGTAGGTGTAGAAACAGAACAGCAATTTGAGACTTTGAAAGCGTTAGGATGTGACGAATATCAGGGTATTTTTTTTAGTGAACCGCTGCAGGCTGGCGCTCTTGTTGAACGCTTGCAACGAAAAAAAGCTTCTAAGTTATCGGGCATTACTGCGACGGCATTTTAATACCTCATACATACATTATAAAAAGTTCGGAGATTCTGATGAATACGGCTGCATTGGTAAATGAAGAGCTTGATGCTAAAACTCTATTACACGTCCTGACGGCTCTGAAAAAAGGTGATTTCTCGACGCGCATGCCAGCAGACTTGACCGGAATGGCCGGTAAGATTGCAGACACGCTCAACGACATTATCGAATCTAACCAACTCTTGTCCCAGGGCATTACCGATGTTAGCCGCGTGGTTGGACGAGAAGGCCGGCTTACTCAGCGCGCAGTGATTCCGTCAATGGCTGGTGGCTGGGCTAACATCGTCAAATCCGTTAACACGCTGATTGACGACCTTGTGCGTCCGACCACAGAAATGGCCCGCGTAATCGGGGCGGTGGCGAAGGGCGACCTGTCGCAGACGATGGAGCTCGACGTCGATGGGCGCCCACTCAAAGGTCAGTTCCTGCGTGCAGCATCTACGGCAAATACCATGGTGGAGCAGCTCTCGTCATTTGCCTCGGAAGTAACGCGGGTAGCAAGGGAGGTAGGTACTGAGGGTAAGCTCGGCGGTCAGGCAAACGTGCCTGGCGTTGCGGGTACCTGGAAGGATTTGACCGACTCGGTGAACTCCATGGCTGGCAACCTCACATCGCAAGTGCGTAACATCGCCGACGTAACCACAGCGGTGGCGAACGGCGACCTTTCCAAAAAAATCACCGTGGACGTGCGCGGCGAAATTCTGCAATTGAAAGATACGATCAATACCATGGTGGACCAGCTCCGGTCATTCGCATCGGAAGTAACCCGTGTGGCAAGGGAAGTAGGTACCGAAGGTAAGTTGGGCGGGCAAGCATACGTACCCGGGGTAGGTGGTACCTGGAAAGACTTGACCGATAACGTGAACTTCATGGCATCCAACCTAACCGGTCAGGTACGTAACATCGCCGAGGTAACCACGGCGGTGGCAAATGGCGATCTCTCCAAGAAAATTACGGTGGATGTGAAAGGCGAAATTCTCCAGCTTAAAGACACCATCAACGTGATGGTGGATCAGCTCTCTTCATTTGCGTCGGAAGTAACCCGTGTGGCGAGGGAAGTAGGTACTGAAGGTAAGCTCGGCGGCCAAGCGCAGGTAAAAGGTGTTGCGGGAACCTGGAAGGATTTGACTGACTCGGTGAACTCCATGGCCGGTAACTTGACTTCACAGGTACGGAACATTGCAGACGTAACTACGGCGGTGGCAACGGGCGACTTGTCCAAGAAAATTACGGTGGACGTAAAAGGCGAAATTCTCGAATTGAAAAACACCATTAACGTGATGGTGGATCAGCTCTCATCGTTCGCGTCGGAAGTAACGCGGGTGGCGAGGGAAGTAGGTACAGAAGGTAAGCTCGGCGGCCAGGCGCAAGTAAAAGGCGTGGGCGGTACCTGGAAAGATTTGACCGATAACGTGAACTTTATGGCCTCGAACCTCACCGGTCAGGTGCGTAACATTGCAGAAGTAACTACCGCGGTGGCGCGGGGCGATCTCT
>JANYIO010000272.1 GCA_025362015.1 Gammaproteobacteria bacterium | reverse complement strand
TTGGTTGCGAGCTGGCGGTTAGCGCTGGTGGTTTTAGTGTTTGTACATCAGCGACTGCTTCCGTGCTTCTCTCTGCAGCGATCATTTCTTGCAAAATAGGGATGTCGTCTTCCTCGCGTAAAAGCCCTTTTATGGACTCTAATTCACGCAGCATCTCGGTTTTAGTTTTGCTTTTGTTATCTACCATGTTAAGACTTTCTACCTCAACGTTTATGCTGTGCAATAGGATAACCCCGCTGCTTGTAAATTCGGTAGTGCTCACGTGTGTTTTCTAGAATATTTGGCTCTTGAATCACAATTTCAGCTAGGCGCGCAAAACGGCTAAAGTATTCTGGCACCTGGCTACGCAAATTTATTAGAACTTGTTGATGATCACCGGTCTCGTCTGAAAAAGTAATTTCAACATTGGTTTCGTTTTCGCCACCAATAATCTGATGTGGAATAAAACTTTCTGGTTTGAAACTCCAGAGTAAATCGTCGAGTGTCTGTGCTTCATCCTGCGTATCAACTGCAATTAAAACACTATGGCCAAGGCCGGTAGCTTTTTCAACCAGGCGACAAGTATATAGCCAGCGTGCTTCTACACTGGCGTCTGGCAAAATATGAAAATCAACCTGTGTCATAGTCTATTGGTTATCTAACAAATATTGTACGAGCAGCGGAACCGGCCGACCTGTAGCGCCTTTTGCGCCGCCAGATAACCATGCCGTACCCGCGATATCCAAATGTGCCCACGCGAATTTTTTGGTGAAGCGCGAGAGAAAACAAGCAGCAGTAATACTGCCAGCCTCACGTCCACCAATGTTAGCAATATCGGCAAAATTGCTATCGAGTTGTTTTTGATAATCGTCCCAAAGTGGCATGGGCCAGGCGCGGTCATTTGCACTTTGGCCCGCTTTTAACAGTGCCTGGGATAATGCTTCGTTGTTGCTGAATAAGCCGCTGGCGTGGCCACCAAGGGCGATTACGCATGCGCCAGTCAGGGTAGCTATATCAATCACAGCTTTGGGCTTGAAGCGCTCAGTGTAGGTGAGTGCATCACAGAGCACTAAACGACCTTCTGCGTCGGTGTTGAGAACTTCAATAGTTAAACCTGACATAGAAGTAACAATATCGCCCGGTTTAGTAGCGCTGCCGTTGGGCATGTTTTCACTTGCTGCAATCACACCCACCACATTTATGGGAGCTTGCAGTTCTAATAAAGTTTTGAACGTGCCAAGCACGCTGGCAGCGCCGCACATATCAAATTTCATTTCATCCATTGCTGCGCCAGGTTTGAGGCTGATACCGCCAGTATCAAAGGTAATACCTTTACCGACCAATGCCACGGGAGCTGTTTTCTTGTTGCCTCCTTTGTATTCTAAAACGATGAGTTTTGCCGGTTGATCACTGCCTGCGGATACCGACAGCAATGAACCCATACCCAGTGCCGCCATGGCTTTTTCTTCGAGAATTTTTACGCTTAATTTACTTTGATTTCGCGCCAAGTGTTTGGCTTCACGGGCGAGATACGTTGGTGTGCAAATATTTCCCGGCAGGTTACCAAGCTCACGCGCAAAATTAACACCATGAGCAATGGCTTGACCGAGTTTAATACCTTTTGTAGCGGCTGAAATTTGTGCTTTGTTGAAACCCAAAGTCACTTTTGTGAGTACAAAACTTACTTCGGCAGGTTTGCTTTTTAAGCTATCACTCCGATATTGGCTGGTAATTAAAATTTCGCTGATTTGCCGCGCTTGCCACTCAGCATCTTTGTCGCACACACTAATGTCGCCCAAGCTAATACAGATTTCTTTGCAATGCGTTGCTTTTAACGCATCGGCTATTTTCTGCAAGGCTTTGCGAAAATTATCAGCGCTCACTTTTCCATCGTTATCAAGGCTACCAAAACCCAATACTAATAAACGCTCTGCTGCTATACCCAGTGGGCTAAGTTGCAATAAGTTTTGACCGGATTTACCCGCAAAATGTTCGCGTTTTAACAGTGCTTCAAGTTGCTGAGCGCCAATAGTTTTAGTGGAGCCTGCAGTCTTGCTGGTCGGGGTGATGTTAACAGCGCTCGCCGAGGTGGATAGTTTGCCGCCTTCAAAACAAGCGACTACAAGGCAGTGTGTGGAGAGCTTCGCAGCATCTATTATTTTGGCAGTAATTTGCATGGATAATCCTCGGTTAACAAATAGTGTAAAACACTATAGCGTGTTTAAACGTATGTAGGTCTTGTAGGCATAGCCAAAGGGATTGCGGCAAAAAAGTTCACAGCAAAAAATTCTAATGGTTTTTAATCATGAAATACAGGCAGGTGATAATGCCATACTATTGAGAATAGTTGTGTTTATTGCTGACGTAAAAAGCTTGGCGATCTTGTGATGAAGGTTATTTTTTGAACAAAAAAATAGATGTAATATACCTACAGCAAATCACTCAGGGCGCTATCTTCGCCTTCCTCAATATAATAAAACCGTTTTTGGAAGGGTAGAAGCATTTTAGTCAGCAAGTCATAATTCCTGCTATATTAAGTATGAGTTGCTGCCTAAATTTAGATTTGGTGGGTGCCTTACAGATAATAAGTGTTTTTCGTTATTGCCGGCCATTGATTGCTTCGTGCCATAAACCAGAATTCCCACGATAATTATTCTTTGCTGGAATACGCCCTGATGCTGACTAAAAAAATTGGTATAGACATAAATGCAGATTGAGTTACCGGGATATAAAATTAAAAGCATCCTTGGCAAAGGAGGCATGGCGACTGTTTATCTCGCGATACAGGAAAGTTTTGAGCGTGAAGTGGCGCTTAAGGTAATGTCTCCTGATCTACTTGCCGATGATAACTTTGGTGAGCGTTTTTTACGCGAGGCGAAAATTGTTAGCCGTTTAGTCCATCCTAATATTGTGAGTGTTTATGATGTCGGTATTCATAATGGGTATTATTTTTTATCCATGGAATATGTTCCCGGTAAAGATTTGACTCACAAGCGTTTAGACTTGAGTTTGCTTGATCGCTTGAGGGTTGTTAAAGAAATCGCTCGGGCATTGGATTTTGCGGGTAAAAAAGGTTATGTCCATCGCGATGTAAAACCTGAAAATATTATGTTACATGAAGAAGATGGCCGCGCCGTATTGATGGATTTTGGTATTGCGCGACCTTCAGATACTGCTTCGGGCATGACACAAGTGGGCATTGCTATAGGCACGCCCCATTACATGAGCCCGGAACAAGCCAAAGGATTATCGGTTGATCCCCGATCTGATCTTTATAGCTTAGGCGTAGTATTATTTTTATTGGTAACTGGCGCTGTGCCTTATGATGGCGAATCAGCCGTTGTTGTTGGCATTATGCATATCAGTGAAGATATTCCCTGTTTACCTCCCTATTTAGAAGTTTTTCAACCAATCATTGACAAAATTATGGCAAAAAATCCTGAGCGACGTTACCAAACGGGCGCTGAATTTATTGCCGCATTGGATGCAATTCCTGCTCATGTATTGGCGTCCGTTGCTGAAGCTAGTACGCGAGAAACTACGGATGATAAAACGTTTCCTAAGCCCATAAAAGTTGTTGAGCGAAAAGCGAAGCGGCACGAGACTAATGAGCTTGCGCATAACAATACTATAGTGGCACGGTCTGAAGATCGTATTGTGCGGCACAATTCCAATCCGCCCAAAAAATCAAATAGTAATGGTGGGTGGCTTGCATTAAGTTTGATTATTGCTGTGGCTGCGACGAGTTTTTATTTTCAAGAAGATATTAAACAGCGTTGGCAAGAATATTTTGTTGCCAAAATCGATGTGCCAGTCATTGATAAGCCTGCATTGGTTGCTCCGACAATACAATCTGAATCTAAGTCTGCAATACAGCCTGAGCCACAAGTATCCACAGCACAGTCTACTAACACAGAGCCGCCTGCTAACACAGCGCAGTCTACTACCATTGAGCAGCCTGCAGTTGATGCGCAGCCAACGTTCATGGAGCAAATAAAAGTTTTACGTGATTCTTTAAAGCAAGATTGGCGATTTGCACCTGAGCTGGCCAGTATTTATCGTAAAGGAGTTAACAGTAATAATGCTGATGAACGACAAGCAGCGCAAGCAGGCCTGGACGAGTTGCAAAATTTTTACGCTAATTTAATTAAAAATTCGCAACAAGAAAATGCTATGAGTGTAGCGCAAGAGTATGCGAACTCTGCCGAAGTTGTATTCGCTGCTGATGAAAAAATAGCGGCGTTACAAGATGCGTTAACAGCCTTGAATATTGCTAAGGCTGCCAATGAACAGTTGCAGAAAGCGGCATTGCAACAGCAACAACAGCAGCAAAAACAAAAGGAGTTAAGTCAGTTAAAACAAAAGCAACAAAATATTGAACAGGATTTATTGAATACAGCCAAAGTACAACAAGCGGCAGGCAAACTTATTGCACCGAGTGGCGACAATGCGTTGAAAACCTATCGTGAATTACTGGCGCAGAATGCTCAACATTCTGCTGCGCGTGCAGGTGTAATTGCGGTTGAAAATTTAGTGGTAAAAAGAATTGATCAGTTAATCAGTGAAGAGAAATTTACCGACGCTTCAGCAGAGCTGGTTAATGCACGTGAAAGTTTTCCGCAAAGTAAAGCATTGCTAGGATTGTCCATGGATCTCGAGCATGCGATTGCAGACAAGGTGCCTACTGTATCGCGGTTGTTGGTAACGAGTAATGAAGTCAATAAATTAGCGCAGCAAGATCCGTCCATCGCTGCCGAGCGGATTATTTATATAGGTTTTGAATATCGTAATTTTAAAGGTGATGCTTCTGTCTTGCAGGCTATTCTTTATGATGGGTCGCGCAGCTTACAGATTGCACAGGTACCTGTTGTTATTAACGGTTCGAGTGGGCTTAAGTTTTTTCGCATTGAGCAACCGGTAACTGGTTTTGCTGATGGCGGGTATAACATTGATTTATTATTTGAACAACAAGCCTTAATTTCTACCAAATTTAGTGTTAAAAAATAGTTGTACAGAGGTTGCAGTTAAATATTCTATATGAAATTAAATTCACTTTAGGAGAACTCTCTTATGAAACTGGCTAATGGTTTAATATTGTTCGGTATAGTGGCACTCAGCGCTTGTCAAACTTCACCAGATGTAAAAAAAATGGAAAAACTCAAAGCTGATTTGGGTGTTGCCAATAATAATATTGCACAATTGCAGAAACAAGAAGCTGAATTGCGTCAGGACTTGGCTGAGAAAACTCGTGTGAATGGTGTGCTAGGCGTGGAAAAAACTTCGCGAGTTCAGGAGTCTTCTGAATTGCGTGGACAAGTGCGCGTTTTTGTGCAAAAACAAATTGATGCTTATAAAGATTTTCTGGTGAGAGGTGGGCTGCTCGATTACATTGGTGGTGAATTAGTTTTGCGCGCTAAGATTGATGAGAAACCACTTTGTATTGTTGATTTAGCCAATGTTATTCCTAAAACCGGAACCTTAACGGGAGCTGGGGCATATTTTGTAAAACCAGGAAAGTTTAGTGTCAAAGTTTTACGTAAAGTTGATAAGAGCTTAGTGGTTATCTGGGATAGCAAACCATTATTGGTAACTCAAACAGGTATTATTCGAATTAATTTTCCCGTTAGTGTTGGTGTAGAACAAGGCGATTTAATTGGCTATTACTTAGGTGAAGGTGTCGCAGTAAGTTTCGATGAGGGCACCGGTATTTCACGCTTCCAATCAGAAGATTTAAAGTTGGGTGATGTAATCAGTACCTCGTCCATGCAAGGCGAAAGAAATCATCGCGCATATTCATTGGGCGTATATGGTTTGTTAAATTAATGGAGAATATTAATTTTTTCTTAGCTTAAACCAGGAATGAGTTTCAATCAGAAATAGATTAAACCAGGAATGAGTTAAGCCAGGAGTGGAATTAATTTTGCCAGCAAAAACTCTACAAACGCTAAGGTTTTTGCTGGCAAAAAGTTTCGCGCGGGATAAACCACATAAACAGGAAAGCCGGGTGCGAGTGGATAATTCTGCAATAAAGGAACTAACTGTCTTTTAGCCAATGCATCGCCCAGCAAGGCATCATCAATTAATAAAATCCCCATGCCGTTAATGGCGGCATCGACTAAAGCACAAGCATCGTTGATGACTAAAGGGCCGGTTACTTTAATACTCTCTACCCCTTCCGCAGTTGTAAAGTTCCAGATATTCATGAATTGCCTGCGGCTGCCGTAAAACAAACAGGCGTGATTTGTAAGATCAGCAGGTGTTTTTGGTTCACCGTATTGGGCGATATAACTTGGGCTGGCAGTTAGTTTCCAGCGAAGTTCACCCAGGCGTCGAGCAATTAATGACGAGTCAGGCAAGTGGCCGATGCGGATAGCAACGTCTATTTGCTCCGCGACTAAATCAACAAATCTGTCTTCCAGCCCCAGCTCCAATTCTAGCTCGGGATAACGCTCGGAAAAATCCTTTAATAGCGGCATTAACGCCACTCTCCCTAACGAAGTCGAGCACGAAACTCGCAGCTTGCCGCGCACCTGTTGGCTGAAGTTATCGGTAATGCTTTCTATAGTATTTAAGGCAACATCCACTCGCTCTGCCTCTTGTAAAATTTGTTCGCCGAGTTCAGTGAGCGCAAGTTTACGTGTTGTTCGCTGCACAAGGCGTGCGCCTATTTGTGTTTCAAAATTGCTTAATTGCTTGCTCACCGCTGAACGGCTAATGCCAAGGCTCTGAGCTGCCGCCGATAAGCTGCCGTATTGTGCTACACGCGCAAACAGCATTAGGCCTGAAAGCCGGTCAATAGGTATAGGCATGATAATTCACTTTTGTTGAGTTAATGGAAACAATCTAGTGATAAAAAGCGGGCTAATCAAGAGATTTTTTTTGCCTTAGACTGGTCTCAATGTTATTCAACTTAACCAGTCAGGAGTTTTATCATGAGCCAATCCTATCAAATACCACAAACACAACAAGCCGCTCGCATCCATAGTTACGGTGAGCGAGAGGTGTTAACTCTCGAACCTGCGCCTATTCCCACCGTTAATGCGGATGATGTATTAGTCAAAATCCACGCGACAAGCATTAACCCAGTGGATTGGAAAGTACGCAAAGGCTACCTGCAAAATTTCCTGCCACATAAATTGCCATTGACTTTAGGTTGGGATCTCGCAGGTGAGATTGTTGCCTTGGGCGACAAAGTCACCGGCTGGAAAATGGGTGATGCAGTTTATAGTCGCCCGGATATTGCTCGTGATGGCGCTTATGCAGAATACATCGCAGTACGCGCTAGCGAGATTGCCCACAAACCACAGACCCTTAACTGGCAAGAGGCCGCAGCAGTTCCTTTAGTTGCGCTTACTGCATGGCAAGTGCTGTATGAATTTGCAAAACTACAAGCTGACGAACGCGTGTTAATCCACGCCGGTTCCGGTGGTGTTGGTACTTTTGCGATTCAATTGGCGAAATTGCGTGGTGCTTATGTGTATACCACCAGTTCTACACGCAATGTGGCGCTACTGAAAAGCCTGGGCGCTGATGAAGTGATTGATTACACGCAACAGGATTTTAGTGAGTTGCGCGATCTGGACGTAGTGTTTGATACCTTGGGTGGCGATGTTGAGCAGAAGTCCTGGAAGACTTTGAAACGCGGTGGTCGATTAGTGTCGATTGTCTCTGTTCCCGATGCCGCCACTGCAGAGCAACATGGCGTAACACCGTTATTTTGTTTTGTTCAACCCAGCGCACCACAGCTAAATGAATTGGCGAAATTGATTGATGCGGGAAAAATTCAAATCGTTATGGACAGTGTTTATGCGCTGAAAGACATTGTGCAAGCGCAGGAGAAAAGTGAAGGTGGTAGAGCGATTGGAAAAATTGTGGTGCAGGTAGCCTAAGCCAGGCGGCCGATTATCCTTTATTTTTAATTGCATCTATTTACTCGCTCCACCCGTTAAACTAGTGCGCTTAATGATTCGTTTACCCCAATCAAGCGGCGCAGCTATTTATGATTATGAGAAAATTTTTGTTTCTATGCATATTACCTGTGCGTTGTTATGCGTTTGTTGAGATAGAAACTTTGGTGGTTACGGCTAAAGTTTCCAAGGCAGATGAGCGTGAATATTCCGTTACTGTAAAAGAGTTAATGCCCGGCGCGCGCAGTGATGCCGCAGAATTTTTGTCGGGCTTATCCGGTATACAAGCGGACAGTCGCTCGAATTATGCGCAAGATACTCGCATCACCCTGCGTGGTTTTGGCGCTCGCTCAGCCTTTGGTGTGCGCGGCGTAGATTTACAGATAGATGGAATTCCCCTGACCATGCCGGATGGTCAGGGGCAATTTTCAGGTGCAATACTGGATAGTGTTAGTCAGGTAAATGTATTAACAGGACCAGTAGCAGCACTCTATGGTAACGGTGCTGGTGGTGTAATTCGATTACAAACCCAGGCGCCAACAATCAATAATATTGCGTTCGGTGGTTCTGCCGATGAATCCGGTTTAGCACGTGAAAATGTGCTGGGTGAATGGCAGCAAAACGACTTTGCTTTGCGTGCTCAAGGCAGTCATTTACAAGCAGCTGGCGATCACCCTCATGCCCATGCGGAGCGCGAACAGTTGGGCGCGCAAGCCTATTATCATTTTGACAATAACATCCAAGCCCAATTACGTTTTGATAAAGAATCCGCACCGCAATTGCAAGATCCACTTGGGCTTACCGAACTGGAATGGCAAACTGACCCGCAACAACTTAATTCAGCAGCGACATTTTTTAATACCCGCAAGCAAATTCATCATCAACAAACCGCATTGAGTTTACGTCAAGCAGAAGGTGGTCGGCGCTGGCAATTAGCATTGTGGAATGGTAAACGCGCTATTGAACAATACCTCGCGCAAAAAGGGGATGCGATAGCTAACTCGGGTGGTGTGGTAGATTTACAGCGTAATTTTAATGGTGCAAATGGCAATTACACTTGGGATATTGCATTGAATAATCAACCAGCCAGCATTACGTTGGGCGGTGAGTATTCAATAATGGACGATAAGCGTAAAGGCTACATTAACTTCGCTGGTAATCGCGGTAATTTGCGCCGTAACGAATTGGGACAAGTCGATAGCCGCGACGTGTATGCTATTGCGCAGTGGCAGCCAACCGCGCGTTGGCAATGGCTGGCGGGATTGCGAGAATCACAGGTTAATTTTGCCGTGGCTGATTATTTTGTTGTGCCGGGTAATGGCGATGACAGCGGCAATCGTGAATTTAGTCATTTATCCAAAGCGTTGGAAACCCGTTACGAATTGACTAAAAGTTGGATTCTGCATGCGAGTAGCGGTGGTGGATTTGAAACTCCAACCCTTACCGAAACTGCTTACACTGTAAGTGATAAGGGGTTTAATCAAGCGTTAGAGGCTGCGCAAAATCATCAGCATGAATTGGGGATAAAGTATCAGCGGCAAGGAATGAATACCGCGCTCACCGCTTTTACAATTCATACGCAAGATGAAATAGTTGTTGATCAATCACAAAATGGTCGTACCAGTTATCGCAATGCAGCCGCAACTGAACGTAAGGGGTTAGAGTTAGGTGGCCGTTGGCAGCTGTCTAAACAATGGGATAGCCATTTTGTATCGAACTACTTAAATGCCGAATACGATCAGGGCCAATGGAACGGAATGCAATTACCAGGTGTTGCAAAAATTAATCACTATCTGCAACTTAATTGGCAGCCATTCAATAATGATTTTCAAGTATTCATTCGTTTTGCACACCGAAGTGCTGTTGCTACCAGCGATAATAATTTAATAAAAGCACCTGCAAGTACTACCGCAGATATTGCGCTTTCAGGCCGCTTAACGACAGGCGCAACAGCTGTTCCTATATGGCAGGGCCAATGGTGGATTAAACTTGCAAATGTAACCGATGAAACTTATGTTGGTTCAGTAATTGTCAATCAAAACAATGGCCGCGCGTTTGAGCCGGCACAAGCACGAAATTTACTGGCTGGAGTCACCATTGTATTATTATAATGGTTTAATATAATTTTGTTTTAATGAACATGCTGCGGAGATAATAAATGAGTTCAGATTTTGTACCACCTTTGCATGCCAACTTTCGCTATCATGTTGATTATGTGGGTGAAGAAAAAAGCCCCGTTTTAATCATCGATAATTTTCTGGATAAAGCAGAATTATTAATAGAAGTTGCTGAGCGTTATTGTCATTTTGGTGAATCTACTTATTTGTACCCCGGTGTTCAAGCTATGGTGCCGCAATTTTATGCTGCTGCCATGTATACCCATTTACGGCATATTATCTGCAACACGTTTAACATAGCTTCTGAAAATATTACTCATTCCAAGTCTTTTTTTTCAATGGTTATTGCGCCACCTGCTAGTTTGCAGCCAGCGCAGTCACGACCACATATAGATTCACCTGTGAACTCACAATTTGCAGCGATTCATTATTTATGTTCGGCGGATAAAGGCGGCACTTCTCTCTATCGTCATCGCGCAACTGGATTTGAGATGGTTAATGATGCTCGTATGATAGAAATGAAAAAATATTTTTTGCAAGAAGAGGAAGATCCGTGTTGGCTGGGTCAATATATCAATGGCAGTAATAAATATTACGAGCAAATTGCATCCTATGATGCAGTATTTAATCGCATAATTATGTATCGCGGCAATAGTTTGCATTCAGGTAATATTAGCCCTGATTTTAATTTTGATCCTAATCCGCGTACTGGCCGTTTAACACTTAATACATTTATCAATAGCCTTGAATAATTTAATCGGCGGTGAAAAGTTTTTTCATAATTTGCCAAGATATCCTCTTACTGATTTACGTGAAGAGTTTTTATCATCACTATCGCGCGGATGCTTATTATTGGAAGCAGAGCCGGGTGCGGGTAAATCCACACTTGCACCTTTGTGGGTTTTAGAAAAAACACCTATCGATAAAGTGGTGTGGCTGATTCAACCGCGTGTATTAGCTGCACAAGCCTTGGCACAACGTTTGGCAGAATTGGTAGGTGAAGAGGTTGGTCAAACTGTTGGCTACCAGGTACCTTACGATAATTGCTGCGGCGACAAAACGCGATTGTTATTAATGACGCCTGGAATTTTGCTACAACACTTATTGCAAAACCCTACGTTGGACAATGTTGCCTGTGTCATGCTCGATGAAATTCACGAGCGTTCCGTTAATCAAGATGTTGCTTGGGTGTGGTTGCAAGAAGTACAAATTCTGCGTGATGATTTACAGCTAGTGCTAATGAGTGCAACACCAGATCCGGCATTGCAACAAAAAATTGCTCAGCGTTTATTTACACCCGGAAAATGTTTTCCGGTAACGACAGCATTTTTACCGGCTAAAACGAATACACTTTATCCTGAAAAGTTGGAAGAGCATTTGCTTCGCGCATTAATGTCTTACCCAGCTTGGCAAAATTCTACCACTCTGGTTTTTTTACCTGGTTGGTATGATATTGAAAAATGCACACAAGCAATCCAACAGGCTTATCCTGCATTAGCAGTTTACCGTTTACACAGCCGGGTTCCTGCTGCCGAACAAAAACGTGCGCTCAATCCAGAGCAAGGTCCGCGCATTATTCTTGCCACCAATATTGCAGAAACTTCATTAACCATTGCTGATGTAACCTTAGTGATTGATTCAGGTTTAGTGCGCAGGCCTGATTATGAACAGCGCACTGGCATAACACGCTTGCGCAATTCACGCATTAGTCAGGCAAGCGCAGATCAGCGTCGCGGTAGAGCAGGGCGGGTGCAAGCGGGGCACTGTATTCGTCTTTGGTCGCAAGACCAACCTTTGGCTGCTGCTAATTTGCCAGAAATTCGCGCGACTGATTATTTACCACTTGCATTGCGGCTTGCACATTGGGGTAGTCCGGTAGAAAGCTTGTCGTGGTTAGAAGTGCCCAACTCGTTAGCGCTTAATTTTGCGCGACAACAACTACAGCAAATGAATTTGTTGGATGAGCAATTAAAAATTACTGCTGCAGGTGAACTGGTCAGTGCGCTGGGTACACATCCACGGATTGCTGCATTACTGCTCTTTCATCAACAACAAATTCACCAGCATAAAATTTCTGAATATACCTTGCTGTTAGCCTTAGCATTGCACTTTGAACTTAATAGTGAAGATAGTTTTGATGACTGGTTAGGCAATGCTGCGCAAGAATTAAAACGTAACCGCCAGTGGCAGCAGCAACAAAAGCGTTGGTTGGGAAAATTACAGTTGCAAGTTGGGCAAAACAAAAATATAAATGTACAATCGATAAATGCCCTGTCAGTTGCAAAAGCTTTTAGTGATCGTATTGGCTTTAAGCAAGAGTCAGGTCGTTATCGTTTAAATTCTGGAATTAGTGTGGTTGCCCAGGAAAAATTAAATTCTGCATGGGCTGTGTTTCCCATTATCAATCCAAAACCTAAAGGCCATGCAGGCATAGGCGTAGCGTTGGAACTGTCGAAAGAGCAACAGCGTTTGCTGAGTCAGGCACAAATACAGCTAGTATGCAAAAGTAGCGGTTGGCATACACAAACTATTTGGCGTATGGGCGGTGTGATTATTGATGAACAGCTTGCACCCATACTTCCAGAAAAAATAGCAACGATGTTGTTAGTACACATCCGCGAACTTATCGCTGAAAAAGGTTTTTCAGCTTTGCAATGGAGCGACAACGCATCGCGGTTGTTACAGCGAGCGCGGTGTTTGTTAATGTTTAATGACAACACTATGCCAGAATTAGCAGCTTTTCCCGATGTGAGCGAAGCTGCATTAATCGCTTCATTAGATAAATGGCTGCAACCTTTTTTAACGGCACAAACACGACTTGAACAATTGCCATGGCATAACGCGTTGGAATTTCATTTGGGTTACGATAACTGCCAAAAAATGAATCAATTATTGCCAGAAAAAATCCAGTTGCCCAGTGGGCGTAGTATCACCGTAGAATTTTCCGCAGAAGGTATGCCGCAAGTTTCCGCTAAGTTACAAGAGTTTTTTGGTTGTGAGAAATTAGAGCTAGCTAATGGTAAGTTACCCTTAAAAATACATTTGCTCGCACCCAATGGCAGCCCCTTGGCGATCACGGCCAATTTGCAAACCTTTTGGCAGCAAGGCTACCCCGACGTACGTAAGCATGTACGTGGAACATTCCCACGCCATCCGTGGCCAGAAAATCCTTTAGAGCATGAAGCTACTGCACTTACGAAAAGAAAATTAGCACAACAAGAACAAAAATAATCGTTGTTACGCGAAATCACCCCTGCGTTTGATTTAAAAAAATTGTTCGTACCTTAAATTTATCCGTCTTTCCGTTCAATAGAACGCTTGATGATTTTTTCTTCGTTAGTATCTCCTCGCGACATGCATCAACAACAGCAGCAAAATAGCCTTAAACATCCAAATAAACAAAACTAATGGAAACTAAGACCATGAAAATCCCTGGCATTTTTTTAATGCGAGCACTCACTGTGGTGAGCGCTTGTGTCATCGCTTTAACAGCAACAGCACAGATTGCACCTGAAAATGGCAACTATGGTATCTACACCGAAACCAGCGCGCATAAAAATGCGGGAGAATTCATTCCGGGTGTCAATGGTGATATTTTTGTGTGGGAAAAAACTCTCACGCTAGGCACTGGCGATGTACGTGATGGTAGTGCTGCGCTCATTCTTACATCGACCGGTGTGGGTTGGTATGGAATGGGTTTGACTGTAAAAGATACATTTCACGTCAATCTTTCTGCATTTGATAATGCAAATGGCAAGTTACACTTTTCCATGAAATCAAAAGACCTTACTGATATCAGTATTGGGCTAAAAAGTGGTACAAGCGGTGGTGAAGATGGTCAATTATGGATCGTCTTTAAAAATGGTAGTGACCCCTATGGTTTTGCGCGTGACGGGGAATGGCACGATATAGAAATTCCTATTGCGGACATTAAAAATAAAGTAACTCTTGCGGATGTTACGCAAGTGTTTCAGATTTTAGGTTCTTCAGTTGCAAGCCTGAGTATTGATGATATTTATTTCTCTGGTGGTACAACGGTAAAGGCGCAAAACGCTGCCCCTACCGCCGTTATGATTACTTCGGCAATGGGCGCGACTGGGCCTGTCGCTATTAATTTTGATGCTAGTAAGTCACGCGACCCTGAAGGCGATACTCTCACTTACAGCTGGAATTTTGGCGATGGTGCAACTGGCATGGGCGCAGTGGTGAGTCACACGTATGCGGCCGAAGGTTCATATCCTGTCACCTTAACCGCAAATGATGGCAATCGTACTAATAGTGTAAGTGCGACTATGTTTATCGATAAAAACTTTCAGACAGTTAAAAGTACCAAGCGCGGTGTAAGTTATGGCGAACACTCAGTTGAAGATATGGCGCTCATGTCCAAAGGCCTAAGCTGGTGGTACAACTGGGGCACTACACCTGAAGCGGCAGTGGCATCGGTCTACCAAAGTTACGGTATGGAATACGTACCTATGGCGTGGGACAAAAACTTTGATGAAGTAAAGTTACGTGCTTATATTGCTGCGCATTCAGAAGTAAAATATATCCTTGCGTTCAATGAGCCAAACTTTCTTGCCCAAGCGAATATGACTCCTTCAGAAGTTGTCGCGCAATGGCCACGTCTGGAAGCTATAGCCACTGATTACAATTTAAAAATCGTTAGTGTCGCGATGAATTACTGCGGTAATTGCGTTGTAGAAAACGGTACTACTTACACTAGCCCCTTTGATTATTTTGATGATTTCTTTAAGCTCTGCCCGACTTGCCGGGTTGATGCACTGGCTATTCATGCGTATATGGAAAATGTGTGGGGGATCAAATGGTATGTTGGTCAATTCAAAAAATATGGCAAACCAATTTGGCTCACTGAGTTCTCTGCATGGGAAAGCAACACCAGCCCGGAATCGCAAAGACGTATGCTGATTCAAACTGTTGACTACCTTGAAAATGATAAAGACGTTGAACGTTACGCATGGTTTATTGGTCGTCTCGATGGTGCTCCTTACAATGGATTATTGGATTACCACCAATCGGGTGCGCTCACCGAGTTGGGCAATACCTATATCAATATGCCAGTGCATGGTGATGTCAGCGTTCACACTTTGCCAAAATTGGTTCAGGCCGAAGATTACGCGACCAGTGTAGGTACTTACGTAGAGCCGACAGTAGATAGTTCAGGTTTTTTAAATATTATTGATGCAGATGATGTAGATGATGAGTGGGTTGAATATAACCTCATTAGCGAAGCTAAGACCTATGACATAGCTCTGCGTATCGCCAGTAAAGATGATGGAGTTATTAATCTACTAGTGGATGGCACCCAAACGGTCAGCCTAGAAGTAAAAGGCACTGGTGGGCTACTCACATGGCAAACGATTAATTCTGCAATCGCCCTGCCGGTAGGTGCACATAAAGTTCGTCTGGTATTTACTAAACCGGTAAGTTTGAACTGGATAAATTTCCAACTGAAAGCGGCATCAAGTTCAGCTGCAAGTTCAGCAGCGGCAAGCCCGGTAGTCTCAGTTTCATCAAGCAAAAAAAGTAGTGGTGGTGGATCAATTAGTTGGTTTATGTTGCTGTCGATGATAGTGTTAATATTAATTAACGGAAGAAAAACGATAATAAAACATTAATAAGCAGCGGCATCTTTTATAAGAATGCACGTAATTTAAAGTGTTAACAAATACAAAATGCCCAGCTATGCTGGGCTTTTTTTTAAGTGTTTTAACCGCGACTTATGTATATTTATTGTCACAATTTATGTACCTTAGTCAACTGCCTTTACTTACTTTCATATCTTGCATTTAACTTTAAAGCTACCGATTTTAGAAGATAGGATGGTCATCATGAATCCCGCCAAAGTTGATAGAAATAAATTATTACAATTAACGGATTTACCCAATATTGGTAAGGCAGGGGCTGCCGATTTGCGCTTGCTAGGTATTCAAACTCCTGATGATCTGATTGGCTGCGATCCATTTGAACTTTACAGTCAACTCTGTGCTATAACTCAAACCCGCCATGATCCTTGTGTGCTGGATGTATTAATTTCCATCACCCGCTTTATGCAGGGCGAACCAGCTCGTGTATGGTGGGACTATACCGAAGAGAGAAAGCAACGTTATGGGTGTGATTACCAATAATCTTGCATTAGTAATTACTTCTCTAGCGCTGATAGTCTTACCGCGTTTTGTAAAGCTATAAATATGGGGTTTGTATTTATGTCGTCATCAATGTGGATTATTTGGGCATTGTTATCAGCAATATTTGCTGCAATGACAGCTATTTTTGCCAAGCTTGGTACCCAGCAAATGGATTCTGATTTTGCCACTTTAATTCGAACGAGTATCATCCTTCTAATATTAATTTGTTTTGTATGGGGAACAGGAAAGCTATCTAACCCCATGTTGTTGTCGACTAAAAATTGGTTTTTTTTAGGCTTATCTGCATTGGCGACAGGTGCATCATGGATCTGTTATTTTCGTGCATTACAACTTGGCGATGTTGCTAGAGTCGCTCCCGTCGATAAGTTAAGTGTCATATTTGTTGCCGTATTTGCAGTCTGTTTTTTAGGTGAGCGACTGGATGTACGTGACTGGTTCGCTGTAAGCCTGGTAGCTGCTGGAGTAATAATTTTAGCTATTAAGCGTTAATGAAATATAACATTTACTCTTGCACTAAATTATTAATTTTTATATGTGAGGTTTATTTATGAGTATTATCCGTCTTAATCATTTTGAAGCCAAAGAAAATTGTGGTGATGAGCTGTTTTCTTTTATGCAACATGTGGTTGACGTTGTGCAAAAAGCAGATGGTTGTATTAATTGTCGTTTATTAAAAAGGGCTGAAAATATTTTGCAACTAGTCGTGATTGAGGAATGGCTTTCTATTGCACATCATCAAGCAGCAGCAAGTATGATCCCACCTGAAGAAATTGCAAAGGCAATGGTGCTGTTTGCCAAGCCCCCATTTGGAATTTATTATCAGTCGTGAAAAAGAATTTAGTCAGCAACAAATATTTTTTATTTACCCATTGTCCAAAACATAATAGCTACTGCAATGGCCATTACGGCAGTGCAAATCCAGCCCACCATTTTTAATACGCTATGAATAACAAATTTTCCCATGATTTTTGGGTGCGCGGCCATAAGCATCATCACGCCCATAATTGGTACTGAAATAACACCATTAATAACCGCACTCCAGTAAAGTGCTTTCATGGGGTCAATGGGTGTAAAGCAGAGTGCAATGCCAATTAATGTTGATATGATAATGATACCGTAGAATTTTTTTGCAGCAGAAAATTTTAATTCCAAACTATTTTTCCAATGAAATGCGCCTGCCATTGCATAAGCTGCAGAGCCTGCCAATACTGGTACGGCTAACAAACCTGTGCCAATAATTCCTGCGCTAAATAACCAGAACGCAAATTCACCCGCAATGGGGCGTAATGCTGTTGCTGCCTGCGCCGATGTTTGAATGTCAGTAATGCCGTGATTATTTAAAGTGACTGCAGTGGTGAGCATAATAAAAAAAGCAACTAAATTAGAAAATCCCATGCCGACGAAAGTATCTATTTTTATACGCAGAAAATTAGCGCGTGCTTGATAAGGTGCTTCTATTAATGGCTTTGCATGCGGATTGGATTGTTGTTCTTCCACTTCTTGTGATGCCTGCCAGAAAAATAAATAAGGGCTGATAGTCGTACCCAATACGGCAACCACTGTAGTAATGTATTCTGGTTTCCAGGACATTGTTGGCCATAAGGTTTTTGTGAATACCTGTGTCCATGGGATTTGCACAACAAATACAGTGCCTACATAAGCTAAAAGCGCAAGCGTTAGCCATTTTAAAAGACTGACGTAGCGATGGTAAGGAATGAAAATTTGCAACAAAAGTGAAAAAATTCCAAAGCCGAGCGCATACCAATGGGCAGAGCCACCAATAAGTATTTTTAATGCATCACCCATTGCAGCTACATCAGCGGCAATATTAATAGTGTTGGCAATCAATAATAATCCAACAATAAAATATAATAACGGCGCCGGATAATGTTGACGAATATTGGTGGCGAGACCATGGCCACTCACTCGGCCTATTTTCGCGCTGATGATTTGAATGCTGACCATTAATGGGTAGGTAAAGAATAAAGTCCATAGCATATTAAACCCAAACTGCGCACCAGCTTGGGAGTAGGTTGCTATACCACTTGGATCATCATCGGCTGCACCTGTAATAAGTCCAGGTCCGAGTTTTTTTAGCCAGAGCCCTGTAGGTTTTTTTACTGTTTCGATGTTCGTTGGTTTGTTCATATGCACCGTAAAAAATAATTTAATCTCATGTTCTTATACGATATAAAAATTTATCAGAAGCGCCCCTTTAGACGGTGCGTGACTCTGCAACTCATCAAATTTTAGCCTTTGTAAAAATCTGGTATTTACCTCGGCACCGATACTACCTCACTTTATTCCTGTTCCTCAATTTATCTTCTTGTTTTTAAGCGTTGGCTACATTTTTTTGAATTCTGCCTATACTTTGGAAACTTGTAAATGGAGAGAAGGTTATGCGTAACTTATTTATCGGTTTCGTACTTTGTGGTTGTGTTTCTTTTGCTCTGGCAAATGATGCATCTGTTCCACAGGCATATGAATGGGCGAATGCTTTAACTCTGGAAACCGTCGATAATTTACAAGGTGGTATAGCGCAAGGTACTAAAAGTCTCGCAAATTTAGACGTCATCTTGACTGTGGATACCGAAGCTGCCGGTTGGTGGAATAGTGGTACCTGGCATATGTATGTGCTGGGTAATTATGGCAAAAACCCCTCGGATATGAGCGGTGATTTACAAACTCTCTCCAACATTGCTACCGATAATGCATTAAAGGTTTATGAGTTCTGGTATCAACAGCATTTTTTGAATGACTCCATCAAGCTTTTGATTGGTTTGCATGATTACAATTCCACTTTTTATTCATTAGATTCCGCTGGATTATTTTCCCTGGCATCATTTGGTATTGGGCCTGATACCTCTCAAGCAACACCCTCCATTTTTTCAACAACCTCGGCAGCGATACATCTTACCTTGCAGCAAGATAAATTTTATTTATTGCTTGCTGCCTACGATGGTGTTCCCGGTGACCCTAATAACTCGCATGGAACTCATGTTCAATTTAATAAAGGTGACGGTTTATTTAACGCCGCTGAATTTGGTGTAACTGAAGGCAAACAATATAAATTTGCAGTGGGTGGATGGCAGAAAACAACACAAGAAACCAGCGTTGTGGATGGCCAACCGATAAATCATAACCAGGGTTATTATATTATTGGTGAAAAAAATATTAGTGAGGATTTATTAATGTTCTTTCAATATGGGCGTGCGGATGATGCAAAAAATCAATTGGATGAATATTGGGGGGGCGGAATAAGGCTGAACAATTATTGGCAAGAAGAAGATGCGTTAGGTTTGGGCTGCGCAAAAGCACACAACGGTGCACCTTTTTTACGAGAGAATCCTATTCTTGAGCCATCGGAAACTATTTGGGAGTTAACCTATTTTGCCCCCTTAATTGACCACATTAATGCTCAAGCCAGCCTTTACTATGTTGAAAACCCTGGTATGAGGCCTGACTTGGATAATGCACTGGCTTTGGGGTTGCGTTTGTATATTGATTTTTAATACTGAAACCGGTTCGGCTCAAATTTCGCAGTTCATTCATTTCGCAGAGCAATTCCATCCTTTGAGAGAGGGTGCGGTTCTTGATAAGAATGGGGTAGAATATCGATACTTGTGCATGCAATGGGTCTTTAAGTCGTCGTCTTCTCCTAATGACAACTTAATCTCAAAGCGGCTTCGCCTAATTTTACTGTTAACCGTTTTGGAGGTTAGTTATGGACGTTTTAGACTCTATCAAGCAACAAATTACCGAGAATCACGTGATTCTGTTTATGAAAGGCTCGCCAAATGCACCTCAGTGCGGGTTTTCTGCTCGTACAGTGCAGGCACTTATGGCCTGTGGTCAACGTTTTGCTTACGTGGATGTTCTTAGCAACCCGGAAATCCGTGCTGAATTGCCCAAATATGCTAATTGGCCAACATTTCCTCAATTGTGGGTTAATGGAGAGTTAATTGGTGGTTGTGACATAGTCACTGAAATGCATGAGAAAGGCGAGCTGAAGCCGTTAATTGACGCTGCAGTAGTGACTGCAAATTAATAATTTGCGGTAATGTGGTAAATAGAAATTAAAAAAGCCAGCGCGACTGGCTTTTTTAATTTTAGAGTGAAAAATTGGCTCGGCACATTTTTGTTATCGGTCAAGCCAAATAGCTTTTATTGATGATACTAGGCAGCTTTTATCGATAAGACTTGGAGCTGTTATCGATAAGACCAGCACTGTTGCTGGCTAAACGACTCAAAGATGCGGCTTAAAGTAGCCGCTTAACGCAGCAGCACAAGTACAATGATTGTTAGTAAACCAAGGCCGCAAAATACACATAAACCAATTCCAATCATACGTTTTTGTTGGAGTTGATGTTTGTTGTTATTGCTTTGTAATTCGTGAGCACGCCATGCGAGATCACGCGATTTATTGAGTTTAAATTTGAGCTTTTCGAGTGCTGCTATATCTTGAGTTAACTGTGCATTATCGCCAGTCTTTTGTTTTAATTGCCGCTGTAAATGGTTGAGCTGCTGCTCAAGTTGTAAGAGCTTTGCGTCAATATTGGCCGACAGCTGATTAATATTCATGCAAGGTCACTACGAAAAAGATTTGGTTATGAGTGTAGTTTACATTAGCAGATGCTTTAAGTTTTTTCTTTGCTTCGGTATCAGAATTTAATGAATGAAATCTATGTGCGAGAATGCCATCTTAAAACAACTACCATAATGCGCTCAC
Organism: Gammaproteobacteria bacterium; assembly: GCA_025362015.1. Lineage (GTDB taxonomy): Bacteria > Pseudomonadota > Gammaproteobacteria > Pseudomonadales > Cellvibrionaceae > Cellvibrio. The sequence goes on along the minus strand of JANYIO010000272.1, from coordinate 14,639 downwards.
TTTACTCACTTCACATATCGTTTCATGTAAATAGCAGGACTCCTAGTTAGTGGATAAACATAGCCCTCCCGAATTTCATTCCTCTTTTTACCAGCCGCGCTATTGGTTCACATGGCTAGCTCTGGGCTTTTTCTATGTGCTGGGCGCTTTACCTATGTCCATTACTTTGCCATTTGGGCGATTGTTGGGCGATTTGTTTTTTTATTTTGCAAGCTCCCGTCGTCGGATTACTGAAATTAATATTTCTCTGTGCTTTCCGCAATTATCCGCCACTGAACAAAAAGCCCTGGTTCATAAAATAATGCATTCAACCGGCAAAAGTATTATTGAAACGTCAGTTGCGCTTTGGGGGCCTGCTAGACAATTACGGAAACGTTATACTATCAGCGGTTTGGAGCACATAGAGGCCGCGCAAGCACAAGGTTTAGGTGTGTTACTGGTGGGCTGCCACTTCACTACATTGGATGCCGCCGCACGGATTTTAGCGTTTCATGTTAAGTACGATATGCTCTACCGCAAAGATCCTAATCCTTTGCTGGCGTATAAATTAATTCAAGCGCGCGAGAGTTTTGCTGGCAATGCCATTGTGCGGAGTGATACCCGTCAATTAATTAAGAATTTGCGTCAGGGGCATGTGGTTTGGTATGCGCCTGATCAAGACTTTGGTGCAAAACATAGTGTGTTCGCGCCATTTTTTGGTGTGCAGGCGGCGACGGTGGTAGGTACTGCGAGAATTGCACAGCTCGGTAAGGCTGTTGTCATTCCCTTTGCGCATTATCGTGATGAGCATAATTGCTATCATCTTGTTATAGAGGCTGCGTTACAAAATTATCCTGTTGGCGATGATTTGATCGATGCCACGCGGATTAATCAGGTTATTGAAACGGCCATTGCCAAGCAGCCAGATCAATATTTGTGGGTACATCGTCGCTTTAAAACTCGGCCTGTGGGTGAGGCGAGTTTGTATCCAAAAAAAAATCATCGCCATTAATTCCAATTCACTTGTGATGTTGTTTACACGAATTTGAATTTCTTTGAGCGACCCTTAATTTCTTTACATATAATGGGAAAAGCCCCACTAGAATGTGATACAAGGCGCGCCTTATTCATTAGCGCAATCTTGAGGAGAAACTGATGTTAAGAATGTTTAAAGTTCAAGGTACTACTTTGCGTGAAGATACTGTCTTGCGTGAAGATACTGGTTTACGTGGAGAGGTGCGTGAAGATGCTGGGTTGCATGAAGATGCAGGTCTTCGTGAAGATGCTGTTTTGGATAAAGAGAATCACACTGGCGAATCGCTAAAATTGTCTATGGCCAGTGCAATTTGGATTGATGCGCATGAAGCCAGCGACGAAGAGCGGGATGCGTTAAATAGTTTTTTGCGTGCAGAATTGCCCGAGTCAGATGATGTAGAGGAGATTGAATTCTCGGCGCGTTATTTTCAAGATGATGAAGGTATTCATGTTCATTCACTGTTTTTATCGCCCGGTGAGGCAGGCCGCCATAATACCGTTACGGTTGCTTTTCTCTTGCAGGATAAACGCTTAATTACTGTGCGTGAAGGCGACCTGGCAGATTTCCGTCTCCTACGGATGCGCGCACGTCGCGGCCAGGTGCATGTTGCTTCACCGCAAGATTTACTCATTACTATGTTTGAACAAAAGGTTGAAAACCTTGCCGATGCTTTGGAAGATATTCATCGCACCCTGGAAGAGGTCAGTCATCTGGTACTTGAAGATGAAGATTCGGAGCTGGAAGATGCGATTGATAAGCTGGCCAAGTTGGAAGACAGCAATGGAAAAATTCGCTTGTGTTTGATGGATACACAGCGCTCTATTTCATTTTTACAGCGTTATATTCGCGACAACCTTGAGTTGCAAGAAACAGCCCGTGAAATTAAACGCGATGTGGATACGCTTATGTCACATACCGCATTTTTGTTCGACAAAATCAACTTCTTAATGGATTCTACGCAAGGCTTTATCAACATCGAGCAAAACCAGATTATTAAAACTTTCTCAGTCGCATCGGTTATTTTCCTCCCGCCTACGATGGTGGCGAGTTTTTGGGGGATGAACTTTGACGATATGTCGCTTTTAAAATCTGTGCAATATGGTTGGGTGGTTGGTTTGCTATTGATGGTGCTTTCTGCTGCTGTACCTTACTGGTATTTTAAAAGCAAAGATTTGCTCTAATTAGGCCTTCCGCAGCTGAATTAGTGTGTTTTATTGTCGTTTAAAATCCATTTTATCGACATTTGAGTTATTCTAGGTTAAGTTTTGATCTGCTTGATAGGGTAGTGATAGTTTCATCTTAGGATAAGGCTTATATGGCAGTAGTAAAACCGAGAGGTTTTAGTTTTGTAAAGCGGGTATACCCTGCACGAATGCTGGGTTTAGCTTTAGCATGCCTTATCATTACGACGGTTTTGTTGCCATTACACACATCCCCTCTCTTGTGGGTAGTGCTTGTCTATAACTGTTTTATATGGCCTCACCTCGCGTATTTTATCGCTTCAAGCAGTGCTAATCCTATTCGTTTTGAACGGCTGCATTTACTGGGTGATGCGGCAATGGGCGGCTTTTGGGTAGTTGCGATGGGTTTTAATCCACTGGGTAGTAGTATTATCACCATGATGCTATGGATGAATATTGTTGGTGCGGGTGGGGTGACCCTTTTTGTGCAAGGCTTTGCGAGTACGCTAGTGGGTTTAAGTTTTGGCTTATTGGCATTTGGTATGCGTTGGTATCCTGCAACCAACGATACTCTAGTTTATGCCTCAATTCCTATGCTGATGCTATACCCCATATTCATTGGGTCGATAACTTATAATCTTTCCATGCAGTTACACAAACAAAAGGAGTTATTGAAGCATTTAAGCCGGACGGATGGGTTAACGGGGATTTTAAATCGTGGCTACTGGGAGACAAGGGCGAAAGAAGAAATTGTCCGCGCCAGACGCAATCACAGCTCACTGAGTCTTATCATGATTGATATTGACCACTTCAAACGTATTAATGATACCTACGGGCATAGTGTAGGTGATCATGTCTTAACGCAGCTCGCACAGTACCTGCAGTGGAACCTACGCGAAACTGAGTTACTGGGTCGTTATGGTGGGGAAGAATTTGCCATTATTCTGCCCGATGCTGATAACAACAAGGCTTGGCAAATGGGCGAACGTTTGCGTGAATTTATAGAGCAAGCCGTGTTTCAGGATCCGGCTGATCCGCATCATGCTAGTTTGCGTTGTACTATTAGCGTAGGAGTGGCTGCCTTTAACGATGGCGACGGTGATTTTTCTTCCTGGGTTAGAGCGGCGGATGCTGCGCTTTATCAAGCCAAAGGAATGGGGCGCAATAGGTGTATTAGTTTTGTCAGTAATAACCCGCAACACATTCTTGAGAGCTCTTGATTCCTCTTACTATGCTCGGCTTACTATTCTTCGACCCATTCCCAGCGCAACGGTTGGCCGAAATCGTCCAGAATGACTTTCTTTTTTGGGCGCGGTTTGTAATGTTTTGAGGTCGCTTGTGGTTTGCGGCGAGCTTCGATTGCTGCAACAACTTCAGGTAATGGGGTGCGATCTTCCTGGCCTTGGCCATCAAAGATACTGACTAATGAGCCTTGCGCGAAGGGGCGTCCGCTCAGTCCACGCGGAACCTCGCTGACGAGACCGCCTTGATTTAAAAAATCATGAACTTGTTGGTCCATTTCGTTGTGTAATTCGCGTCTAGTCTTGGTTGGCTTCATTGCGGTCTAATCGGTATCTTGGTTGGTAACAAATTATTACAAGGGAAGATGTTAAATCATCACCCATCACCCATCAGCCAGCATAGCAGCCGTTGGCGTGGATCTGCAAATATCAAATGTGCTTGAGTAATGCAAATGTATTGGGTTTCTCGCATCTAGGTCGTCCTTTGGGTAAACTGCTGCTGTTTTCAGAAACAGTTCAGAGCCAAGGCTATTAACGCTTGCGCCGTCTACTTCATTATTGAACTTCTTTATTATCGTTATACTTTGTCTAACTTCGTTTGTTGTCTATCACCGTTTCACTTTGCAGGCCCCAATGACTCAAAATAGTTTGAAAATTACCGAGATTTTTTACTCCCTGCAAGGCGAATCCAATATGGTTGGCTTGCCAACGGTGTTTGTGCGTCTTACTGGTTGTCCGTTGCGCTGTGGTTATTGTGATTCAGAGTACGCATTCTACGGTGGCGAGCGTTTGCTGTTGACTGAGATCCTTAACAAAGTTGCGAGCTACAAACCGCGGTATGTGTGTGTTACTGGCGGGGAACCCTTAGCGCAACGTGAGTGCCTACTTTTACTGACTATGTTATGCGATGCTGGTTATACCGTCTCGCTGGAGACAAGCGGTGCTTTGCCAGTGGATGCGGTGGATGCACGAGTTGTGAAAATAATGGACTTAAAGACACCGGGTTCGGGTGAGGTAGGGCGCAATCGTTGGGAGAACATTCTTTTATTGACCGAGCAGGATCAAATTAAATTTGTGCTCTGCAGCCGTGAAGATTATGAATGGGCACGTTTTAAAGTCGATGAGCATCAACTGAATACTAAAGTTGCTGAGGTGTTGTTCTCGCCCAGCTTTGGACAGATTGAACCACTTACGTTAGCGGAATGGATTTTGGCCGACAATTTACCGGTGCGTTTTCAATTGCAGCTCCACAAACTGTTGTGGAATGATGTTGCTGGTCATTAACTAATTTTTTAACTAACGAACTCATTGTTTAACTAACGATTTTTAACTAACAATTTATAAGTTTGTGGATTTTGTATGTCGTCAAAGAAAGCTGTTGTATTGATATCAGGTGGGTTGGATTCAACTACGGCCTTAGCTATGGCGCGGAGTGAAGGATATGCTTGCTACACCATCAGTTTTGATTATGGGCAGCGACATAAAGTTGAACTCCTCGCCGCTGAACTCACCTCAAAGGCCATGGGCGCGCTAGAACATAAAGTTATTCATTTGGATTTGCGCACTATCGGTGGCTCAGCACTTACTGACGATTCCATTGCCGTGCCTGAGCAAGAAACGCAAGGCATTCCGGTGACTTATGTGCCGGCACGTAACACAGTATTTTTATCGATTGCCTTGGGTTGGGCTGAAGTGTTGGGTGCAGAAGATATTTTTATTGGTGTTAATGCGGTGGATTTTTCTGGTTATCCTGATTGCCGCCCTGATTATATTGCCGCTTATGAAACCATGGCCAATCTTGCGACACGTGTCGGTGCGGAGGGCGGTAAGTTGCGAATTCGCACACCGTTAATTGATTTATCGAAAGCACAAATTATTCAAAAAGGTTTGGCATTAGGGGTAGATTACGGTTTAACCGTTTCCTGCTATCAAGCCAATATTAAGGGTGAAGCCTGTGGTAAGTGTGATAGTTGTCGTTTGCGTCGCACTGGATTTGAACAAGCGGGCATAGCAGATCCAACGCGTTATTTTAGTTAATAGTTTTTGAGTAAAATGTGCTTTTCAAACTCTTCAATTGGTAGTGGGTGACCAAAATAATAACCTTGAAACATTGGGCAGCCATTTTTCTCCAAAAAAATCTTTTGTGTTTCAGTTTCCACACCTTCCGCAATAACATTCAGGTTCATATTTTGCGCCATAGCAATAATGGTTCGCACAATAATAGCGTCATTAGGGTCGACAGTAATATCGCGTACAAATGTCTGATCAATTTTGAGTTGATACAAGGGTAAAAGTTTTAAATAAGACAGTGATGAATAGCCAATACCAAAATCATCCATTGAAAAATCAATTCCAATATCCTGTAAAACCTGCATTTTTTTAATGCTTTGTTCCACATTTTTTAATAGGGAGCTTTCTGTTAATTCGAGTTTTAATAGGCGTGGATTAATATTGCTTTTGCTGACTATATTGATTACATCTGTAACAAAATTTTCTTGATTAAATTGAATGGGGCTAACATTCACGGCAATCGTTAAATGGGCAAACCGTGGTTGCGTGTGCCAGCGTTTTAATTGTTCACACGCTTGTTTAATGACTTGTTTGCCTATGTTTATGATTAATCCTGTTTGCTCCGCTACAGGAATAAAATCTACAGGCGAAATCATTCCTTTTGTAGCATGTTTCCAGCGCAGGAGTAATTCGGCACCAACCGCTTTACCTTGATTATTAATTTGTACTTGGTAATAAGGCATTAACTCTTTTTCTGACTCCTGTGCACCGCGTAAATCGAACTCTATGGATGCACGTGTTTCTAATAAGGCTTGCATGCGGGGATCAAAGAAGCGAATAGTGTTCCGCCCATTGTCTTTAGCTTGATACATAGCAACATCTGCATTGCGTAATAAATCGTCGATTGATGTACTTTGACTGTCAAATAAATTGACACCAATACTCACTGTGCAATGAAATATCGAATCTTGTAAGGGGTAGGGTAGGTTAAGTAATTCATGTAAATCTTCTGCACGTTTTTTTGCTTCCATTGCGGCGGTTTCTGCGTTGATATTTAAGTTATCAAATACTACGACAAATTCATCGCCGCCAAGGCGCGCTGCTACATCTGTTAACCGAATAATGCTTTTAATTCGATCGGCAACTTGAATGAGTAAGAGATCACCGGTTCGGTGGCCGCGAGTGTCATTGAGTAATTTAAAGTGATCAAGATCGATAAATAATAAAGCACTATGTTGACCGGTGCGCGCGCTTTGTGCGGTAATCAGCTTGAGCCGATCCAACAGCATGCGCCGATTGGGCAGACGGGTCAGGGGATCAAAAAAGGCGAGATTGTAAATTTTGTCCTGATCAATAGCGCGCCGTAATTCTCCGGACGTTCGCTCTGCAAATATAAGCATCAGTGAACGTACTTGAGCTGAAATAGTTAAAGATTTTTCACCCAAAACAATGAGAATTCCAATAGGTTTTCCTTGTGCATTTCTAATGACAACACCAAGATAGCTTTCAATTTTGAAGGTGCTGAGCATTTCATCTTTAGGATAAAGTTTATATGCCCCCGCGGATATAAAGCATATTTCATCGCGTACTGCATCAGCACATGGTGTATCTTTAAGCGTATAACTAAAGTGCGCTTGCGGTTCGCCATTTTTTAAATAGGTGTGAACGGTAACCTGGTCAGCATTGTCGGGATCAATTATACAAATAAGCGCATGCTCTGCACCTACTGCGTGAAGGAGTGCTTTTAAGATAACGTTAAAAAAATCGGGTGAAGTCGCAGAGTCGGCTGCTGCTGCTGAAAGCGCCAGGTCAAGACGTTTGTGTTCGGTAATATCTTGAAAAGTTCCTTGAATGATATGCGTATTATTTTCTGAAATACTTCCCTGGATGTGTAACCAAAATTTTTGATCTGATATTTCCAGGCGACATTCTATTGCCAGTGGCTTTTTTTCTTTAGCGATTTCTTCAAGTGCTGTTATTAATATGGGTTTGTCTTCGTGATAAATAAATTTCTGGATAAAATCTTGTAAATTCCCCTTAAGTAAATGTGGTGGTAGTTGAAATAGGTGGTTCATGGATGAACTGAACGTGTAGGCGTCGCTTTCTGTATTCCAGCTCCAGTGCGTTACGCGTGCCATGAGTTGGGCATTTTCCAAGTGTTTTTTTTGTTTCTCTTGCTCTCGATTTGAGTCACTTAATCTTGCTGCAGTGGTAAGGATTTTGGCATATGCCGCAGTAATCATTAGGCTAAGGCAAGTCATACTGGAGGTATAAAACCATATCAACCAATAGTTAATCCGAATGTCAGTAAAAGAAAATGGACCTAAATGATGGACTGTAGACCAGATAGCTATAAAGCTGAAACCTATCGTGCAAATGGCGCTACCCAGCAGACCAAAACTCAATGCGGCCCATGCTACACAAACAAAGCTGATAAATACGATCGGTAGATGACGGTCTCCCGTAAAATTATTAAGCGGAAAGCATACTAAGCCGACTAAAACGCTGATGAAAAATATCCAAAAAATATTGCTTTTTTGGATCAGCAATTTACTTAAATTGGCGCGCGTGAAATTTATTAATAGCGGTGCAGCCAACAGAATGCCGAGGCTGTCCCCCATCCACCAGGGTAAATAAATATTAACACTAGCTATGTCAAAGGTAATATTGTTGGCAATCATTACCGCTGTGCCGCCAATACTGGCTGGGATAAGCATCCCCAAGCTCACGGTTGCCAATAAAGTTATCGCGGTGGAATGTTGTAGTTGATGCAGCCGACAATTGGAGTAGCGCAATAAAAGAATGGTAACGATTGGTCCGATTGTGTTGCCACAGGCGATGATGACATTGGTCAGCGGCGGGGCACCAGTTGCCAGATTTACCAGTAAAGCGCCCAAAAAAACACCTGGCCAAACATTGATGTTCCAACGATAGAGCGCCGCAACGGCTATGCCGCTTGGAAGCCAGAATAAGGTCACCTTACCCGCGTCGAAAGGAACGCTCAGGCCGAGCCACCCCGTGAATGTATAGGCCAAAATGATGATTAATATTTGGTAAAACCACTGTACTTTTGGCTTGGTGAGTTCTTGCCAGTGAAAGACACGTTGCATGAATTGGTCTCAATTGGGTGGCGAGCACATCTAGATTTAGAGCAAGCATGTTGACCAGACGTTCTTCTTATTTGTCTCGTCATCGAGCATGCAGACTGCTATAGCGTAGGCTAGTTTTTGGCGACTTGTTATGAAAGCGAGAGTTTTATTTTTGTTTGGGTTGTGGGGTTATATTGGCTTGACGGGGTGCGGCATTTATTGCGGCAATATCATTTTAAGCTCTGCTCATGATGCCAACAAAAAGCTTTTTTAATCGCCAATCCATCTTCATGACTTAGTATTTACGGCAAATTATGTAAAAATTACTTGTCTTTTCAGGGTAAAACATTATTATACGCGCCTCTTAATTAGGTCATTGAGCGTTTAGGTAATAAGCTCGTTGGTCGGTTCGGTTGTTAGGTATTTGGGTCGTTAGCTCAGTTGGTAGAGCAGTTGGCTTTTAACCAATTGGTCGCAGGTTCGAATCCCGCACGACCCACCATCATTATAGAGGACGCCAATCGGTGTCCTCTTTTTGTTTATACTTCCGTTTTATCATCATGTGATTTATTTTTAGCCAAGTCATCTAAAGCCTTTTTAGGTGGGAGCTGTGATAAAATTGACGCCTGTTTTCTATGTACTTTGTGTAGTTAGCGGGTTATGAAGTGATGTTTTAAAAACGCAGTATGAGGCAATGCCATGTCAGAATTTCTTAATCTTGCTGTGCGTGAAGATTCATCCACGCAAGAGCTGGTAAAGCAACATTTGGCGCGTGCCTGGAGCGCCCGGCAATATTCTCCAGCGCAAGAAGCTGATTATAAAGAGCGTATAGTTGCCCAGCTTAAACAACACAATGCGGTGCTGGTTGCCCATTACTACACCGATCCATTGATTCAAGCCTTAGCTGAAGCGACTGGCGGCTGCGTGGCAGATTCATTAGAGATGGCGCGTTTCGGCAAACATCACGCAGCAGATACCTTGGTGGTTGCTGGTGTGAAGTTTATGGGCGAGACCGCAAAAATTCTTACCCCTGAAAAACGTGTATTGATGCCCACTTTAGAGGCTACTTGTTCGCTGGACTTGGGCTGCCCTATTGATGAGTTTGCAGCTTTTTGTGATCAGCATCCCGACCGCACCGTGGTTGTGTATGCCAATACTTCTGCGGCAGTTAAAGCCCGTGCTGATTGGGTTGTAACCTCCAGCATTGCGCTTGATGTGGTGGATTACCTTGACCGCCAGGGCAAAAAAATCCTGTGGGCTCCGGATAAACATCTTGGTGGTTATGTACAGCAAAAAACCGGTGCGGATGTATTACTATGGGACGGTGCTTGCATCGTTCACGAAGAGTTCAAAGCTAAAGGTGTTGAGGATTTAAAAACCTTGTACCCGAATGCGGCAGTGCTGGTTCATCCAGAATCACCAAGAGCAGTAGTGGATTTGGCGCATGTCGTTGGCTCAACTTCGCAGCTCATCAAAGCGGCGCAAACTCTGCCTAACAATGAGTTTATTGTTGCTACGGACCAAGGCATTTTTTATAAAATGCAGCAGTTGAATCCCACTAAAATATTCCATATCGCACCTACGGCAGGCGGTGGGGCTACTTGTCGCTCCTGCGCCAATTGCCCGTGGATGGCCATGAATGCATTGGATAATTTGGTTAACGTTTTTGCGCGCGATGACAATGAAATCTATATTGAGTTGGATTTGGCCAGGCGTGCCATGATCCCCTTACAGCGTATGCTAGATTTTAAAAAGTAAGCTGCTGCAAGTTTTTTCAGGTTCAGTGTGAAGGCTCAACGTGACGGCACTACGTGAAGGTTCAGGTGAATGCTCAATGGATTATGCGACGGAAGGATGCCTATAATTCCTATCATTTAAATAGTATTGGCACAAACACCTAGATATGGATAAAAATCAGCTAATTGAAGAATTGAAAAAAGGCGCCAAATCCTGGAATAGTTGGCGAAAAGACCGCCCTGTTGGCGATTTAAATCTGGATGGTGTTGAACTGACGCACATCAATCTTGATGAAATCGATTTGTCGAAAATATCAATCCGCAATACCAGAATTACCCATTGCAGTTTTAAGCATGCTGATCTTATTTCCACAAATCTAGAGGGTTCGATCCTACACAATAATGATTTTTCATATGCTAAATTAATTGCCACAAATTTTACTAAGTGCGATTTAGGTGGTTCAATTCTTTACCATGCAAACATGCTCACGACGATTACCTGCAATACAAAACTCGAAAATATCGATTTTAAAGGCCACGACATCAGCGGTCTGATTTTAAAAGATATTTCACTCGCAGGAAGCAATCTCGAAGGACAGCAACTCGCTCGCGTAGATTTTAGTAATTCCAATTTGGATGGAGTCAATTTTCAGCGTGCAGATTTATCAAATACCATTATGACGGGTACGAACCTGATGAATGCGAATTTGAAAGATGCGAAATTGACGGGCACTATATTTAAATCTGCTAATTTAAACGGCGTTGATTTGAGTTGTATCGATTTATATAAAGCCGACTTCACCAGTGCCAATCTTTTAAATTGCGATTTGAGAGAAGCTAATCTCGGTAAGGCAAAATTATCACGCGCGAATATTACCGGTGCGAAACTTTGGAAAATAACAACCGACGGCTGGATGATTTCCGAGGTCGTTTGTGATTTCGCCTATTGGAACAAAGCTGGGAAAGAGAAAACGGTTTATCGCAATCATGAATTTGAACGCATCTTTGCCGAATCCATCAACATTGAATTGCGTTATCCCTACCGACTCGCCGACCATGAGTTAGCAACTCTTCCTATATTTATTGAGCATTTAACCGCTGTGCATTGGGGGATCGTTTTACGTCTTAAATCGATCAGCGATGTTGCAGGTGGCGCACTAGTGCAATTCGCTGTGGAGGATGTTGGTAGTTATAATCCGACACAGTTAAAAGCGCAGTTGCAGTCTGAGGCGGATCGTATTCAACTGGCGCAACTGGTGTTGCGTACTAATACGCAATTGCATGTACAGCTCAAAGAAAAAATTGCAGCCATTCGCGAAGAGTTTTGGCCGCGCTTACTTGAGTTGGCCGCAGACCATGAAAAAGATCAGGTGCGTAACCTCACTGTTTTATTTATGGATTTGAAAGGCTTTTCAAAGTGGGCAGATGATGAGCTCTCAGAAAAACTTTCGCTGTTTCGTGGGCTGGTAAAACCCATACTCAAAAAATGGTCGGCCGATCACCCAAATATGGAAGGCGATTCATTAAGGGTGACATTCAACAATGTATCTGCGGGTTTATCCTGTGCTTGCATGATGCGTAATGTATTAACCGCTGCTGGATTCGAATTGCGTATTGGTGTTGAGTTGGGTGAGGTGTTTGTTGTTCACAATGAAATTACCGATATTCTTGATCTAGAAGGCGTTGCTGTTAGCATGGCTGCTCGGTTGGAGGCTGCGGCGGAAACAGGTGAAGTGCTTGTCAGTTATAAAATACGTCACTATGCCGAACGGAGCGACCTATTCAACTTTATCCCCAAACGTGTACCGCTCAAGAAGGGGATTGGTGTATTGGAGCAAGGAGAATATATCGAATGTTTCGCGGTGGAGGCCATGAATATTTAAACAGGTTGTACAGAACCCTTTGATGATGCTTGTATCCTCATTTTTTACTCAGTACCATTGCGCCTTTATTGAAAGGCTTACGCTTTTCATCGCTGTATATCATCATTATTGACCGCTAACGGAGCCCCGAATGATTCAAGGTAGTATGGTTGCCCTGGTAACACCCATGAATGCAGATAACTCATTGGATTGGGCGAGCCTGCATAAATTGGTTGACTGGCACCTGGAGCAGGGTACTCATGCAATTGTTGTTGTAGGTACCACCGGTGAGTCGGCCACGTTGAGTGTTGCCGAGCATCTTGCAGTAGTTAAAAAAGTAGTCGATCAAGTGAATGGCCGTATTCCGGTGATTGCTGGTACCGGCGCAAATTCAACGTCAGAAGCCGTAGAGCTCACGCTAGCCGCCAAAGAAGCTGGAGTGGACGCCTGCCTGTTAGTAACGCCTTACTACAACAAACCTACTCAGGAAGGTTTGTTTTTGCATCATCAGCACATTGCTCGTGCTGTCGCGATTCCACAAATACTGTACAACGTCCCAGGCCGTACTGGTGTGGATATGAAAACCGAAACTGCCCTACGCTTAGCGGCGGTATCTAATATTATTGGCATCAAAGAAGCTACCGGTGATTTGCTGCGCGCTAAGGCGCTGATTGAACAGGCTCCTGCCAGTTTTGCGATTATTTCGGGTGATGACGCAACTGCCGTAGAATTAATTTTATTGGGCGGTAAAGGTGATATTTCTGTTACGGCTAATGTTGTTCCCAACCAAATTGCACGCATGTGTGAATTGGCTCTTGGTGGTTATGCTGAGGCCGCACGTGCAATTAACGCACACTTATTGCCGTTGCATGATGCAATGTTTGTTGAGTCTAACCCTATCCCAGTGAAATGGGCTGTTGCACAATTGGGATTAATTCAAGCCGGAATACGTTTACCTTTAACGCCATTGGCAGAGCAGTATTACTCACAAGTCAAAGCAGCTATTGCTGTGGCACAACAGGTAAATTGATGTAGCTTTTCAGGATTCACATTCCCCCTAAGTCTTTATCGAACTTCTTGACGTTGGCTGAGTCTAGAAGCAGCTTATGGCAAAAATATAAATAGTCGGCTTTATCCTCTTAGAGAAATTTCATGAATTTTACAAAACTGCTTTTAAAAACCAGTGCGCGTTATGGCTGTCTCGCTTGTGTAAGTTTTGCGCTATCTGGTTGCGGTATATTTTTTGGCGATGAAGGCTTTTTTCGCAACCGCGAAAATGATTATCTTAAGTCCGATAATGTTGCACCGCTGGTATTGCCTGAGGCGGTAAATAAAGATGCATTAGGGGAGCTTTACCCCATTCCACCCATAAGTGCTGCGGACTTTGGTTTTGATGCTAATGCGACTGAATATGATATTCCTCGACCAATGCCACTGTCAGCGAACATGTTTCAAGACAACGTTAAAATTCAACGTGTGGGTGAGAATACCTGGATTTTGGTAAATTCGGCGCCTGGTGAACTTTGGCCACGCGTACGTAATTTTTTGAATGCTAACGACTTGAAGGTGGCTCGCGCCGATCTTAAGCAAGGCATTATTGAAACAGATTGGTTGCAGTTCAAAACCGATTTAAATAGCCAGGATAAATATCGTTTACAAATAGATCAAGGCGTGCAGCCTGATACGAGTGAAATCCACATTACCCACATTAATGTTGCTAGTGCTACCAAGCCAACTGAGGAGCCCATTTGGCCGACTAAATCCATGAATCCAGAGCGTGAAAAATGGTTGCTGGATGAATTGTCTGCAACCCTGGCGAGCGATTCAACGGAAGGCGGCACGTCTATGCTGGCGCAAGCTATTGGCGGTAATGTTGCTGCGAAAGCTGCATTGGGCATCTACAAAAATGAAGCGGTAATGACGTTGAAGTTGGATAAAGTCCGCACCATGGCGACTGTGTCCTATGCCGCTAAGCATGATGGATTCCAACTTTATGACTCTGATGCCAATCTTGGCTTATTCTATGTTTATTATAAGAATGTCCAGGATGCTAAACCCGGTTGGTTCAGGCGTTTTTTCCATATAGGTTTACATCCAAAGCCAGAAACATCACCTTACTCAATAGACCAGATTAGTGCCAATATGCTGCAAGGTGAGGCCTTTGAAAAAGCGGGTTATTCAACTCGTGATGATGAAAAAAAGCTAAAAAATGCGCCTGGTTATTTAATTACTGTAATGGGTAAAGAAGGCGATTACATGATTCGAGTTCGCGATCCCTATGGCAAACGTTTGAAAGCGCGAGAAACCAGAGAGTTGCTAACTGTCCTGCGCAAGAACTTAATTTAGGTGGCAGCGCAATTGCGTTTTGCCTCGCTCGGAAGTGGTAGTCGCGGTAATTCCACTTTGGTCGAGTGGAGCGAAGGTGCATTGCTGATCGATTGCGGTTTTAGTGTGAAAGAAACCGATTTGCGCTTGCTGCGCCTCGGCAAGACTGCAGTTGAATTG
>JANYIO010000266.1 GCA_025362015.1 Gammaproteobacteria bacterium | reverse complement strand
TTGTATTGCACTTGGCTAGAAAAATTAAAACTTCAGCCTTCCATCTATAACAATCATTATCAAACCAATTACAAAGTAGATTTCGCCAAAGAAGTTTATCCAATTTTTCGTGCGGCATCGCTGCAAAAATGGAATACCAGTTTGCCTGCTCGAGCGATCGGCAAGCATGATGAGATTGGTAAAATAACCGCCGATTGGGATGAGTTTAAAATCATGAACTTTATTCGCGATCCCAATAAAAAAGACGGCGAGCAAATCGGCAGCCCCTTAATGCCACTCTCGTTGGGCGATGCCAATAAAAGTTTTTTAAGCCCCACCAAAGCCCAGTATTTTTTTCTAAAGCAATGGTCAGAAGGTCACTACCTTAAGAATGCAGCGAGCACCAAGGTAGCCTACAACGCGTTGGGCGCTGGTGAAGCTTTGGATAAAATAATTTTATTTAATTGTTTGGGTGGTCGCTTTAGCCCCGGCATTGAAATGAGTTTTATTGTGCGCGATATAAATCTTTATCAACAAGATTGGGCAAAACATCACATGGGTGGCCCGTTCCGTATCAATATGCGACATCTGGATTACAGCAAAGTAAAAGAGGGCTCACCTTTTCTCGGTGTTGGCTATATCCCTTTGCGCAATGATCAAGTTGAGCCCGGTGATTTATGCAAATTTATGGCGCTGCCTTGGCACACGGATTACAACTCTTGCGCTACTCATATTCCCAGCCCAAATCCCGATGGTGAAGTGACTATGCATGGGCTCAAGGACGATTGGAAAAAAGGGATGCCAGCTTTTAATACGCTCTTGTATTCTTCATGGCCGGCGCAAAGACCCGTTGCGGTTTATACCTACGAGGATGTAGTCGCCAACAATGGCGAGCTCGCAAGGCCACGTTTTTCTGTGCGCGGTGAAGGTACCGCAATTACGCAAACTATTATTGAGCCTGCGGATACCAGCAAGCCATCATCGCCAGATAACTGGAAATTCAGTCTCGGGGCAGCGCAGGTTGGGCGTTATCAAGATCGCGAAGAATTTTTATTAAACTGGCACAAAATTGGTGTCGTTATGCAAGGCCCGGCCATAGTGAGCGAGCAGGGTGCGCCGAAAATTAGCAACGATTTTTATCTCGAAGTCGCTAGCGAATTTGCGACTGACAAAAGCAATTTGGTAGAGCCGTGGCGCAATACGGTGATTGATAAACTTTATCCGCCCGAAACAGAAAAAATAAAAAGCTAATGATATTTTCAGCTGCTCAATCACAACCAAACTGTGGGTCAAGCTACAAGTCCAACTACAGGGTCGCCATTATCGGCGGCGGCCCTGCGGGTTGCGCATGTGCATTGGCTCTGGCGCAAACTGGTGTAACGGATATTGTGATCGTTGAGGCTGGCGATTATTCGCAATTTCGTATCGGTGAAAGTATTTCTTCCGAAACTTTATTGTTGATGCAAGCCTTGAATATCGATCAAGCTTTTCTACAACAAAATCATGCTCCCTGTTTTGGTAATTGCTCCTATTGGGGCAGCGACAAGCGCGGCTATAACGATGCAATTATGAATCCCCTTGGTCATGGCTGGCATCTTGATCGCAGTAAATTTAATCGTTTTTTGGCAGTGCAAGCGAGCGAGCGGGGCGTTCATCTGCTGACCAGTACTAAACTTAGCGGATCAATTCCCGATGCGACAGGTTTTAATTTAACGTTAACGCAAAGCTCAGCGAAAAATAAAAAGTCCGTCACTATTCATGCGGATTTTGTTGTGGATGCCAGCGGCACGCGCGCTGTATTTGCGCGGCAACGCGGTAGTTTTAAACTCAATGATTTATCTCTGGTATGCATGGCCGCGCGCTTTCCCCTTTTAAATCATGACCAGTTGAATGATGAAAAGTTGAATCATGACAAGGAAATATCAGGCTTAACTCATATAGAAGCTGTTGAACAGGGTTGGTGGTACGGCGCGCATTTGCCCGATCGAAGTTTACTGCTCACTTTTTATAGTCATGCCGCTACCGTAAAAGCGCAGCGTTTGCAGCATACAGAAAATTGGTTGGCGTTATTAGCTAAAGCTACCAATAGCAAATCTTTAATTCGCAGCAATCAAGTGGCTGATGAAATTCAAAGTTTTGTCGCGCCATCTTATTGTTTGAATCAACTTTCAGGTCGCAATTGGCTTGCTATAGGTGATGCAGCTTCAGCATGGGACCCGATCACATCCCAAGGCATTACAAAGGCCATAGCGAACGGCATTGAAGCTGCGCAATTTATAGGTAGCCCAGAAAATGAATTCACATTTGCGCAAACAATTAAAAAAATGCATCAAAATTATTTAACAATGCGCAGCCAGTTATATCAATTAGAACAGCGCTGGCCGGAATCGTCATTTTGGCAAAAACAGCATTTATAAATCTGGGGAAAATTATTATGAGTACACATTTTCCTGCGACAAAAAAAATAGGCATTTTAGTTTTTAATAATTTCGAGCCACTAGATGTGTGGGGTTTTATTGAGGCTTTTGCTATAGCGCGTTTTATTGGTACAGGTTATGCGGACGCAGCACCTTATCCATTTGAGATCGCATTAATTTCCAACGAAGTGAAAACATTCAGCTTTGGCGAAAAACCAAAACCAGTGAGAAGTTATAACGGCGCCGCTGTAGCGCCTGATTATTTTCGCGATCAGGCACTCGAACAAAAATTTGATTTGCTGATGATTCCGGGTGGCATAGGCGTAGGTGATTTACTTGAGTGTAAAGATCCGGCAGCGCTCACCGCATTGTTGGACTGGGTTCATGCCATGGATAAACAAGTACCGCTGATAACGTCTGTTTGCACCGGTGCGGCAATACTTGCGCGCTCAGGTGTTTTGGATGGCAAACCCGCCGCTACCAATCATCAAGCATTTGCCTGGGTCACAAGCTTCGGCCCTAAAGTGCTTTGGGATAATGTGTCCCGCTGGGTAGATGCTGGTAAATACGTGACATCCGCTGGGGTTTCTGCCGGCACCGATATGGCCTTTCATTTAGTTTCACGGTTGGCGGGCCGAGCTGTAGCAGAAAGTGCAGCGATTGCCGCAGAATACGATTGGCATCGCAATCCAGAACAACCCATTGCTTATCCGCAGCAGGCTGTTGTTCCTACATCTGCAGCGGAATAGCAAAAAATGGGTTATAAATAAAATAGTACTGAGGCGAATGGTGCCCACAAAAAATAGTGAGACGCCGACTAAAATAATTATTTTTCTTTAATCCAATTTTCTAAACGCAAACCTTTCACTTTTTTAAATTCGCGTTGATTGTTTGTAATGAGTACTAGGCCTGCACTTCGAGCATGACCAGCAATCATCATGTCATATGAGCCTATTGGTTGCCTCGACATTTCTAACTCGGCCTTTACTTGTCCAAATTGGCCAGCTTCATGTTCGCCGAATAGTAGTATTTCCAGTCGAGCGGCAAAGCCTTGAAGTTGCTCCAGGTTTCTTTCCACCGCACTCGATTTTTCAGCACCACAAATAAGTTCGCCCCAAGTCACTGAGGAAATACACGTCTGGCCGATGTGAGCATTAAACAGTCTTTTTAAGTGGGCGGGCTTTCTATTGATGGTATAAATACAGGTATCAGTGTCGAGCATATACTTAAGCATTAAAGTGGCCCTCTAACCTGAACTTTTGGCTGTGATCTATCAGTCATAAAATCAGCCGATGCAGTACCATTTTCAAACCATTCATCCCATGCGGTTCCCGCTGGGCTAATAATGCGCCGGTTTCCGACTGCTACTACGTCCACCAGCTTTATGCCTTCAGGTAAGGCAACATCTTTTGGCAGCCTTACTGCCTGAGATGTGTTGCTTTTAAAAACAGTGGTTTGAACCATACAATTATCCTATACATATACGTGGCGTATATCATTGTACTTAGTGATTAGGTATATGTAAAGCGTATATCCTGTATTGATGCACCTGTTTTCCAACATCTTAAAGCGGTCGATGCACCAACTGAATTAACGTATGAAAGTGGCATCTGCTTTGTTAAAAATATATCAAGGTTATATTAATTAAGTGCGCCACCATCGCTTGTTATATTTTTTTACACCCTGCATAAAAAACGAATTCAAGGTTAACAGATTTTCTTTGCTCCGCATTACCCCAAAGCACATCGACAGCTTCGTATGCTGTTTGAAAAAACTTATTACCCATTGCTTCCATACACCGCCTAGTGGCAGAAAATGTGTGTAAAAAATTGAAATACTCGTCCAGGTTCCAGTTCACACGCATTGCGAAAGAGGGTGATTCAATTTTTTCAAATGGAATAGTTAGGTCGCGATAGTGGTTCCACAATAATTTATTTTGTGGCGCCCAAAAGGGTGCAATGGTTTGATATACCAAGCGTTCAATAGCCGCGTCTATCTCTGTATTTACGGATGGCCAATTGTAACCAAATGCTGAAAAAACGCCTTCTGGTTTTAGTACCCGTTGAACCTCTGGCCAGAACAAATCGTAATTAAACCAGTGAAGTGCTTGAGTGACACAAACAAGATCGCAGCTTTCATTTTCCAATTTCACTTTTTCCGAAGGCGACACTTCGTAGCTAATTTTTGGATGTAATTTTGCATTTTCAATTTGTTCGTTACTGATATCAGTCGCATAAACACGCTCAAATTCTTTCACTAAGCCGATGGCAGCCTGCCCATTTCCGCAAGCACTGTCCCAAGCGAGACCTGTTGCAGAACATAGGCTCGCTAAATAAGCATAGATCTCCTGTGGATAAACAGGTCTGGAGCTTTCATACAGCTTGGCTTTATCGCTGAAAAATTTATGATGGTGCATTGTCATTCCTTAAATTTAATACTTAAATTTATATACTAACCTAGATGCGTAGCTTTAGAATAATTTACTTAAAAATCATCAAAGGATTAAACAATGACAAGCACAATTAACGGCATTGATGTTTCCCATTATCAGGGCACAGTGGATTGGTCCGCCGTTAAAAATGACGGAATCGTTTTTGCATTTGCCAAGGCCACCGATGGCATTACTTACACCGATCCGCAATTTCAAGTGAATTGGAAAGCTATGCAAACGGCTGGGTTACTGCGCGGCGCCTATCACTTTTATGAAACCGCCGATGACCCAACAAGTCAGGCGCAAAATTTCATTGCCGCGCTCGGTACATTGGCAGCGAATGATTTACCACCCGTCGTAGATATTGAAACCTTTAAGCGTAATTTTGGCAGCGCCAGTATCGCGGCGAATTTACAAATCTGGCTCGACACTGTTGAACAGGCAGTTGGGTGCAAGCCGATTATTTACACCAATACCAATTTTTGGAATCAATATGTTAGCGGCGATTTCTCCAGCTACTCATTGTGGATTGCAGACTACGGTGTAAGCCAACCTAAAATTCCGAGTACCTGGAAAAGCTGGAGTTTTTGGCAGTCGTCCCAATCCGGTTCAGTAGCAGGTGTAACAGGTACAGTGGATATGGATGTGTTTGCCGGCTCAGCGAGTGATTTGCTGACGTTAACACAAACGACTTAATTATTTGCAATTTATGGCTTAATTTTTAACGTAAGATGCATACTTTTAACCATAGGAAAGAATTGATATGTCAGATAGCCTGCAGTTTGAACACGAAGGTCTACACGTGAGTGTGAGTTATAGTTCATCGACTAATAGCGTTACGCGCACAGTTTCCAAATCCGGTGCTGAAATCTATCGCGATGAATTAAATTTTGATAAATCAATCGTTGCGAGTTTCGAAGTCATGAGTGCTGAAGAACAAGCGAAAATAGCAAATAATTGGGGTGCAGCAGGCATTAAAACGAGAATAGACGATGGCCAATTTGGTTCGGAGGAATAAAATAATAATTGGGGTTATAGTAAGTTTTAATTTATTTATAATTTAATATCATTCATGTTTGCCAATATCACATTCCGGCAAAATTATTTGCCTGGTTATGTGGGTTTGTTGACAGGCATCGCCATAAGAATTTCTGATATTGATTCGCCATCGATTCTATATCTGTCTTGATACTCGCCGATTATAGTAAACCCCATTTTTCTATAGAGACAGATAGCCGGATCATTTCCGGATAGAACACAAAAATCAATCCAATCGATTGTTTCCTCAGTTTTACAGTATTCAACAACAAATTTAATAAGTGCTTCGCCGACACCTATTCTACGATTATTGATATCTACTCCCATGCCCAGCAGAACCCTGTGACACGAATTCTTGTCACTGTGAGGCCGTATATCTATGTGCCCCAAAATGCTACCAGTTTCATTCTTTGCCGGCCACAGTTTCCTCCAGCCTGGCTCGCCTTTTTTAACTATTACGCCGCATAAAAATTTGTCCCTTATCGCTGCGTCTATCGTTGATTCTTCTCTTGATGCGGGCTGAAAGAGGTGCCGTCCTTCTGAGCCATTTTCAGAGGACTGTTTTTCCAAATATACGAAGAAGTTCTCTAAATCTGATTCTTTTGCGATGACTATATTCATAGGATAGGAGTTCAATTTTTTACTTTGATTCGTTACAAAGAAAAAGCAATCCCGGGGTCTTGCTTTTTGTCTTTTAATTTACATGAAGAAAAATACAAGGCCAGCCCCTAAAACGCTATGGATAATTGGTAATACATATTTTGAAAATTAATCAGTATGGGCAGCTGTTAAACGCAAATTAGCTTGTTTTCCGGCGGGGATTTTAATCCTCCAAACTGGTAGGCCATCCTTCATGAAATGCTTCGTGGATTCCTTGACGATCCGAAATTGTCCGTATTCATAGAGGTTAAGTGCAGGCTTTAATTCTAATACGATGAGTTCTGCTTTGTGATTTGTAATTGTAAACTGAAAATCTATTAGATCTTGCGTACGATCACCTATATTTTTTGAGTATTCTCGTATTACAGTCGGTTGAACATCTATGTCTTCAGCAACTCCCAATGTAATATCAAAAGGCAATCCAACCGGTGTATCTCGAATATAAGATTCACCAATAAAAACAGGTGATTCATTTCCGTGTGGATGTTCAAAAACAGTAAAATGGCCAGAAGGTAACGCCCTACCCAAGCCTTCAGATTTTTTATTCTGTAAACGAATCATTGCCATTGCAGGTACTACTTGACTGGCATAATAGTTATCTGTTGTTTTTTTATCGTAACCATTCGCGAAATCATCTCCATTAAACTCAAACTCATAAAATTTTTCAAACGGAATATTTTTTTCTTCCACCATTCGCACTTGTTTTAATTGATGAGAATACAAATCAGTCGGCATCGGCATAGTATAGAGTTTGTAGTCGCCTAATTCGTGCGCTTCAGCAATACTAGCCTTAATGCCCGAGACAATAATCTCCTCAACCTCGTTGCCTGAATTATATTGATCGTCACCTAATTTTGCGAACTTACGTAGAACATTATTTGAAGATTCCGCTCGGCTATACCAGCACGTCTTAGTTCTATTTGTAAGTGATGTCTCAACGGCTTCGGTATCGTCATCGCGTGAAACTTTACCGGCTACTACTTCAACTGGAGTTTGTAAAAATGACGTGTTCTGTTGATTTACTAAAGTTACCCACGCCGTTAAATCGAGCGCTTTATTCTTCGGATTTATTCTAGCAACATAATGTGTAACCCAATCAAAGCCAGTAGCAAGATAACTCAGTTTTATTTTACGTATGCCTGAATGATCAGTCTTCACTTGTACTGATAACTGCGGCTTTTCATTTAGGTTTTCGGGAATCCTGGGGAAAACAATTTTTTCATTTTCACCGCTGCAATCCAGTGCTTCGAGATGTCCGTTAAAGTCCAACAACACCCCCTCAGGCCCTGAAACTAGCGTAGCATCCAACTCCGTGATTTGGCCTGTTTTCGATTGCGTGCGAATCACTTTCACTCTTTGTCCAATAGAGTCGGCAATAATATCGCCCGGACTTATTAAGCGATAATCAAAATTAATCTCACTGAGGTCTCCCTCCAATGATTCGATACTGGCACTTTGCGGAACTATTGTTTGTGCGACACCAACAAAGGTAATAATAGAATTACCGGTAGGTAGATTAATTTCTCGTGTTTCTGTAACAAGCGCAATCCCCTCAGCAACTGATTCCGAATCGGAGATGTCAAAGGTACTCGCTTCTGTAGCGCGATAGATGGTTAAACCGGTTTGATCAGGTGCAGGCGAAACAATATCTGCCGCGCATGCAATCAACGGTAAAAATTTTAAAATAAGAAAGAGAAAAGAGCGAAGCATTACCAACCCGTTTCTACAGTGAAGGTTAATTTGGTTTCACCGTTAGCACCCACCGGCACTTGCCAACCTAATGTATAAGCATCTATTCGGGTACTTTTTAAACTTTCATTATTTACCTTGCCCTCTCTCCAGAGACCCGACTGGCGAAGATCGACGGTCACTGCATCAGGCTTCGCATTGCGTATCAAATACTCCATGCTGTAACGGGAGCGCGTTGAATTTATTTTTTCTTGAGATATCAATGTAGGTTGAATAGTGACATCAAACGCTTCGCCAGTTTTTACCGATACTTCCGAACCTTGCGGTGTATGATCAATGCGGCTTTCACCTACAAATTTCGGATTGCCCTGAAAATCGCGCACATAAACTCGCGTTACTCCGGCAGGCAGCTGAGTGCCTAAACCTGAACTTTGTGAATTTTTAAACTGTACAACTACATCGGCATGCTGGGCTTCATTAACACTGGAAAACCAATCGGCAAAATAAAAATAACTTTTCTTCGCTGTTACTCCTTGTGCCTCCAAAAATCCCACTTGCTTTGTCTGTTTATCCGCAACAGTCGTCTTCTCTTTGAGAGGATATACATAATAATCTGCTAATGCAGGATGATCACTATGCTCATTGCCTGACGAACGCGTTGTTCGCTGTTGTCGCTCGTGCAACTCATAGTTACGGTCTCCGCTAATAACATTAATTTTTCCGGCAATTAATTGCGTATTCGCATCAGTGAAGGTAGTGCCGGAATTGTTAGTCAGTGTGATCCAACCTTGCATATCTAATTTGCCAAGCTTTTCATCAAACATAGCAACATAATCTGCCTTCCACGACAGGCCTGTTGATAGATAACTCAAGCGTGCATCTCTATGCCCAGGCGTATCAGTATTAACGGTTACAGACAAAGTCGGATGTGCTCGTAAATTATCGGGGACTTTATCAAATAATACACGTGTCGGAATATTATCATCGCGAAGGACTTCAATATGATTTCCGACCTTCAGCACCACACCCTCGTTAGCTGATAAGACAGTTGCCTCTTCAACAATTTGCGCACCATTGGCTGGATTAATGCGAACCAGTTGAATTTTCTGCCCAACTGCCTTTTCCATTAATTTTTTTGGTGTTAATAAATCGAAATCAAAATTCTGCTCAACAATATCAATACCTTGAGCGGAAAGTGCCACCGTTTCGGGGCGAATACTTGCCGAAACATTTTTAAATTCTAAGCGATTACGTCCGGAAATTAACTCAAGCGGTCTAACCTCTTCAACTAACGCTAAGTTATTGTTATAAATGGTTAGTGAAGTTTTACTGATATCGCTTGCCGTTGCTTTCGTCATTCCCCCCATGAAAACAAGTGAAGTAATTAAAAGCGGCAAACAAGGTTTAATAAAGCAGCGAGTGTGATCGTTTATATTTTGCGGCATAATGTATTCCATATCAATTATTTATCTCAGCTGAAGATCGCACACTCATCGAAGTGGGTCAAGCATTAGAATAATTAAATATGCGCCAGTAAATCCCTGAATCCAGGTCAAAAGGCACTTATTGGAGATACTGTGTTAATCAATTAACACATTTTACGCTGCTTGTTTTTTTACATTGATAGGCAACGGAAATGTAAAGCTTGTCCCTTGATGGAGTTTTGATTCAACGCTGATGGTGGTGTTGTGAAGTTCTAGAATGCGTTTCACAATTGCTAGACCAAGACCTGTGCTTTGTTCTTGATACTCCGTGGGTTTTTGGCCGCGATAATACCGTTCAAAAATGTGTGGCAAATCATCTTCGGATAAACCTATGCCGCTATCTTTAATTCCTACGTCAACGTGTGTTTGTTGCTGTGCAAGTGATAATTGAATCTTGCCGCCGGCAGGTGTGTAACGTAGGGCATTGTCGATTAAATTTTCTAATACCCGCTCAATTAAACCAATATCTGCATTCACCATAAATAATTGCGAGCTTTGTGGTGTGATAATAGTAATGTCTTTTTGCTGCGCAGAGAGAGAAAATTTCTGAGTGACATCCTGCAATAATTCAGCGAGAGAAAAATGTTCGTAATGAGTGTTTATTCTGCCTGCATCCAGCTTGCTTAACTCAAATAACTCTTTGACGAGTTGCGTCAAACGGTTGCAATGCTTGTAAGCTATTTCAATGTAGCTTTTTCGTTCATAAGCAGTAATATTCGGGCGCATCAGCATTTCCAGGTAACCTTGCATAGATGACATAGGAGTGCGCAAATCGTGCGATACATTGGAAATAAGCTCGCGTCTGAGTCTATCGGTTTCCTGGAGTTTTTCTAATTGTTCATTGATGCGTTGACGCATGGCTGCGAAAGTTTCGGATAGATAGCGAATTTCATCGCCGGTATCTTGAGTAATTGCGGGTGATTTTAATTCATTCAGCTGGAACTCATTCATGGCCTTGGCGAGTTTCCGCAAGGGGCTCGTTAATATTGCAAATATCAATACCGCACTGGCTATGGCCAGCAAAGTGAGTGCGGCTAAACCGGCAAGACTTTGCTGCACAATGTAGCTGCTGCGCAATGATTGAGTCAGTGTTTGATAAGTCTGCCCACCCAGAATCACATATAGATATCCTGCGGTCGTGGAGCCATTTGCAACGGAGCCATCTGTAACGGGAAATGCAGAAAAAACGCGACCACTACTTTGCGAACGCGGATCATCGCCAGTAATGGGGTAGGGGTGTTTTCCAGAGAGCAATAATTTAATGGGTGTTATATCAACGCGAGTTCGCACCAATGACTCCTTAGCGACAGCGTAAGAAAGAATATTCCCTTGAGTATCCAGTAAATAAACTTCAACAATCGGATTCACTACCATCACCAGAGAGCCCAACTCTTTCATGGCGCGTTCATTGACAATGCCTTTGCTAATTAAGGGTTCCCGCTGTGCGATATACATGGCCAAACTTTTGTTCATGTTTTGGGTGATTTCTTGATAGTAGCGATTGGTGCTCCAGTTGGTTAGTGCTAAAAATGTGAAGCCAACAATAAAAAATAAAGCCACGAATACCAATGCCAAACGCGCGCACAAACCGCTAAAAAAAAGTTTCATTAATTCGCCTCACAAAATTTATAGCCTACACCCCATACGGTGTGAAGTAATTGTGGGTTGGCAGGGTCTGGTTCAATTTTAGCGCGCAGACGGTTGATGTGGCTGTTAACTGTGTGCTCATAACCTTCATGCCCATAACCCCAAACCGCATCTAATAATTCTGTGCGACGAAATACCCGGCCTTGGTTGTTGGCGAAAAACCACAGTAAATCAAATTCGCGCGCAGTAAGCTCAATAGGCGTGCTATTACTGAATAAGCTGCGTTGCAATTTATCAATTTGTAAATGGTTAATGTTGATTTGATTAATACTTGCAGGTGATTGATTGTGTTTGCGTTCACTTCTGCGCAATAAGGCCTTAACACGCGCAACTAATTCCAGTGAGCTGAATGGCTTGATGAGATAATCGTCCGCGCCCAATTCCAATCCCAGTACGCGATCCAACTCCGTAGTACGTGCGGTTAGCATCATGATTGGAAATTCCATTCCACCGCTGCGTAGCTCTCGGCAGATATCTAAACCATCCAGTCCAGGCAAGCGTAAATCCAAAATCATTAAATCCCAGTGCTCACCCAACGCTTTTTGCAGTGCAAGATCACCGCGATCTATATGAGTAATTTCCGCGTGAAAATCCTGCAGGTGCAGCTGAATTAAATTGGCGAGATCCAGCTCATCTTCCACCACTAAAAACCGACGTTTTTGTACGGGAATTAATTGACCAATGGAAGCTAATGACATTTTCAGGCCTTTGAATGTTGAAGGTGTAAGACTTAGTTAGATGAATGGCAAGGCGTGTTGTTTCACGCGAACGGTCAAAGATTGTAATTAGTGTAAGTTTTGAGATTGAGTGCCATTCAATTGCGATGTCAATTAGGTTATTGATAGCAATAATGCAGCAGCCCTATTTTTGGTGCTACTGCATAATTGCTCGTTGCCTAAAGAATATCAGCTAAAATAGGTTTATGTAATTTAGCCGACATCGATAAGATTATAACGGACATCGATAAGATTATTAGCGATAGTCGTAATCGCGATCTTGAATGACAATTAATCCAGTAGCACCAGCGGGGATAGAATTAATAGTCGTTATATTTTCAAGGTTACCATTTCTTTCTATACCAAATATACTGATAGTATGATCACCAGTATTTAAACTGTATAGCAACGAACCATCGTTACTCATCGCGAGATCAGTTGGTTTGCTCGCCACAGCGGCCTGAGTATTTAATAAAGATAATTTTCCGGTGCGATCAATTGCAAACGAAGAAATACTGCTTGCAGGTGTATCCGTGGTAAAGGCCATGCGTCCGTTTGGTGTGGTGGCAAGCCAGCAGGCGGCAGTTTGCCCAACGGCAACAGCACCACTAATTAATTCCATTTGACCATCTCTTTTTAGTTGATAAGAAGATGCGGTTGCACCGTTAGCGGCACCACCTTGAGCTTCAGATACAAAAAACTTTCCACCGCGACCAAAAGCAAAACCGAAGGGAGTTTTTCCAGAAGAATTAATGGTAAATGAATTAACTGGAATACCATTCCAGTTAAGTTCAAAACTAGTGATTTTATCGATCGCTTTTTCTGTAACAACCAGGGTATCGCCGTCTTTGTCAAAACTAATTTGCGCGGCGCCCGTGCCGGTGGCGCCGAGTTGTTTGTAGGAGTTATTTAAGCTGCGAAGTTTTCCTGATCGCCTGTCAAATTTATAACCGAAAATAGAATCATCACCGCTGTTAACGACGTAAACCAAGTCGTCATTTACCGCAACACTAACAGGCGTAACACCCCTTTCCACAATGTGATCCAGGAGTACCAAACTTCCATTGTTAACTTTGAAGACAGACACCTCATTACTGCCAGCATTAACGGCAAATAAATAACGTTGATCTTCGCTCAGCGCCAAAGCGCCTTGATTGCCAAGCCCGACACCAGTACCTTTACCGCCAGTGGAAAATTGTTTTGAGCTTAGCACGTTGCCCCAAGTATCAAGCCGATAGGCGTAAACACTATTGTTCGCAGCATTTGACAAGGTATAAAGCGTTTCACCGTCTGAGTCATTGTAATGAGCGTGGCTGGGTGATGACATAAATGCACCTAAGCTGAGGGCTAAGGCCATGGATCCAAATTTTATATTCATACGAGTCTCCAAAAAATATTTAGGTTAATTTCAATATTCCAACTAAATTATTTGCCGCTTAAAACCCGGTATTAAATCTCTTTAGGGGTTAATTGGGCTGAGGTAGGCTGCGCTTTGCAATAAATTTATGTATCACGGAAGTATCACGGAAAAGTATTTTTTTATGATTGTTACAATTTTTTCAAAATAAACCCTATATTCGGCACGTAAATTTGCATAAATAATTGAGCTGCTTGTAGGTAACAAGTAGCTTGTACATAAAAAGCAGTTTAATACAATTTGTTTCTTCAAGAATTGAAGCGCGCTGCGCAACATACTTTTACGAAACCCCAAAATAAATAGAACAATAAGCAACGTAAAGGAGTCGCTGAATTCATTTAAAAAACTTTCTCCTGTCAAATTCGCTACAATGGGCGCATTCATATTGAGTGTGCCATCATGACCGATCTTCATCCTTACGCAAAACTGACTCCCGATCTCGTGCTCGACGCTGTTGAAGCCTGCGGCTATTTAAGCGATGCGCGAATTCTCGCTTTGAACAGTTACGAAAACCGCGTGTATCAAGTGGGTATTGAAGGCGAGAGCCCTTTGATTGCGAAGTTTTATCGCCCGGAACGCTGGACTGACGAACAAATTATTGAAGAACACGAATTTACCCAGGCGCTAAAAGATTTGGAGATTTCGGTAGTGCCGCCCATGCTGGATGAAGAGGGCAAAAGCTTGCGTGAATTTGCGGGCTTTCGATTTGCGTTGTATTTGCGACAAGGCGGGCATGCACCGAATCTTGATGATTTTGATGCATTGCTATCGCTCGGTCGTACTCTTGGCCGTATTCATGCGTTGGGTAAG
The DNA here is from genome assembly GCA_025362015.1 of Gammaproteobacteria bacterium. GTDB lineage: Bacteria > Pseudomonadota > Gammaproteobacteria > Pseudomonadales > Cellvibrionaceae > Cellvibrio. The sequence goes on along the minus strand of JANYIO010000266.1, from coordinate 27,092 downwards.
GCGCGTTTATTTAAGCATAGGCCCACAATAAATTTACAAAGTTTTGCGCGTGATAGTTATGATTATTTATTGGCAAATGATTTTATTCCGTCTAGTTTAAAAATTGCGTATCAAACGTTGGGTGCTGATTTAATTAGCCGCTGCGAAGCTATCTTTGCGCGAGTGAAGTACACTCCGATTCGCTTGCATGGCGATTGTCACCCCGGCAATATTTTATGGCGCGATGAGTCGCCGCATTTTGTGGATTTTGATGACGCGCGCAACGGCCCGGCTATTCAGGATTTATGGATGTTGTTATCGGGTGATCGCGAACAACAAACTGCGCAACTGAGCGAAGTGCTGGATGGTTATCAAGAGTTTTGTGATTTTGATTTTGCCGAGTTGCCGTTAATTGAAGCACTACGCACGTTGCGCATTATGCATTACAGTGCCTGGTTGGCGCGGCGTTGGACAGATCCGGCATTCCCGCATCATTTCCCGTGGTTTAATTCAGAGCGTTATTGGGCTGAACATATTTTAGAATTGCGCGAACAGTTATCTGCATTGCAAGAGCCCCCCCTCGTTATTTTTTAAAAGATATTTTTCTGTTTGCGCAGCAAAATTGCGCTAGGCTGATTAATACGGTCAAATATTTTTGTTATTTAGGGTTGCCATGAAATTTTATTTAAGTGCGTGCATATTTCTAGTCACCTACTGCGCCACTGCTGCTGCCTCATCTATGGTGATTAAATATGGTAAGCATGAGGATATGCTCGACGCGCGCCAGCACTACAAACATGAATTAATTAAACTTATTCTCGAGCAAACAAAAGCTGAATATGGTAATTATCGCATTGAACCCCATGTTATTAGTGACCCGGGAGTGAAACGCACCGCTAAACTGCTTAGTGAGGGTGATTTGGAAAACCTGGATTGGAATTCCCCAGGAGGGGTGATTGGAAATGCTGATGTTATTACAATTCCGATAGACATATTGCGAGGCTTATTGGGTTATCGTATTTGTTTAGTCAATCGCACTGGCAGTGCTAATTTTGCTGAGGTGCTGGATGCGAGTACGCTTAATGGTATTCGCATAGGACAAAGTTCAAGTTGGACGGATTATGACATATATACATTTAATAAAATTATGCCCGTATCGGCCCCCACTCTCGATGGCTTATTGCTAATGCTTGCTTACAATCGTTTTGATTGCCTGGCGTTGGGCGCCACTGAAATTGAGGATATTTATCATGAAAAACTCGCCACAATGCCCATGTTGGCTATCGAAAAAAGCCTGTTAATTTATTACGATTTCCCTGTCTATTTTTTTGTCAGTAAAAAATACCCGCTATTGGCCGAACGTTTTAAAAAAGGTTTGCAGGCATTGCAAGCGAATGGTGAGTTTGACAAATTATTCAACCGTTACTTTCAACACAAGCTTGCTGGATTAGATATGCCAAACCGACACGTAATTTGCCTGAAATCGCCATACTTTCTTGCCGTTAATCAGTGCCGAAATCTGGAGCAAATAAATTTACATTATAAGGCTACCTTTTTAAATCAATAGCGTCATTATTTTCAATAATCGCTTTTAAATGGCTATACTTTTAAATGGTTATACTTTGTAATTGCTTGCGCACAATTTATTTTTGACTGTGACATTTTGTAAACTATTCGGATAGGAGTTACATGGAATGAAAGTATTGGTATTGGCACACGGCATTCTCGGTTTTGGCGCGCCAAAATTTCTTCTCCTTGGCAAGCTTATTAATAAGTTTAGATATTTTTCGGGCGTGTCCGCTGCCATTAATCAAAAAGTACTTAAGGTGCTTGAGCCGCATGTACCTACTATCGGCTCAGTGCAAATGCGCGCCGATAGGCTCGCGGAATTAATTCTTAAAAACACTTTCCCAGACGATGAAATTTATATTATCGCGCATAGTATGGGTGGGCTTGATGCACGCCTGGCGCTGCATCAAAACCCAACGCTTAGCGCCAGAGTTTTAGTGCTTACCACTATTGGTACGCCGCACGATGGTTCGCCTGTGGCGGATGCCGATGTCGCTGCTGGCGGTACGTATGTGACTGAAAAAATTCTCAATTTTTTGCCATCGCGTGCGCAAGGATTATTAGATTTAACGACGGCGGCTTGTGCGGCATTTAATCGCGACTGTCCTGATGCCGCAGGCATAACTTATTACGCGATTGCGGGTGATGCGCTCGCCGGCAATAAGTTTTCCGCAATACTAAAATTTGCCAGCCAGATTGGCGGCATTGAAAATGTACCTAATGATGGTGTTGTTGTCGTTGAATCTGCAGAGCGAAAAAATTGGCTAATTTTGCCGAGATGGCCGGTTGACCATTTGGCATTAATTGGCTGGCATACGGATTATTTGTTTAATTCGAATGAACATGTTGAACGCTACCTTCAACTCATCAGTCACGTTACTGGCATAGATTATCAGCAGCTAAAAAAATAAAATATTAATGCTCGATTTTATAAATCACATCCACACTTTGTGTTTTCCCGGACTCTACTTCGATGCGTAATTTGTTCGTAATTTGGTAGCGCATTCCCAGCGTAAAAGCTTGATCAAATAATCCCACCACATAGCGCACAAATAATCTGGGTGTTATGTATTTTCCCATCCACAATGAACTTTGATCTAAACCTTTGTCGGCTTTGATGGTGATTTCATCGAGGCGAAAAAAATGCGCAATATCTGCGGTGATACTGGATTCATTTTCCACGCCCATGCTACTCATTGCGGCAATAACTAAATAGGCATCACCATTGGATAATTGGTCCAGCGCTTTGCCGGTTACCAGCAGTGCCATGGCTTTACTATCTTCGAGCGTAGGAATGGCAAACACCGTACTTTTAGGGTGTTGTAGAGTCCCGCCAATTTCCAGGCCGGCAACAACGGCTTGGCCGGCGCTGGTCGCAGTTTCTATAGTACGTATTGCGCGTATATCCAAGCCCGGATTATCGTAGGGCCCTTGAAATATTAAACGGCCGCGCTCGATGGTCAACTCCTGCCCGTAAGCTTTGTAAATTCCATTATTGATCGCCACGAAACCGGTAGTGAGAGTTTGTCGATTCTGTTCTTTTAAAACATTAATTTTTCCAGTGAGCTGCCCATCCAAACCAAATCCTTTGAAGCGCACATCGTCACCAAAATATAAAATGACATTGGTATAAAATGGAATGGACGTTTTTTCTGCACGCTGTTGTGGGCCATAATTTTCGGATTCCAAAATAGTAACGTCGTTAGATGCGCGAGTGGCAGACGCAGGTAAGGTTTTAATCGCGGTGCGTGCCCAGGGAATTTCGGTACTACCATTTAAATTAATGGCGTGTGTATCTGCTGTGAAGGTTAAGTTGGGGCTGATGGTTGCAGACAATTGTGTCTGTTGAATAATACGAATGCCGTTGCCAAAAATATTGCCGTGACACTGCCAGTTTTCAGCCCCTATATTTGCGATCTCACCTTTCAGCATTAAACGGCCATCGCCAGATAAAAGTTGACCATTGACATGAATTAAATTTGCCTCCTGGCTCGTGAGTTGGAGTGAAATTTCTTTTAGCTCCAGCCCTAATTTTGGCACGTTAGCACTGCCATTACTGAGAGTAAGATTGCCAGTAACCGCCGGGTTATCGATAGTGCCTTGCACAATAATTGCAGCACTTGCCGCGCCATGTATATCATCCAAAGAAGGCAATAAACTTTCCAGGGGCGCTAAATCAGGTAATGACGCTGATAACTTTCCCTGAATTTTTTTATCGGCAATAGTGTATTTATTATCTGCGTTAATGACGCCGTATTTGCCCCAATCCATCACTAGCGATGTGTAAAGCAGATTGTTTTTTAAGGTTGCATCCAGCTTACCTTCCTTGAGTGGGTAGACTTCAGTATTGCCGCCATGAAACTGATAAATGAATTGCGCACTGCGGGTTTGCAGGTGAGCTTCTACAGAGAGCGGATGGTTCGCAGCCGCTTGCAATAATAGTTGCGCATCCACGACTCCCGCCAAAGTAACCTCGGGTTTAAACCAGGCTTGTGCTTGACGTAAGGGTACGGCGACCGCGCTCACAGACGCCAATAAATCTGCACCACTATTCCATTTGCTGGCAATACATATGCGCGGTGATTCCTGAGTCGCTACATCGCTTTCTGCGGTGGTTTTACCGGTTAATTTATCTAATACATTAGCATCCACGTTGCTGTGCGGTAATAAATTTTGATTCAGCATTGATTGGGTTTCAACAGTAACATCACCTGCAGTCGTTAAACACAGCCGACCTAATTCAAAATGCGATTGATCTGCTTGCATGATTGAGCTTGATGATAGATACCAGCGAGGAATTTTTTTGAGTAGCATGGAAAGGTTGCGCCATTTTCCTTGCCATAGCTTGTTTTTCCAAGTGCCGTCCAAACCAAAGTCAAGCGTTCCATAAGTGGGGCTTTGCAAAACTCCGGTTAAATTATGTTGTGCAACACTACCATCACCTTTAATGTTGATGCTGGATATACGCTGCTCCTGCAGTTGTAAATGATCTGCATCCAGTGTTAGTTGATAAATATCTTTAACCTTGGATTGTAAATTAAGAATTAATTTATCTGCTGAATATCCTCGCCAGGAAAAGCGATTGATTTGCGCATTCATTTGCATTTTTATTTTGGTTTTATCATTCGCGACTTTTGCATTATCCTTTTTAGTGTTGTTATTATCCTTACTAATATTGTTATTATCTATGGCAGCAGCATTGAAAAATCCTGAAGAAATAACGCTGCCATTCACGCCGGGGTCAATCTGATTCAGCAGCGGCGCATTTATATTCCATTCCAGTACTAGATCCTTTCCGGCTTTGCCCTTTAAATATAATTGGTTGGCGCCGAGCGCAATGTTAATGTTAGAGGATTGCCATTGGTTGCCATCAAAATTCACGGTGCCTTGAGTTTCCAAATGTAAGCCGCGTAACTCACCTTGAATACTGAGTTGGCTAATCGTTGTGCGCCAATTGGGCGCGGAAAAATCCTGTTGATTTTTAAACTCGCCGGTGGTCGCAATATTTATTTGTAAATCGCTCGGCCAGTCGGCAAATAGCTGGCCCGTATTAAAGTGTTCTCCATGCAGTGTTAAATTCCAATTGATTGCTGGTGACCATTTAATATTGCCCGCTAATTGCAAATAATTTTTTTGCAAATAGCTTTTTTGCAAAGAGTTTTTTTGTGGATTATCAGGAATATTGACTAATGGCTCATTGCTAATAATAACTTTTTCAAATTGCCACATCATGCTGCTTTTTTCGCTTGGCGTGGCAGCGTTGCGCGTACCTTTTATATTAATGTCAGTCGTCAGTTGCGATTCAATGGTTTTCTCGGTGGTAGTGCCTTGAATAGTGTAGCTGTCCAGCCAGCCAGTAATTTGTAAATGGCCTTGCGTTGTGAGGATTTCTTTTAGAAATTTATTTTGATTTTCCAAGGGTGTAGACGGAAGATCTTGTTGCGACCATTCGATAATAATATCCGCATCAGGTTTTTGTTTCTTTGAATGCAAAGCAGGTTTAATCGTGGCTGTACTTGTTACGAGTACCGGTTGTTTCAGGTTATGTACTACCGTTATTTTTTTTATATCGCCACTAATCTTTGCTTCGCCACTCATTTTTGCTCTGCTGCTGGGCGCAATGTTTTGTGTTTCGGTTTTATATTGCCATTGACTTTTTATATCCAGATTGTAGGGGTAGCGCAAATCCATAGTGCCCTTGGTGGCAATATTAAATTGTTGGTTATCTAACACCAAATCATTAATGCGTAGATGAAAGGTGCCAAGGCTTAAGGAGCCGCTAATGCTATTTAATAATACTTCTTTATTATCTTGCTGAACCTGTATGTCGTGTAACTTTAGCCCTCCCAGTTCAATGCGCAATGGCAGCGCCAGGCTGGGCCAGTTATAGTGTTCTGGCTCAGGTACATTTTCCGCTTCTTTAGTTGCAGGGAGCTGCACACGAATTTTTTCTGCTGAGAAAGATTGTACGGATACAGCAGTATAGAAAAGAGCCAGGGGTTGCCAGCGGAACGAAATTTTTTCGGCGTGGATGTGCAGTTCATTTTTATTCCAATCAAGGCTAACAATATCCAGGCCGGTTAATAAGTTCCCCTTAAAACTTCCGAGTTGAACATCTGCCATTTGTGCGGCGTGTGTAACTACCCAGCGACTACCGGATTGCGTGGATACGATTGCGCTGAGCAATAGAATAAAAATGGCCAGCAATGCGAATGACCATAAGAAAAATCGCTTTATCCACTGGCTCGATTGCAAATAATAAAATATTTTTTTCATCTGTTCTTCAGTAATAAGTTTTCAGTCAGTGATAAATTTTCGGTTGCGAAATATTTGCTACTTCAAGGTGCTATGTTTAAGGTTGAACGTTTCGTTTGCATTCGGATTACAGATCTGGGCCCATAGTCAGGTGTATGCCCCAGCCTTTGTCGTCATCAAAGGCGTGGGCAATATCAACGCGAACGGGGCCTATAGGGGAAATCCAACGTACACCAATACCGGCACTATGCCTTGGTTTAAGGTTTAAATTATCTGCGGCGTTACCTACATCATAAAAGGTGGCGAGTGCCCATTTAGGTAATATTAAATAATCGTACTCAATACTACTTACCAATAAGTTATTGCCGCCAATTATATTTCCAGCGCTATCCGCTGGGCCTAGCGATTTATAAGCGTAGCCGCGCACACTGGCATCGCCCCCGGCAAAATAACGTTTTGAAACGGGTAGCTGATCAATATCATCTGTTTTGGTTGTACCTAGTTCGGTGCGTAGCAGTAACCGTCCCACTGGTAGCGAATAAATATATTTTGCTTGCGCATAAAATTGTAAAAAGCTGAGATCAGAGCCCAATGTTTTTGGTGAGCCTGATAGCTTGCCGAGCAAACGCCACCCTGCTAATGGATAAGGCTGGCCGTCAGTTTGGGTGCGCGAAAAAGTAACGGAAGGAATCAGTAAATGGGTGTATTTAAAATCGTCGTCGTTGACGCGCGAAGCTTCATTTTCAATATCGATGGCATAAGTATGTAGCCAGTGATTATTTTGGTAATAGGTATAGCTAGTGCCCAGAGTTTTCTTTCGGCTGTCGCTAATGTCGATTTCTTCTCTATCGTAGCCGGTATAGAATTTCAAAAATTCATAGGATGGCTGTTGCAGTGGAATGTTATAACTTAGTAGTGCGTTGGTTTTTATTTTAGAGTCACTAAGATCTGCTTTTATGCTATGCCCGGAATCATTCACGTAGCGATCTTCAAAGCCCAACAATAAACGCGGCCCTGTATCCGTTGCTATGCCAGCACCATAGGAGTAGGCGCGACGTTTACGCTCTTCGAGTACAACATCAATGGGCACTTCATAATTTGTGATATTTTGGATGTCGGGTGATGCTGTTGCCACGTTAAAATAATTAGAGGCATTGTAGAGATTTTTTAATTCTAATAATTTATCCGTATCATAATAATCACCCCTGCTGATATTTAGGTAACGCCGCAAAAAATCTTCAGAGAGAATATTGTGCGAGATGCGAATTTCACCGAAGCGGTAGCGACGGCCTGTGGTATAAATTAAATCAATCGCCGCAGTATTATTGCCAGTGTTAACAAGTATTTTTGCCACTTCAAAGTGACCATCATAATAGCCGCGGCTGCTTGCCATTGTCAGAATACGATTTTTTAAACTTTCATAACGCCCATGATTTAACGTGTCGCCCACTTTTATGTTGGGTGTTTGCGCCAACTGTTGGAATATAGCGTCATCTTCACCATCGCCATTAACAAGCACGCGTAAGTCGCTGATCTTTACTGCTTCGCCAGGTGTGAGGTCGATGTGCAGCTGCCAGCAATTATTGTTCTGTGTAAGTTTGGTGGTAAATGTGAGCTGGTAGTAGCCCACTGCCTGGGCTGCGAGGTCTATTTCCTGGTCCGCTTCGCCGAGCAACGATTGCAAGCGCCACAGAGGGGATGAGCATTTTTCATCGGCAATCGTTAGATATTGCCGAATGTTATCTCGCAGCGTGACTGGGCCGCCTGCAATACTAATTTCAGGATTGGTTTCGGCCCATGCGGAATTAAGTGACAAGGCTAATGTCATCAAGAGCGGTGACAATAGTCGTTTGCAGAATAGTCTCTTGCAGTTCTTGTAGCTCTTGCAGTATTGAGTGAACAACATTTTACAAAACCCTGAGTAACAAAGCCCTAAGTAACTAAGCCGTAGCACACAAGCTGGAGGTTGGGGGGCATTCAAAATGGATGATCCTAAGCTGCAATGACCGCCACTTTACCTTAGCGGATGAAAGTCTCAAAGTTTCGTTAGGAAATTCCGCTATAATCTGACCATTCATTTTCAGGATGTTTCCATGCTTAGCTATCGTCACGCGTATCACGCCGGTAATTTTGCCGATGTGCTTAAGCACAGCTTATTGATACACACTTTGACCTACATGACGCAAAAAGAAAAACCGCTGCGTATTATTGATACTCATGCGGGTGCTGGCGCGTATAAATTTGGCAACAGTCAGCCGCTCAAAAACCGTGAATTCGATGATGGTATTGGCAAGTTATGGGAGAAAGCAGATTTACCCGCGTTGTTGAAAGAATATGTTAATGCGGTTAAAAGCTATAACCCAACTGAGCGGTTACAGAATTACCCCGGTTCGCCGCTGTTAATGCAGTCAGTTTTGCGGGTTGATGATCGTTTATTTTTGCATGAGCTACACAGCACCGATTGGCGTTTATTAACGGAAGCTGTCGGTAAAGATAAGCGGGTCACGATTACTGATGATGATGGGTTTGCGGGTATGCAAGCACTCTTGCCGCCGCCGGATCGTCGCGCGTTAGTTTTTATTGATCCATCTTATGAAATTAAAAGTGATTATCAAGACGTGGTAAAGCAAGTTATTGCTGCGCACAAACGTTTTGCCACGGGTACTTTTGTGATTTGGTATCCAGTAGTATTGCGTCAGCGTATTGATGAAATGGAGCGGGCCTTTAAGAAAAGTGGTATTAAAAATATTCAATTATTTGAATTGGGTATCGCTGCAGATAACCCGGAGTACGGTATGAATTCCAGCGGTTTATTTGTTATTAATCCTCCGTGGACGTTGTGGGCGGCCATGGAACAAGCTTTGCCCTATTTGGCCGACAATCTTAGCGAAGATGGTGCGGGATTTTATCGACTTGAGCAATTAGTGATGGAATAATATTTATGCAAAAATCTACCAAAGCCGCTTTATATTCTGCACTTATTCTGCCGGGAGCAGGGTTGTTGTGGTTAAAACAATATAGAAGTGGATTGATTTACCTGGGCCCCTCACTCATTGCCGCAACCTATTACTTTCGTGTGACTATGGAAATCGCAGGGCAAGTTTCCGATAAGCTTGTCGACGGATCTCTGCCGCTTGATCCAGCTGCCGTGTCTGATTTTATTGATAAAATGATGAGTCAGCCGGGGTCTTATGCAAATGAAGCCAAATGGGTATTTATTATCTGTTGGTGCGTAAGCATAGTGGCCTCTTATCTCGCGGGGAAAAAACTGGATTTGCCGAACGCCGAAAATAAATAGGGGTCGATCATAAATAGGGGCCAATAATAAATAGCGAGTAGTCATTATGCCGCCCACCAGTATTACTATCCTGCTACTTATCTGCAGCAATGTGTTTATGACCTTTGCGTGGTATGCGCATTTAAAAGAGCTTAGTCATAAACCCTGGCTTATTGCTGCGTTCATCAGTTGGGGAATTGCGTTGTTTGAATATCTCCTGCAGGTACCGGCCAATCGTATTGGTCACACGGTTATGAGCGTCGGGCAATTAAAAATTTTACAAGAAGTGATTAGTATTAGTGTCTTTGTACCCTTCGCCATTTATTATTTAAAGGAGCCCATTAAGCTGGATTATTTATGGGCGGGATTGTGTTTGCTTGGCGCGATATTTTTTATGTTTAGGGAAAAATTGTTCGCGTGATTTTTGTGTGACCCTTTAAAAGTGCTTGCTCGTATACCCACATTGCGTTGAATTTATACACAAAATAGCGGTTATTCAGGCTGAGTATTCTGCTGTAATTGGTTTTTTTGACCTATGAAAAGACCATCCTTGAAAAAAAATGTCAGCTGATATAAGGTGGCGGCCAACTGTGGCAGCTGCTGCTTAAATTGCTATACAATTTTGCGGTTGGATCTGTCAGTTAAAAACCACTCAATAATTATTGTTATGTTTTTTGTCGCGATGTCTGGTTCTCGTCCCTGAGAGCTGCAAACACAAAACAGGTGTTTATTTGATCTAAAAGATTAAATATTAGCCGCGCATTAAAAAGAAATCTCTTCGTAGTAGCTCAATGGTATTCAACTACTTGAGCGAAAAATAGGAGATCACAATTAGCAGTTTTTGCTGGTGTTTGAGGTGATAGGCGCTCATTAATAGCCTGTTTAGTTGTGCAACATATCCATAAAATGCTTTTGGTTCTGGCGACGGTGTGGTTTTTCGCGCTGATTGTTGGATGGTTGCTCTGTCGTTAGTTGATTTGCAAAATGCAAAAATATAGTAGGGGTCGTATGAAGCGATATTTTAGTAACCGGAATTTTTTAGTGTGGCTGTTGCTTAGCTGCTGCAGTCTGCCGCTGCTGGCTGAGGCATCGTCGTTTAACATGACGCAGGGTGTCACCAGCATTAGCCATGATGTATATAGCTTGCATATGGTTATTTTTTATATTTGTTGTGCTATTGCAGTGGTGGTTTTCGGCCTGATGTTTTGGGCGATATTGCGTCACCGTAAAGCGCGTGGCGTACAGCCGGCACAGTTCCATGGCAGTACCAAAATGGAAATACTTTGGACTGCTATACCGGTAGCTATTTTAATCGTTATGGCCATCCCTGCTACTAAGACCTTGCTAGAAATGGAAGATGCTTCTAAATCTGACATCTCTATATTAGTAACTGGATCCCAGTGGAAGTGGCATTACAAATATCTCGATTACCCTATCGAATATTATTCGCTGCTATCTACTCCAAGTGCGCAGATCCATAATACCGCCGAAAAAGGCGAGCATTATTTGCGTGAAGTGGATCGCCCTCTGGTGTTACCTACCGGTAAAAAAATTCGTTTCTTAATGACATCAGATGACGTTATTCACTCATGGTGGGTGCCAGCTTTTGCCATTAAGAAAGACGCTAACCCTGGCTTCATTAATGAAATTTGGACGCGTGTTGATCAGCCTGGCGTATATCGCGGCCAGTGTGCGGAGCTGTGTGGTAAAGACCACGGTTTTATGCCAATTGTAGTGGAAGTGAAAGCTCCTGCAGAATTCGATGCCTGGGTTAAAGAGCAGGCTGAAGCAACTGCGAAGGCGCAAGCCGATGCGCAAGCTCTGGCGCCTATGACCAAAGAAGATTTAATGGCGCTTGGACAAAAAACCTATGAAGCGCGCTGCGCTCCTTGCCATCAGGTTAGCGGTGAAGGCTTGCCTGGCGTATTCCCTGCCTTGAAAGGTAGTGTGGTTGCGACTAAAAATTTACCTTTACATCTACAAACTGTCATTTTAGGTAGGGCCGGTACAGCGATGCAGGCTTTTGGAAAACAACTCAGTATCAGTGAAATTGCTGCCGTAATTACTTATGAGCGTAATGCTTGGGGTAATGACACAGGTGATCTGGTGCAGGCGAAAGATGTAGCCGCCGCTATGCCGGCTAAGGAGTAAAAGATGAGTACTAATGAACATAGCGCAACTGCACATACCGATCATGATCATGCGCATCATGACCATAAACCAGGCGGCGGGATAACTCGCTGGTTGTACACCACCAACCATAAAGACATAGGCACGCTTTATTTATTGTTTTCGTTGCTGATGTTTTTTATTGGCGGGATATTTGCGATGGTAATCCGTGCTGAATTATTTCAGCCTGGATTGCAATTGGTGCAGCCTCAATTCTTTAATCAGATGACTACGCTGCATGGATTGATCATGGTGTTTGGTGCCGTTATGCCAGCATTTGTCGGTTTGGCTAACTGGTTAGTGCCGATGATGATTGGTGCTCCAGACATGGCTTTGCCGCGCATGAACAACTGGAGTTTTTGGATTCTCCCTTTTTCATTCACTATCTTATTATCAACCTTGTTTATGGATGGTGGTGCACCAGCTGCTGGCTGGACATTCTATGCACCCCTGTCTACCAAATACAGTGGTGATAGCACTGCGTTCTTTGTGTTTGCCGTTCACTTGCTCGGCATATCCTCAATTATGGGTGCCATGAATGTCATCGTGACAATTTTCAACTTGCGTGCTCCTGGCATGACCTGGATGAAATTGCCGCTGTTTGTTTGGACTTGGTTGATTACTGCGTTTTTGCTGATAGCCGTTATGCCGGTACTTGCGGGCACAGTGACCATGGTGTTGACCGATAAATATTTTGGCACCAGCTTCTTTGATGCGGCAGGCGGCGGCGACCCGATAATGTTCCAGCATATTTTTTGGTTCTTCGGGCATCCAGAAGTTTATATTATGATTTTGCCTGCTTTTGGTATTGTTTCGAGCATTGTGCCTACGTTTGCACGTAAGCCTTTGTTTGGTTATGAATCAATGGTGTGGGCCACATCAAGTATCGCATTCTTATCTTTTATTGTTTGGATGCATCACATGTTCACTACTGGTATGCCAGTAACCGCTGAATTATTCTTTATGTACAGCACTATGTTGATTGCGGTGCCGACTGGAGTAAAAGTATTCAACTGGGTGGCGACAATGTGGCGCGGTGCCATGACCTTTGAAACCCCTATGATGTTTGCACTGGCGTTTATAGTTTTGTTCACCATCGGTGGTTTTTCAGGGCTAATGCTTGCCATAGTTCCTGCTGATTTCCAGTATCAGGATACATATTTCGTAGTGGCGCATTTTCATTATGTATTGGTAACTGGTGCAGTCTTTTCGATTGTTGCTGCTGTTTATTATTGGCTGCCAAAATGGACCGGCGTTATGTATGACGAACGTCTGGGCCAATTGCATTTCTGGTGTTCACTAGTGTCGGTCAACATGTTGTTTTTCCCTATGCATTTTGTTGGCCTTGCCGGAATGCCACGCAGAATTCCAGACTACGCGTTACAGTTTGCGAATTTCAATGCGTTCATTAGTATTGGTGGTTTCTTGTTTGGTTTGTCGCAACTTATATTCCTTGCGGTGATTTTTAAAGCCATCCGCAGGAAAGGCGTGAAAGCGACAGATCAAGTGTGGGAAGGGGCTGAGGGCTTGGAGTGGACTATTCCATCACCAGCGCCATATCACACTTTTGAAACACCACCGCACGTTAAATAAAAAAAATTACCGAGATAGTTGCGAGCATGCATAAGCCATTGTTGTACAAATTATTATTGATCGGCGCATGCATGTTCGCATTTACTTTTGCGTTAATTCCTTTTTACAGCGTTTTTTGCAAATTAACCGGTTTGAATGGGAAGACGGCAAATAGCAGTGCAATTGCTGCGACTACAGTCGACTTGCAGCGCGAGATTAGCGTTGAGTTTTTGGCAACTGTTGATAAGTCTATTCCGTGGACGTTTGCGCCAGAAGTACCGCGCGTTACTGTGCACCCTGGTGAAGTCAGGGTGGTTAATTTTAGAGTTGAGAATTTGACTTCAGAAGCAATGATTGCCCAAGCGGTACCTTCGGTTTCTCCTGGACAAGCTGCGCAGTTTTTTAAAAAAATGGAATGTTTTTGTTTTACCCAACAACCACTACAAGGTAAAGAAAGTAAGCTTATGCGATTGCAGTTTTATATAGATCCTGCACTGCCGGCTGAGACAAAAACGGTTACTTTATCGTATACGTTATATAGAGTTGTTGCACAATAATGTTACATGTTTTCATGATTTAAAAATTTTAATGATTTGGTTTCCGAAATTTTTTTTAATAAATTTATTGAGAAGTCGCCAGCAGCGGGAGAGCACAGCATGCACAATAGTTCAGAAAAATATTACGTTCCCAGTCAAAGTTCCTGGCCAATAGTCGGCGCGGTAGCTTTATTTCTTATAGGTTATGGTGCGGCGCACTGGGTAAATGATTTCACCCGTGATCGCAGCGGGTTTGGTGTTTATTTGTTAATCGCTGGCTTGGCATTATTGTTCTTTATGCTGGCAGGTTGGTTTAAGAATGTTATTAGCGAATCTATGGAAGGACTATACAGTGCGCAAATGGATCGTTCATTTCGCCAAGGTATGAGTTGGTTTATTTTTTCTGAAGTTATGTTTTTCATGGCGTTTTTCGGCGCCCTGTTTTACGCCAGAATAATATCTGTGCCCTGGTTAGGCGGTGCTGGTGCTAAAGCTATGACTGGAGAGATACTTTGGCCACATTTTCATGCGGTATGGCCGTTGATTAAAACTCCAGGTGGTACAGAAAGCCATGCAATGCCTTGGCAGGGTGCGCCGCTTTACAACACCATTATTTTATTAGCTTCGTCAGTTACTTTGCATTTTGCCCATGTAGGGTTGGAGCAAGGTAAGCGCTTGCAGTTAAAAATTTGGCTAGCAATTACTATTTTGTTAGGCGCAGCGTTTTTGTACCAACAAGTGGGCGAATATATCCACGCCTATCATGAGCTGGGCTTACGTTTGAACACTGGTGTTTATGGCAATACCTTTTTCTTGCTGACTGGTTTTCACGGCTTCCACGTAACGCTTGGAGCAATTTTATTGAGCGTAGTGTTCTTGCGTATTTTGCTTAAAAACCACTTCACTCCCGAGCGTCACTTTGTATTTCAAGCAGCTTCCTGGTATTGGCATTTTGTTGATGTTGTGTGGTTAACTTTGTTTGTCGTGGTTTATATTCTTTAATCCTTGATTAATAAGGCCGCTGGTTTGGAGTAATAAAGCCAGTGGCGATAGCCACAAGAATGCAGAGAATTATGAATACCGAAAACAATAAGCGGCGGCCTAGAAATTTTGATAAATGGGGCTGCTGCTCATTGTTTTTTACCATGTAATACAATGCTTGAAATAAATTGAAAATGACAAAAAGTAGTAAAGCAACTAATAACGCTTTAAATAGCATGTTGGTATAGCCTCGGAGTGGGTGCATGCAAATTATAGCGTTTAATCGTTGCTGGGTCATTCATCTCCGTTGGTTAATCATTACGCTGATTGCGGCCAGTATATTATTTGGTTTGTCTGCATGGCAGTTAAAACGCGCTGCAGACAAAACTCAACTCTTGCAACATCTCGCGCAAATACAACAAGACGGTCCGGTCACTGCACAAGCGATACATAGCTTGCTTCCTGAAGTTGCAGATGGTTTGAATGTCTCTGCCAAAGCCCATTGGCTAGTGCCAGCGGTTTGGTTGCTTGATAATCAAATTGTGAAAGGGCAAGTGGGTTACGACGTTATTGTCCCCATGCAGGTAGATGCGACTGCAGATGTAATATTAGTAAATTTAGGATGGTTGCTCGCACCGGGAGCGCGCGGACAATTACCGAGTGTTGATGTGCCGACGAATTTCAATATTCAAGGTATATTGCGTACTCATTTTGGAGGGATTCGGCTTGGACAAAATTTTGAAGATAATGGCCAGTGGCCGATGCGTATTCAGCAATTGGATCTTGAGGCATTAGGTTCTTATCTAAAACGACCGCTTTATGCTGGTGTTATATATCAACTGCAAAACTCGCCCTATGTTGTGCATTATCAAACCGTAGTTATGCCACCAGAACGTCATCGTGCTTACGCGCTGCAGTGGTTTCTGTTGGCGCTTGCTGTGTTGATAGTTGCTTTGGCGGCGAGCGCAAAAAAGGTAGCTTCCGATGAACAAAAGTAATCGCACTCTTAGTAAATCAAAGTTTTTATTTTTATTTATTTTATGCAGTAGTTTGCCGCTTATTGCTGCAAAACTAGCGTTGCAATATGGATGGTTCAATGCCGGTGTCAGTAATAAAGGGCAGTGGCTTGATCACGAGATCCAATTATTGCCAGCAACCGAACATCCGCAATTGCGTTGGCATTTAGTGTATGTCCAAGCTCAGCAATGTGATGCCAATTGCGAAATAGCGCTCTATACCATGCAACAACTTTATATAGGCTTCGGACGTAAGCAAGATGAATTCAATGCGTTAATCGTCGCGGAACAATCTCCCGCAGAACTCGCAAAATTTTCATTTATTACTTGGCAAGCGCCGAAAACCTCCGAGCCGGAATTACAAAATCATATTTTAATTGTTAATCAACAGGGCATGGTGCTGTTGCGTTATCCGGTATCACTTGATCCTGCAGTGATGCTGGGTGTTGGCAAAGATATACGCACCGACTTGTTGCGGTTGATGAATTATGATCGGGCAGGGGTCTAGGCATGTTTAAAATTTTAATTAATATAGCCATTGCTTTAGCGTTGGGAACAATTGTTTTAGGTGCTTATACGCGCTTAACCGAAGCCGGGTTGGGCTGCCCTGATTGGCCGGGCTGTTATGGTTTTATTGCTGTGCCAGAGCATCCAACACAGGTTGCGCAGGCGCTAGAGGATTTTCCCGGTGCACAAATAGTTCCACACAAAGCTTACAACGAAATGCATCATCGCTACCTCGCCGGGCTTTTGGGTCTCAGTGTGGCGTTTATTTTTTTACTGAGCCAATGGCTTAAGCAATGCCGAGTTCTTGCGACGTTTATTTTACTGTTAGTGATGTTTCAGGCTGCTTTAGGCATGTGGACTGTAACATTGAATTTATTGCCGTTAGTGGTAATGGGGCACCTGCTAGGTGGTTTTAGTTTGTTGAGTACGTTGGTGTTATTGCGCATGCAGGCTGCCAAGCCCATGGTTTTTGCCGCAGAGCCTAAGCTTACCAGCTTATATCCTTTTGCCTGGGTGGCGTTGCTGGTATTGATCATGCAGATAGGGCTGGGCGGTTGGACATCGGCCAATTACGCCGCAGTTGCCTGCCATGATTTGCCGGTGTGCGAGGCGGGTTGGCCGCAACATTTCAGTTTGTCATCAGCCTTTTCCTTACCACTTGGGCATGCAAGTTACCAATTTGGAGTCTTGTCGGCGGATGCGCGTCTCAGTATTCATGTATTGCATCGTCTGGGTGCATTTGTGACTTTAACCTTGCTCGGCAGCTTTGCCTATCTCGCCTGGCGTCGCTCGCAAACAAAAACCATGCGCAGACTTGCGTTGGGAATAGCAAGCTTATTGGCGCTGCAGTTCTGTCTGGGTGTTATCAATATCGTGGCTTACCTTCCGTTAATGAATGCAGTAGCGCATAATTTTGTAGCCGCGAATTTACTAATGTTAGTCGTAGTGTTTGTCTATCAAATTTATCAACGACGGGGCTCGCAGAGCGCGCCTGTCTCAATTGCGTCTTAGGAGCATTTATGACAAACGGAAACAGCACCGCTACCGTAGCGGGAAAAAGCCCAGCTGGCGGCTATTGGCGCGACTACTATCAGCTCACCAAGCCGCGAGTCGTAGCCCTTTTAGTGTTAACTGCCTGGGTGGGAATGGTCTTGGCTACCCCCGGCTTGCCGAATTTATATCTGGTTCTTATGGGAAGCCTGGGCATCGCTATGCTGTCTGGAGCAGCGGCAGCTTTTAACCATGTTCTGGATCAAAAAATAGATGCTGAAATGGCGCGCACCAGCGCGCGCCCCTTGCCCAAAGGACGGCTTTCTACTGTGCAGGCAGTAAGCTTTGCTATAACGCTTGCGGTGGTTGGTTTTTTGCTTTTATTGTTTACCGTAAATGCTTTAACAGCGTACTTAACTTTGGCCAGTCTATTTGGTTATGCGCTGGTATATACCATGGTGTTAAAGCGCGCGACACCACAAAATATTGTTATCGGGGGCTTGGCTGGTGCTATGCCGCCATTGTTAGGTTGGACAGCAATTACTGGTAGTGTTGATGCCAATGCATTGCTATTGGTAATGATAGTGTTTACCTGGACACCACCACATTTTTGGGCACTAGCTATACATCGCTGTAATGATTACGCAAAAGCGAATATTCCCATGTTGCCAGTGACTCACGGAATTGAATTTACCAAAACGGTTATTTTGCTCTACACAGTATTATTATTTGTAGTTTGCTTGTTGCCTTATTTGGTGGGAATGTCAGGAGTGCTGTATTTGGTGGTTGCTTGCTGCTTGAATTTGCGCTTTATGCATTTCGCGTGGTTAATGAAGTATCGCCCAGCCGCTAATTTGGCGATGGATACGTTTAAGTTTTCTATCGTTCATCTAA
This sequence comes from Gammaproteobacteria bacterium, assembly GCA_025362015.1. Classification (GTDB taxonomy): domain Bacteria; phylum Pseudomonadota; class Gammaproteobacteria; order Pseudomonadales; family Cellvibrionaceae; genus Cellvibrio. Next base: position 8,847 of record JANYIO010000266.1, on the reverse strand, counting down.
TGTTATTATTTCTCATACTTTTAGTTGACCATTATGTTAGATGGCAAATTACTTTATAAAATTTGCCATGGTTATTGTTTGCTAATGGCAATTCAAAAAAATGCATCAATAGCAATAAAAATATTGTTATTGATGCCCTTTCTCAGTTTTGTGTTTAGCGCATCGGCTGCACAATTAATCGTCGAAGATGCGTGGGTAAAGTTAGCTCCCCCTGGAGTTACAAGCCATGCAGCTTATTTGCGACTCATCAATAATAATAAACAAGCATTAACAATTACTCATATTAGTGCCGCCGGTTACGCGCAAGTATTGTTGCATCAAACGAAAATTGTAAAAGATAAAGTTCAAATGGACCTTGTGGAAACTTTGGAAATTCCTGCCGGAACTTCGGTAGAGTTTAGTCCCGGTGCAACACATTTGATGTTAATAAAACCACAGCAACAGCAACAAATAAATGATCAAGTCAGTGTTACATTAATGTTTAATGATGGCACCCGACAACAATTTATGGCATCGGTGCAAGCCAACAATGAATAAGTGGATTGTAGGAATAATTGTTGTTGTGATAACGGTGGGCGTTGGCTTGGCGCTAGGGTTATATCTGTTTGTTGCTGCGCCACAGCTACATTCTGCGCAGCTTTTGTCTATGCCAAAAGCCTTGGTAGATGTAAAGCTAGAGAAAAATAAAGGAGAAGTATTTACTGCGGAAAATTTTGCGAACCATTGGAGTTTGATATTTTTCGGATTCACAAATTGCCCGGACTTCTGTCCCTTAGAATTACAAAAACTAGGCAAAGTATTACAGCTGGCGCAGCAATATAATTCACAATCACATTTTCCATTGCAAGTGATTTTCATAAGCCTTGATCCCGAGCGCGATACGCCCGACAAAATGAAAGCTTACACTGCATTTTTTCATGCGCAGATACAAGGTTTAAGCAGTAGTAATTTTGAGCTGGCCAAGGTTGCTCATTTTTTTGGGTCAGACTATAGTCGCAGTGCAGTAAAGGCGGGCGCTGTATTGAATATTCCCGCTGGAATAGATATGCCGGGCGATATTGAAAATGATTATAAAGTCGATCACTCTGCGCGCATTTATATTGTTAACCCTCAATCAGCCTATATAGGTTCATTTGCGCCACCCCATAATGCAGAGCAAATGTGGGCAGACTTGCAGTTGATTATCAATAAATATAAGCCAACAGTAATGTAGGTTGTGTGCTTCATCCATCAACCAGAGTTAATGGTTGTTTAATTCACTACTATTTTGCCTAGTATTTTTTGTATAGATGCTTTGCAAAACTTTTCCGGAGGTTGACTATGATTGCGCATGTCACTGGGCTCTTTCTTCATACAGCAAAAGAATGGGAAGCAATTCGCGATACGGATGAAAGCATTGGTTACAAATATTATTTACCTACATTGATTTTGGCGCTAATTCCGGCGGCGTCTACTTACATAGGCACAACAAAAATTGGTTGGACGGTTAGTAAAAATCCAACAGTGGTACTGACGGAATCAAGCGCATTTATTATGAGTGCGTTAATGTATTTTGCAATACTTGTTGGCTTAGGTGTGATGGGGGCATTTGTTAAGTGGATGTCGCGAACTTATGATTCTTCGCCAAGCTTGTCGCGTTGTATTGTGTTTGCGGCCTATACCGCAACGCCGATTTTTTTTGCAGGTTTTACTATGCTCTATCCTGCTCCAGTGCTAATTATGTTGGTCGGTGTGGGCGCAATTTTTTATACTATTTATTTTCTCTATTCTGGTATTTCAATTTTTATGCGCATTCCTGAAGCTGAGGGCTTCATGTTTGCAAGTTCGATATTGACGGTGGGAATGGTAATGTTGGTTTCACTTATTACTATTACAGTGTTGATATTGAGTTTAGGGTTTGGCTCTATTTATTTATTTAAGGGATAAATTTTTCTGTATTAAATTGCGGATGCATTGCCGCAGAATCAATATCCATCATTCTGAAAATATTCCGGCGCGAGATTATCAAAGCGCGTGTATTTGCCGATAAACGCAGCGCGACAGGTACCGATTTCGCCGTTGCGTTGTTTGCCGATAATAAGTTCAGCCATGCCTTTGTCGGGGCTATCTTCGTTGTAGTATTCATCGCGATAGATAAAAAGAATAATATCCGCGTCCTGCTCAATAGCGCCTGATTCACGCAAATCGGAATTCATGGGGCGTTTATTGGGGCGTTGTTCCACGCCGCGATTAAGCTGCGATAGGGCAATAACCGGGCACTCAAACTCTTTGGCGATGGCCTTCAGTGAGCGCGAGATTTCAGAAATTTCCTGGGTGCGACCTTCACTGACGCCAGCGGTTTGCATCAGCTGCAAATAATCCACCATGATTAAGCCTGGGTTGCCTTGTTCACGCACAATTCGGCGCACACGGGCACGTAATTCTTGTGGGCTAAGTGCGGCTGTGTCGTCAATAAATAGCAGCTTATCTTTCATTTTGGCGACGGCGGATGAAAGTTTGGGCCAATCTTCCTCGGTAAGTTTACCGTTGCGCATTTTGCTTTGGTCGATGCGGCCTACGGATGACATCATCCGCATAATCAGCGCGGGTGAAGGCATTTCCATACTAAAAACCAGTACGGGTTTGGCTTGGCTAAAAATGGCGGATTCCACAAAATTAAGTGCCAGTGCGGTTTTGCCCATTGAGGGGCGCGCGGCGAGAATAATCAGCTCGCCTGGTTGCCAGCCCGAGGTGCGTACGTCCAGTTCGGTAATCCCGGAGGGTACGCCGGTAATGTCGCTGCCGGAGCGAAAGAGTTCATCTATACGCTGTACAGTGGCTTTTAGCAGGTCATTAACACCTACCAGGCCGCCTTCCTTGGGGCGATCTTCGGCAATATCTGCAATACGCTTTTCCGCTATTTGCAATAGGTCATCCGAATCCAGGCCCGCTGGGTTAAAGCTGGATTTGCTAATTTCAGACGTGGCGGCGATGAGTTGGCGAAGGGTTGAGCGCTCGCGAACGATTTTGGCGTAAGCGACTATATTGGCAGAACTTGGTGTGTTGTTAGCCATATCGACCAGATAGGCCAATCCGCCAACGCGCTCCAATTCATTGTGTTTATGTAGTTCTTCCGAGAGTGTAATAACGTCCAGGGGTTCGCTACTTTCTTGTAGTTTGATCATCATGTGGAAAATGAGACGATGATCTTCGCGGAAAAAGTCAGCCTCTGAAATAACTTCCAGCACCATATCCAGGCGCTTGTTGTCCAGCATTAAACCGCCCAGCACGGACTGCTCGGCTTCCACTGAGTGCGGTAGAGAAGTTTTAGCGGCTAATTCGCTCGCAGAGGGTAGTTCGAAGATATGGTCAGGCATAAAAAATCTTTTCTTTGGGGCAAAAAAAATCGGGCACTAGTACAACCCAAAAGGTCATCGATAGTGCCCGATTTTATCAAGCTTGTCAGCAAAACTGACAAGTTCTTACTGCTAATTACTTAGACAGCTTGCCAATAGAAGTTTACTTATTCAGCAACAACTACAAGCTTAACGGCTTGAGTAACATCAGCATGCAATTGCACATTAATGTCATATTGGCCTACTTCACGCAATACGCCTGAAGGCATGCGCACTTCAGACTTGGATACCGCAACGCCGGCAGCAGTAATTGCTTCAGCGATATCGCGAGTACCAATTGAACCGAATAAACGACCTTCGTCGCCCGCGTTTGCGGCGATTGTGACGGTTAGTTCAGCCAGCTTTTCAGCGCGTGCTGTTGCTTCAGCGATTTTGCTCGCAGCAGCGGCTTCAAGACCGGCGCGACGGGTTTCAAAATCAGCAACATTTTTTGCGTTAGCTGCAACTGCTTTGCCTTGCGGCAATAGAAAGTTACGGCCGTAACCAGACTTAACGGAGACTTTGTCACCGATGTTGCCTAATCTACCTACTTTATCGAGCAGAATAATATCCATCTCTTGTACCCCTTACTCGTGGCTATCAGTGTATGGAATCAAAGCCAAGAAGCGGGCACGTTTGATAGCAGTAGACAACTGACGTTGATATCTTGCTTTGGTGCCAGTAATACGGCTTGGAACGATTTTGCCAGTTTCGCTGATGTAAGCTTTCAAGGTTTCGATATCTTTATAATCGATTTGCTTGGTGCCTTCAGCGGTAAAACGGCAGAATTTACGACGACGGAAAAAACGTGCCATGATTAAATCTCCTGCTCTTCAAAATCAGCTGCATCAACATCATCTTCATCAGACATGTCGTTTGCATCGAAATCATCACGACGCTCAGTGCGTGGTGGACGGGCTTTACGCTCGCGGCCTTCTTTCTCGGCCTTCATGATGAATGATTCTTCAGTAATTGCCGCATCTTCACGGATTACCAGGTTACGCAGGATGGCATCGTTGTAACGGAAGTTGGTGGTCAACTCGTCCAAAACGGCATCGCTACATTCGACGTTCATCATCATGTAGTGAGCTTTGTGGATTTTGTTGATTGAGTAAGCCAGTTGGCGACGGCCCCAGTCTTCCAAACGGTGTACTTGGCCACCGCTGGCTTTAATAGTAGAGGTATAACGCTCTACCATTGCTGGAACTTGTTCGCTTTGGTCTGGATGGACCAAAAACACGATTTCGTAATGACGCATTGGAGCTCCTTACGGGTTAAGCCTCCCCCTAGGCGGTTAGGCCAGGATGGTGAGACAAGGAGAGGGCCGAGTTAAACATTAATTCGGTCCAGTTGGGGGGCCGTATTCTAGGGATTTCATCTGCCAGATGCAAGAACAAAAATTGAGCGGTGCTATTAAGCTAAACGTAAGCGGTGCACTAACTAACCTTAACATCCTGATAATGAATCAAGTTATTTGACGTTGCGTTGCCTTACTGCTTCAAATAACACCACGCCAGTAGCCACCGAGACATTCAAGCTACTTACCGTACCAGCCATAGGTATATTGATTAAATGATCGCAGGTTTCTTGCGTTAAGCGCCGCAAGCCGTCACCTTCTGCGCCCATTAAAATGCCGATAGAGCCGGTGAGCTTTGCCTGGTACACAGATGTCTCTGCTTCACCTGCGGCACCAAATAACCAAATGCCGGCGGCCTGTAATTTTTGCAGGGTGCGCGCAAGATTGGTAACAGGTACAAAGGGTAAAACTTCAGCGGCGCCACAGGCAACTTTGCGTGCAATGGAAGTGAGGCCGACAGATTTGTCTTTGGGGGCGATCACTGCGTGAACACCGGCTGCCTCAGCAGTACGCATACAAGCGCCGAGATTATGCGGATCAGTCACGCCATCTAAAATTAATAAAAATGCGGGTTCTTTTAATTGCGTAATGAGATTAAATAAAAATGCTTCGTCGTGAGTTTCGCCGGGGGAGCAGATTGCGACAACACCTTGATGATTTTCATCGGCAACTAATTCATCTAACTTATTGCGATTAACAATCTTGTAAGGAATTTCATTGCTTTGCGCGCTCATAACAATTTTTGTTAAGCGTTGATCATTGCGACCTTGCACCATAAAAATTTCTTTCACGCGTTGTGGCGCGCTTTTTAACAGGGCTTGCACAGAATGCAAGCCAAAAACAATTTCATTGTCCAATGTTTGTTACCTATTGCTTAACTTATTGTTGCTGCTTAATTTGATTAGCGATGGCTTGCTTCAAGCATTTTTTTCTGCCGTGCATGGGCTTGCGCAAGTTCATCTGCTATATCCGAAACTATAGGTGTAGGTGCCATAAATTTAAACGTTATGGCCTTGGACTCTATGGTTTCTAGATACAGCCAGCGTTTAATCCTTCTGGTCAGGGCGACCCAGTGCTTTTTTAACAGCTGCTTTCGCCGCAGCAAAGAAAGTCGGCTTTTTTGTCTGTTTCTCTGCAGATGGTTGTGCTGTTGGCGCTTCCGCGCGTGAAATTTTTTGAGTTTTATCGCCATGATTTATCTCGCCAAAATTTTTGTTCTGTGCCGATTTTTTCTCTCTTGGCTTTTCACCACTAGTAGTTGTATTCGCCACTAATTTTTTTGGAATAGGTGTTGCGCCAGATTTTTTACCGACTGCAGTTTTGTTAGTGGCAGACTTGCTTGTGGGTTTTTGTGCGCCGTCTTTTTTTGCTGAAGATTTTTTTGTATCAGCGCCTTTTGCCTCAATATTTCGTGTAGGAGATGGTTTGCCATCCGTATTTTTAGCGCCACCTTTTCTGGCGAATTTTGGTTTAACAGCTGATTTTGGAATGCGAACGGCACTTTCAGATTCCAATTCAAAATCGATTTTGCGATTTTCTAAATCCACTCGCACGACTCGCACCACTAATTCATCGCCCAAGCCAAATACTTTGCGCGTGCGCTCGCCAACCAAACGATGTTGCGCAGGTTCAAAGCGATAATAATCGTGTGGCAGCGCAGTGATGTGAATTAATCCATCTACATACAAATCATTCAGTTCTACAAATAAACCAAAACTGGTCACTGCGCTGACATGCCCGCTAAATACAGCACCGACTTGATCGCGCAAGTATTCACATTTAAGCCAGCTCACAACATCGCGAGTAGCTTCATCGGCACGGCGTTCGGTAAGCGAGCATTGCTCGCCGAAGACCAACATATCGCTTGCTGAATAAGGATAAATTTTACGCTGTGGAATGACTTCTGCGCCTTCTACGCGGCGCACATGCGCGGAGGCCAAATCGCTACGTACTATCGAACGAATTGCGCGATGTACTAAAAGATCGGGGTAGCGGCGAATGGGCGAGGTGAAATGCGTGTAGGCTTCATAACCCAAACCAAAGTGACCACGGTTTTCCACTTGATACATAGCCTGGCGCAAACTGCGCAGCATCACCGTTTGAATCATGTGAGTATCACTGCGACCTTGAATGGCTTGCATTAATTGTTGGTAATCGCCAGAGGTTGGTTCGCTACCGCCCGCTAAACCTAAACCTAACTCGGATAAAAATTCACGCAAATTTGCCAACTTTTGTTCGGTCGGCCCTTCATGTACGCGGTACAAACCAACCAAATTATGTTGCTCTAAAAATTTTGCCGAGCAAACATTTGCACACAACATGCACTCTTCAATAAGTTTGTGTGCATCATTACGTTTTACCGGAATGATGCGTTCAATTTTTCGTTCGGCATTAAATTGAATGCGAGTTTCTACGGTTTCAAAATCTATCGCGCCGCGCTCGTCGCGTGCAACACGTAAACATTTATACAGTTGATGCAATAATTCTAACTGTGGGATGACCGCTTTATATTCTTCGCGCAACGCAGTTGCGGTATCGTTCTCACCGGTAAGAATTTCACCGACTTTGGTATAGGTTAGGCGTGCATGAGAATGCATAACCGCTTCATAAAATTGATAGCCAGTAATTTTTCCGGCATCACTGATTGTCATTTCGCACACCATGCACAAGCGATCAACCTGTGGGTTTAGCGAACATAAGCCATTCGACAACGCTTCCGGCAACATGGGCACAACATAATCGGGAAAGTACACCGAATTGCCGCGCACGCGCGCTTCAACATCCAGTGCGCTATTCACTTGCACGTAGTGTGATACATCTGCAATTGCAACACATAAACGCCAGCCACCGCGGCGCCGTTCGCATAACACGGCATCATCAAAATCGCGCGCGTCTTCACCGTCGATAGTCACAAAAGGTAAGTTACGCACATCAACACGATGGTGTTTATCGGTTTCTTTTACTTCTGTTGGCAAGAGCGCCGCTTCGGCAATAACTTCTTGCGGCCACACGTAGGGAATACCGTGTGATTGAATCGCTAATTCAATTTCCATGCCTGGCGCCATGTGATCGCCGAGTACCTGGATCACTCGTCCCATAGGCAGACGGCTTTTGTCGGGCTGTTGGGTAATTTCTACAATGACAATTTGGCCATTCACTGCGCCACCATAAGCGCCAAACGGAATCATCACATCCTGGGTGATGCGCGCGTTTTCAGGGCGCACAAATTGCACGCCATCTTCGTTGTAAAAGCGTCCTGCTAATTGTGTAGTGTTGTGCGAAAGCACTTCAACAATGGCGCCTTCTTCTTTGCCACGATATTGCTCGCCAGACATGCGCACCAGAACTTCATCGCCATCAAACACTTTGCGCATTTGGCGATTGTGTAAATAGATGTCGTCACCGCCGTTAGCGGGAATCACAAAACCATAACCATCTTTGTGGCCCTGGACGCGGCCACGAATCACATCAATCTTATCCAGGCGCAAGTAAGCATCTTTGCGGTTACTAATCAGCTGACCGTCACGTGCCATGGCAATCAAGCGGCGGCGTAAAGCTTCTACTTGATCTTCACCGTTCAGGTTTAACATTTCGCACATTTGTTCGTGCGTTACTGGTGCTGCGGCGCTATCGAGTAAGTCGAGGATAAATTCACGGCTGGGGATGGGGTTTTCGTATTTCTCTGCTTCGCGATCGGCAAAAGGGTCGCTATGAGGGGATTTGCGTTTGGTCAAGGTTGGTGTCCTGTAATAGATTTGGCGGCCAAATTACCGCCTAAGTAAGCTGTTGTGAATTATAAGGCAGACGTGCCGACAAGCCCACAAAAAAAACTGTTTGCGCGTTGACAAGCCGCATGCTGCTATTTATAGTTCACGGCCTTGGTGCAAGCCAAGTTTGCCCCAGTGGTGGAATGGTAGACACGCCAGCTTCAGGTGCTGGTGGCCGCAAGGCCGTGGAGGTTCAAATCCTCTCTCGGGCACCAAACATGATCATGAGTATGAGTAAGTCTCAATGTGACTATTGATTCAATTTCTTAAAAAGTGATTCAAACATTAAAACGGCGACCTTCGGGCCACTTTTTTTTATTTCTATGCCTAGCAAAATCACCGAAGTTAC
>JANYIO010000191.1 GCA_025362015.1 Gammaproteobacteria bacterium | reverse complement strand
GGCCAATAACATGATTAATCTCGCAGCGAACGTTGAGTCAGCTGCATAAACAGTTGCTCAAGATTAAAACGGCCAAATTCGGCATGGGTGATTTGCGCTCCCGCTTTTTCCAGCGCTGCTAGGGCTTGGCTGGGTGTAGATTGTGCATTCAATAATAGTTGCTGCGTTAACAGTTGTTGCGTTGAATGCGCTTCAGGGGTGGGAATCTCGCCATAACCTTGCAAGGCCTGTTGCACGCTTTCAGGGCTCAGCCCGATTTGTGCAAAGGTTAATAGCGCCTGACCTTGAGCGAGCAAGTCGTCCAGGCTGCCTTGGCGCAACACCTTGCCGTGGTCGATGATGACTACGCGCTTAGCCAGTGCTTCCACTTCTTCCATGTAGTGCGAGGTATAAATCACACCCACTCCATTCGCAGCAAGCTGTTGTATGGCATCCAATAAAAATGCACGCGACTGTGGATCAACGCCTACCGTAGGTTCATCGAGCAAAATGTATTCAGGGTCAGACAGGGTGGCAATGGCCAAGTTGAGCCGCCGCTTTAGGCCCCCAGATAGTGTTTGCGCCTGTTGTTGGCTAAATTGCTCCAGTTGCGCAAATACCAAGGCTCGTGTAATACGCGCGGAGAGGTTTTTGGTGGTGCTAATTGAGCCAAAACACTGAAGGTTTTCTCGTACACTCAAGGTGGGATAAAAAGCATATTCTTGTGGAGCGACGGCAATGCATGCAGGATTTTTGTACCTTGCTTGCGCAAGGGTTTCACCATTTACACTAATACTACCTTGTTGAATGGGTAAAATACCCGCCAGATGTGAGATAAGTGTGGTTTTACCGGCGCCATTAGGGCCCAGCAAACCCAATATTTCACCACGATGCAACTCAAAGGATACGCCTGCAAGCGCCGATTGGGAGGCCTTTGGGTAACGGAAATGCACATCGTTAAGCGTCAACATTGCTGCGCAGCATCTCTTAATCTAACAAAGAAAGCCGCTTCAACAGTAGCGCGATCCAACAACAAATCAGCCAATTTGTTGGGGTCCATCACATCGCGACCTTTCACCATACGCGCAGTAGCCAACGCAAATGCGCGCCAGCCGTCACCGATCAAAGTTAGCTCATCCGCCAATTCTGCTAGACGTGGGCGATTAGTCACTACAGCAGCTTCTTGCAAAAAGGCAGCATAAACAAAACGGAAGCCTGCGCCGCCCGTGCCTATCTCCTCCTGCATGCGAATAATATGGCCGACAAAGGCGTTGGTCTCTGCGGAAAGAGCAGGAAGTTTACGAATTTTTTTGGCCAACATACGCATGCCGCGAATACCCACAATCGGGATTGGACCCAGCATAATTTTACAATTCTTGCGGATGGCGCCGAGCACGGCTTCCGGTTGCACACCGTTATTGCCAATGGTTTTTGGATAATAAAGCATACCTTTGGGAGCAAGTGCACCTTTGGCAAAACGAGCGCGTTGTAAATCGGCAGAGGCGCAGCGTACCGTGGTTTCAAAGACGGGATCACTAATTAAATAGTCATCGCCTTCACGTCCGTACACCAACAAATTGTGACCATTAAAGTGGAAACGCATATCTTCAGGAAAGTAAGGCAACCAATAGACCGAAGATTGCAAGCCAACCACTTTACCTTGCGCAAGCAGCTCATCTAATCTTGCTTTACCTGCATCCGGTTTGCTAAAAGTTTCAAACGCAAAGGTGGCATTTAACGGCTTCGCCAAACCTTTGATAATAAAACGCGGCGGCATACGATAAGCAATTAGCGGCATACCACCCATTTTAATAAAAGGGAGATAAGCAAAAGACAGTGCAGCAGACAGCCCAAAGGCCATAGCTTCCGAAATGGCCACGCCTTGATGGCGCAGCAGTGATGAAATAACACCACTTTCGCAATGCGCAGCGTGTTGGTGCTGAAAGGTGGTTTGCGCAACAGGCGTTTGATTCCTAGCGGCTTGATTCATGGCAGTGACTTCAATTGGTCGATGGATATACCCAAAGCATCAGCGTAAACACTGAGCAATTTTTGCGAGAGCTTGGCAAAGCCTAATGGCTGCAGGTGGCGACGAACGCGCCATTGCCATAAACCGGTGCTTTGAGCCAGCAAACCTAAATCCATACGTTTTTCGTACATCCAATATTCCAAAGGCGAACCTATGCCGGCTTTGGCGCTAACCAAGGCAGCACTGGCTTGTTCTTTTAACGCATCCACCGCTTGCATGGTCACGATTTCTTCGACTTCCCAGCCTTGGCTGGCTACCGCAACCATTTGGCCGTTGTCAGCACGGGCGTACACAGCTTTGCGTACACCGGCGAGGGTTGCATTGCCTTCCTGTGGTACTTCGTGAATATTCATTCAAATGCCTCAAGATTTATTTACACGACATCAACATTTTCTAGACTGCTTCTAGATAAGCAAACCCACTGGAAAAGCGGCCAGATTCAGGAATATACATTAAGATTTTTTGGCCTTTTTGAATTCGCCCCGAACGGAATAGCTCGTCCAGCATAATATAGGGCGAAGCCGAACCCGTGTTGCCACAGGTAGTTAAATTGGTAAACCACTTGGCAGGATCTATGGTAAACCCAACATCAGTGAGTTGCTTTGCCACCGGCTCGGCAAAATACATGGATGAAAAATGCGGTAAGAACCAATCTACATCCTCACTACTTAACTTATATTTGGCCTGAATGGCTTTGATTGGTTCGCCTACTGTCAATTGAATCACGTTATCGTTCAGCAGGCGCACATCTTGTTTGATGGCAAAAATAGATTGTTCAATACATTGATCTAGCGAAAATTCCGCCCAACCCGTGAGCGAACCATCGCTATTTTTTTCCGCCCCTGCATACATGCAAGCAGGCAACAAATGCGCGTAGGAAAACAATTCAACCCAGTTAATTTTTAGCGAAAGCGGGCCGCGGGGCTGATTTTCTAATAGCACTGCACCTGCTCCGTCAGACAACATCCAGCGCAAAAAATCTTTTTCAAACGCTATTTCAGGACGAGTTTCGAGTGCATTAACCTTATGCTCGGATTCGGCTTCAAATTGGCGTGCCAGAAGTTGCGGCGACACTCGCTCTGAACCTGCAGCAACAGCCCGCGTTGCTTCGCCTGCTTTTACAGCTAAAAAAGCATATTTAAGTGCACTGGCACCGGCAAGACATACACCTGCGGTTGATACCACCTCTAGGGTGTCCCAACCCAATTCGCCATGTACCATTACGCCATGATTCGGTAGCAGCTGATCGGGCGTTGAGGTGCCTGTTGCAAGCACATCTACTTTACCTTGTACATTCAAAGCAAGGATGGCTTTTGCAGTTAACTGGGCATTACTCATCGAAGGCATGCCAGTCGCTTTATCAATTGCATAGTAGCGCGACAAAATGCCGTTATTACGCAAAATAATCCGCCGCGCCCGCGAAGGCTTGCCTGCGATCATGCCTAATACAGATTCAATTTCGTCATTCTTTACAGGTTCATGAGGCAAATAAGCCCCAGTATTCGTGATGTACACATTACTCATATTGTTTTAATCGTTACTCATATTGTTTTAATCGTTCTGTACCTGAACCTGAGGGAGCTTCAAAATAGTGTTTGGCAACAGCCAACTTATTGCGCAAGAGTGGGCGCAACAGCAACTGCAACAACAAACTGATTGGCACTACAGTAAGGATCAGAATTTTCAGAAAAATTACATACAGAAACAGCACCGGAACCCGCGCTGCACCGCCAGGCTGCCCGATCGCGCGAACCAATTTCCCCCACACCATAAAGCTGCGCGTTGCCGCGCCTTCGCTGACAAGAAGTGTAGGCTCTGCTGTGACGGCTGACAAACCAGACAACAAAGGCTGATCATTTTTTTCCTGGTTTTGCCGTAAGGCATCGCGCAGCGCCACCCCAAAGCGACGCGAGCGTTGAATCTCATCCGGATGAACACCGGCGGCAGGCAAACCCCAAAATGGATTACTTCTACCCGTCCATAACCAGCGCGGTACGGTGATAAAAGTTGCAAAGGTACCGCCTTGATCCGTCAACACCACATTATCCAGCAAGCGAGCACCTATAGCGCTCAATGCTACTTTCATCTTTTCTTGTGCGAGATGCCACATGTTGCGACAAGCAATCACTGTAATAACGGGCTTACCCTTGGCAACCCGCTTAAAAGCGGGGTCTTGCAACAATGCTGTGACAGGCAGTGAGGGTGCCAAATACCACACTGCATACGGCAGAATAATCAGGTCGAATTCATCGCTTTCAGCAAGTGCTAACGGCTCAAGTGGGGGCGCTACTTGATAGATCGACTCTGGAAACGCATCCAAAAAACGAAAAAATGGCCAGGGAAAAGGGTAAGGTGTGATCGGGTTAAGAACTAAGAGTGTAATATCGAATTCACCACTTTCTTGCAGTGGTGCCAATATCTGCTGCGTAATGTGGGTTAACTGCCCAGATTGGGAGTATATGGGCACCAAAATGCGCTTTTTAATAGAAAGGGCTGAATTGGTCACGTTAAATAATCTTCCATGGTTGAATGGGGGCGGCAATTGTAGCATTAGCACTTGTAGGTTAGTAAGGGCACGACTGGCAGGTGTTACTGAAATCCAATTGAGAGGCAGTAACGACTATCGAAAATTGCATTCTTTTGTTATCGTGCCCGCCGTCCAAACTGCTTTGGTTAACCGTTTTAGCAAACCAAGAGCCAGAAAAATTACGCTAGCAATATGAGTGGAGCAATGAAATGAACAAGGTCGAAACGCACAATACAGACACTATGAAACCAAACATGGCCGCAGGAGCAAGTCCCGCCATGAACACTACGCCATTCACTACCATGGCACCGGATGTATTGGTTATTGGCGGCGGCCCGGCAGGTTCTGCAGTAGCAGCTTTATTGGCCGATAAAGGCCATGATGTTGTCATACTGGAAAAAGCCCATCACCCCCGGTTTCATATTGGCGAATCCTTGCTACCGATGAACATGCCTTTGTTTGATCGCCTGGGTGTACGTAAAGAAGTAGAGAAAATTGGCATCACCAAATACGGCGCAGAATTTGTTTCCCCGTGGCACGAGCACACCAGCGACTTTGTGTTCGCTGAAGCCATGGACAAGGCTTTTCCTTACGCGGTACATGTACGTCGCTCAGAATTTGATGAAATATTATTCCGCCATGCAGCTAAACGCGGAGCGCGTACCTTTGAAGGCTGCCGCGCTACCCATGTAGATATGGACGCAGGCGGAGACCAGCGGGCATTGGTGAAAGTAAAAGCAGATGACGGAAGTGAAAGTGAATGGTGCCCGCGCTTTGTGATCGACGCTAGCGGCCGCGATACCTTGCTCGCCGGTCAATTCGGCATCAAGAAACGCCATCCTGAACATAGTAGTGCAGCATTGTTCGGCCATTTCACCGGCGCGAAACGTGCTGAAGGCCGCCGTGAAGGTAATATCTCCCTATTCTGGTTTGATCACGGTTGGTTTTGGTATATCCCGCTGTTGGATGGCACTGTTAGTGTCGGCGCGGTTGCCTCTCCAGCCTACTTCAAAACCCGCAAAACGGATCCCACTAGTTTTCTTATGGAAACTATTGCCCTAGCACCCAAGCTCGCCGAGCGTCTTAAAGATGCAACTATGGCGGAGCCAGCAACGGCTACAGGAAACTTTTCCTACACTTCAAATTATTGCCGCGGTGAGCGCTTTGCGATGATTGGTGATGCTTACGCATTTGTTGACCCCATGTTTTCGTCGGGCGTGTTTCTCGCGATGAACAGCGCGTTTGAAAGTGCAACGGCCATTGACCATTGGTTGCGCGGCGAGGAGAAAATGGCCGAACAAGCCTTCCGTATTTTCGAGAAAAATATGGTGCATGGCCCAAAAATGTTTTCGTGGTTTATTTTCCGAATCACGTCGCCCGCCATTCGGAAAATTTTCATGAAGCCGCGCAATGTATGGCGTATGCAAGAAGCAATGTTATCAATTCTCGCCGGTGATATTTTTCGCAACACACCGGTTGGCCCACGCCTGATTGGATTTAAATTTATTTATTATTGTTCTTGCTTAAGTATTTTACCGCAAGCATTTAATACTTGGCTGTGGCGTCGTCGCAATCACAAAGAAGCGCTGATTAACTCCGACATGGAATAATTGTATAAACTTTAAATATTGAAAGCTCAAAAAAAATGCCTGTATTTTTCAATACAGGCATTTTTTATGCGTTACATTAAAAGTAAATTTTTATCTAATTAAACTCTACTTTTTCATGTCGCGATTGCACATTAAGTTGTATTAAGGCGCCGGCGCTGTAACCGCATTAGCATCTAGAGTAACTGCTGTTTGCGCAAGCGCTCTACCATTCAAGATTGCACCTGTCGCCAACACAATCTGTGTTTGACTCAAGATTACGCCTTTGAAATCTGACGTAGTTCCAAGAGTTACCTTACCTGCAACCTGCCAGAAAACATTCTTCGCTACAGCGCCACCGCTCAAGGTGATAATCACGGCATTATTCACGGTGAGATCTTGTGCGACCTGGAAAATCCAAACATCATTTACGTTACCAGAAAGCGTAATATTAGATGTAACCAAAACACCGGTACCCCATTTATAAAGCCCAGGAACAAGTGTCAGTCCACTAATATCGCCTGCACCCAGCTCAGTAAAGTCTGGCAAGGTTCTGCCGGCAGCGTCAGTGTATGCAATCTCCATATCTCCAACGGCCGTAGTCATAATTGTTGGCGTAGGAGCCATCATGTCAGCAGCGTAAAGTTTTCCGGTTACCATCGAAGATATTGAAAATTCATTGGTTGCATCACGCGCTTGGCCAAAACCAGTTATAAAGCTTTCGGCGGCAGGACTAAGACCAATATTACCTACGACTGTTGTGCCTACAGTAGTTGATACTGCAGACTTTGCCAAGATTACATAATTGCCAGCCGTGCCAAGATTAACTGGATCGGGGCCTTGCGCAAGTGCTACAGCAGTTGTGAAAGTCCAAACAAAATCTGCGGCCAAATGAGTTGCAGGAATCGCAAGATCGCTGACATTTGATTTAATCGTAGCGGTGTACAAAGTGCTAGCGTCGAGATCCGCTACTGGATTAAACGTAGCAACCATATCGACATAAGTCACAGTACCTACAACGGCCACCGCGTTGGGCCCCGTCACAATAAATGTTTCAGTGGTGATGGTTGCCGGATCGACTGCTTTATTAAAAGTGACAATAATATTTCGATTGGGCCGCACACCTACAGCTACTGCAGTAGGACTAGTGGAAACAACTGCCAACACAACAATTGCACTGCTACTGCTACTCACACTACTGCTGCTAGCACTACTCACACTAACATTGACGCTACTACTGATATGACTACTAGCGGCTTTACTACTGCTACTATGGTGATTATTACTACCGCCACAGCCAGCTACAAAAGCTGTTAACAGAAGCATTGAAAAACACAAAACCCGTGCGGAATATTTCCTGAAAATTTTCATTTTTTTTACCTGATTTAATGGTGTTGATCGCAATGTAATTTCACTGCGATAGAGATAGTGAAAGCTGACACTCTCACTAAAAATTTGCGCCTCGACCTAAAATTATTTTGGCGTTTTGAAATTTTTATAAAGTCTTAACGTGATCGCATTTTAGCTAAAGAGACTCAATACTTCGATAAAACTGGACACAAATATAAGTGTCGTAATGATTGTAAATCGAGTCGTCGAACGACTAGAATTTTTACCCAGTGTTAACTCGTTTATGTAAATCATGATACTTATTCTCGTTAGAGTCGCCTGCGCGCTATGGCATTCGACCTTGAGATAATAATGGCTGATTAAAAAGTAAAGTTCAGTGTGCTGGCGTACTCATGTTGTAATGAGTTAACGCCTGAAAAGCAGTAATATAGATAAAGAGTGGCGCACGCGTACCGCGTTACCCAACGAGAATTAAAGTAGGATTGCGACTGCTATTAGTGGTTAAGAGCATTGTAGTTAGCAGATTTGTGGTTAGTAGATGAAGCGCAAGTACGACTCCGCCATGAATTCAGCTAAAGGCGGTTTTTTCAAGAATAATCTAGATGTGAAGACTGGGCGCGGGCGCGCAAGGGTTTATAAATTGCGCCCCTGCGGTTATTGTTTTAGTGGTTTTACATAAAGCACTAAACTGTGATCCGTTAGTTCGTAACCATGCTCTGCAGCGATTTTCTTTTGCAAGGCTTCAATTTCATCATTATGGAACTCTATGACTTTTCCGCTATCTATATCGACCATGTGATCATGGTGCTCACCGCGGGCAATCTCAAATACTGAGTGTCCGCCATCAAAATTGTGCCTTACCACCAAGCCGGCAGTTTCAAATTGAGTCAACACCCGATATACGGTAGCCAAGCCGACATCGTCACCTTGCTCCATCAACGTCTTGTAAACATCCTCAGCGCTCATATGGTGACGCTCTGCGGATTCAAGCATTTGCAAAATTTTGATGCGCGGTAAAGTGACTTTTAAGCCTACTTTACGCAGTTCTCGGTTTTCATCTGCCATTTTTCCCCCAAAACCTTCTCAGTATTCCTGTGGTTCGGGTATTATCCGTGTTCAAATAATTTAGTGGAAGCCCTCTTATGAAATTAGCCAGTCGTGTTTTACTGGTCACCCTGTGTATGTTTAGCTTTGCCGGTTGTAACTTCTTTCCGGGCGTTCATAAACTTAATATCCAACAAGGCCATATTATTACCCCCGAAATGGTCAGCAAGCTCAATTTGGGCATGAACAAACGTCAGGTTCGTTTCGTATTAGGCAGTACTTTACTACCCAATACGTTTAATGATAACCGCTGGGATTACTACTACAGCCTCAGACGCGGTAGCGACGGCACCACCACTACCCATTTATTTACCGTCTATTTTGAAACCGACAAGTTAGTCAAAACCGAGGGGGATTATTTGCCAGGCGCCGCTCCGCTTAGTAACGATAAATCTGAGCGTTATTTGGATGATGCAAGACGCGACATGCCTTTGCCCACAAACTAACGCTGCCAAAGATAAGATTCCGCTTAACTTTTATGATCCAGGGAAGGATCTAGCTGCCTCACGTTGAACCCATTCCCACATCACCATTAACAGCCGACCCCTGCTTGACACTTTTTCATGATCAGCTAGGCTCAAAGTATCAATTGCCCAAACTTTTTGGCTGGGATTCTTACTCTTTTCGCATTTAACCTAACTCGAGTGATTACTGAATCAACGATGGATTTTTTTAGCAAGCATTGGCCTTTTTTAAATTGGCGTTTCTATCTGCGCAAACTTAAAAAACAATTTCAAATTTATGAAGCTGAGCCTGCCGTGGCGGCGCATTTCCGTGCGCAGCAATTACAAGCGATTATTCGTTTAACCCCCTTAACCATGCTTTCTAACACGGTTAATGCAACCGCCATTTTATTCGCTTTTTTTAATACGCCGCATTTTCCGAGTTTAGTCATTTGGGCAATTTTTTTAAGTTATTGTATATATAGCGGCACGCATGCCTGGCTTTCGCAGCGCAATAGACCACCCCTTGAACAGGTTTCCGAGCGAGCACTAACTCGCGCCACCCGCCACGCGATGATACTCGGCGTCATTTGGGCAGCGGCGCCCATAATCGCACTACAAAATCACGACCCACGCCTCACACTTTTATTAACGACTATCTGTACCGGTATGCTTTGCGGTGGCGGATTTGCATTAGCCACTATTCCGCAAGCTGCAATTGCCTTCGCGGTCATTCTCACGCTGGGCTGTGAAATTGCACTATTCAAAAGTCACCTCACCGAGCATTGGGATTTAGCAATACTATTGTTGGTTTACGCTTTTATTGTTTGTGCGACCGTTATTTCTACCGCAAGAACATTTGGTGCGCGCTTAATGGCTGAAGCTGAAACATCACATCAACAACAATTGGTGAGCTTGCTGTTACACGATTTTGAGGCGCACACCAGTGACTGGTTGTGGGAATTAAATGACCGCGGGTTACTACAAAATCCTTCAAAAAAATTATCGGCGCTGCTTGGTCGCGATGACGTTATAGTAAATTCAACGGCCTTTGTTGACTTATTTGATGTGACTTTTATTCACAACATTGACAACAATTTACCGATTTATTCCATTGAGCATTTACGCAATTTGCTAAACGGCACCTCACCCTTTAGCGATATAACTCTGCCAATTATTATTAACGGCGAACGCCAATGGTGGCAATTAACTGCAAAACCACTTTTTAGTAAAAAAAGCAAACTTATTGGCTGGCGCGGCGTAGGCTCAGACGTTACGCAAAAATATACTGTTGAATTAGAAATGCGACGGCTGGTGAATATAGACACACTCACAGGCCTAACAAATCGGCATCATTTTAATGAATACATTGAAAAAATTCGTCAACGCAATGCGCAAGAAAGTTTTGCCCTTTTTCTGTTAGATCTGGATAATTTTAAACAGATTAATGATTCACTGGGGCACGATGTAGGCGACCGAGTGTTGCAAACTATTGCCGAACGTTTACAGAAAACCATTCGCAGCACTGATTTAATGGCGCGTTTAGGTGGCGATGAATTTGCGCTGCTGAGCTATGTAGATGATTCTAATGTAAAAGCCAGCCTTCTTGCCCAACGCTTACTCGATACGTTTAGCACACCCTGTCACATTGATGGGTTTAATTTACCCGTGAGTTGTAGTATTGGCATAGCGCTCGCGCCGGAACACGGACATGAACCAGGCGTCCTGTTAAAAAATGCTGATATGGCACTTTACGCGGCTAAAGCAGCTGGACGAAATACATTCCGTTTTCACGAAGCGGGCATGGAAATTATCGCACAAAAAAAATTACATCTTCTCAACGATATGCGCCACGCACTGGAAGAAAATGTGGTGACCCGTCAGCTTTTAAATAAACGTTTTTCAACAGATTTTCCGTGGCCAACTACACCCATCACCGGGCAATTCGAAATTTATTTTCAACCGCAAATTACTTTAGCTACGCAAGAAATTATCGGCTTTGAAGCTTTACTGCGCTGGCATCACCCGGAACAAGGATTCATTTTACCAGCACAGTTTATTCCGCTCGCAGAGGAGTCTAATTTAATTATTCCCATTGGCACCTGGGTACTCGTTGAATCCTGTAAATATGCGGCCAAATGGGACAATGATTGGCGCATTGCGGTGAACTTATCTGCAATACAATTTCGCGAAGGTAATGTGGTTGAATTAGTTCGTTGGGCGCTACGCATCAGTGGCTTGGCACCTGAACGTCTGGAATTAGAAATTACCGAATCCTTATTAATTCACGACAATGTCGCCGCTAAACAAACCCTTACCGCGCTGCGTGAGTTAGGTGTGCGCATTGCGTTGGATGACTTTGGCACCGGCTACTCATCACTTGCTTATTTGCGTAGCTTTCCACTTGACACCTTAAAAATTGATCGATCTTTTGTCAGTGCGTTAAATCAGGATGCTAGTGCGTTAGCAATTGTGACCGCAATTATTCAGCTCGCTAATGCGCTGCAATTGGACACTACCGCAGAAGGCGTTGAGTCGCAAGTTGAAGCAGATATTTTGCGCAACTGCGGTTGCAACGAAGCTCAAGGTTATTATTTTGGTAAGCCACAACCCTTACTCGATGCTATTGCTGACGCCCGGAATTTAACCTTAAAACCTAGCCCTTTTAACGCATCCGCAAAATAGAAATAAACCCAAGACACTCTGTACTCATTCAAACATCACCTATACTAAAATCAATATTAATGTGCCTACCATAGCCTCTTCGAGACCCACAACTGCATGCTCAAACGTATTGCCGTTAAAGATTTATGTTTAGGCATGTTCGTTGCCGAACTGTGCGACTCATGGATGGAACACCCTTTTTCAAAGACTCAATTCCTCTTGAATGATGAAAAAGATCGCGACAGTATTTGCGCCAGTGGCATTAAAGAAGTATGGATTGATACCGCCAAAGGGATCGATGAAGTATCGCCCTCTACACAAACCATTAGCGATATTAACCAGGAAACTGAAAACGTATTATTGCGTGCCGCCAACGCTCAAAAAGCAACGCCGCCAACTATCGAAGCAGAACTTAAACAAGCCACCGAGATATGCAATCGTGCCAAAGAAGCGGTGAAACTCATGTTCACGCATGCGCGAATGGGCAAAGCAATTGAAGTGACCCAAGTGCAAGTGATGGTTGAAGAAATTTCAGATTCAGTTTCTCGCCAGCCACATGCATTTATTAGCTTCGCACGCTTAAAAGACAATGACGAATACACCTATATGCATTCTGTAGCGGTATGCGCACTCATGATTGTGCTCGCACGCCAATTGAGTTTAAACGATAGCATGGTGCGCGAAGCCGGGCTTGCCGGGTTACTCCATGACTTGGGTAAGATGGGTATTGCGAATAAAATTTTAAACAAACCAGGCAAGCTCACCGATAAAGAATTTAATACCATTAAGGCTCACCCCGAAATAGGCGCAAACCTATTATTGGGCAACACGTTAGTCAGCGCATTGGTGCTGGATGTTGTATTACATCACCACGAAAAAATGGATGGCAGTGGTTACCCACACGGATTAAACGGTGACAATATTAGTTTGTTTGCCAAGATGGGCGCGGTGTGTGATGTATATGATGCCATTACTTCCAATCGCCCTTACAAAAAAGGCTGGCCTCCAGCTGAATCTATTCGCAAAATGGCGGAGTGGAGTAAAGGCCACTTTGATGAAATGGTATTTCAATCGTTTGTAAAAGCCGTAGGTATTTATCCCACCGGCTCACTCGTGCGACTGGAGAGTGGCCGACTCGGTGTGGTACTTGAACAAAATGAAAACTCATTGCTCATGCCTAACGTAAAAGTATTTTATTCTGCTAAATTAAACACACCGATTGTGCAAGAAATCGTGAATTTATCGTTAATGATGGGCACAGACAAAATTGTCGGGCGCGAAATGCCAGAGGATTGGGGCTTCCGCAATTTGGATGCACTCTGGATGGAAAATTAATGTTTAACTACACTGTATTTTTGTAAGACACACGATGTTTTTTATAAACTCTACTATGGCTTTTATAATTGACGCTCGGCATGCACTTAATGAGCCCTATCCCAAATTTCACGCAACTGATCTGCTAAGGTCATGGGGTCAAAAGGTTTAGCAATCACACCCACCGCGCCTAAATCCAAATAACCTTTCACCTCTCGTGGCTGTACCTTTGCAGTCATAAACACAACTGGAGTGTGTGCGAGCGATGGAAATTTTCGCAACTCCACAAATGTTTCCGGGCCACCTATACCTGGCATCATCACATCCAACAATACTAAATCAGGATTAAATGCGACAGCTTTTTTAAGCGCCTCATTACCCGATGAACAAGCCTCTAACGTGAAGCCACTGATTGCTTCTAACACCATCACCGTAATAGCTTGAATATCAAGATCATCCTCGACGTACAAAATACGATCCAGAGATTTATTCATCATATTTTCCTTTTAAACAATTAAAAATAAATTACTAACGAAAAAATTATTGCTAGTAAAACTTTTTTCGAATCGTAATTAATATTACCAAATCATGTAACATTTTTATGCGGATAATTTTATTTAGGGGAAATTTGGATCTTATATTTTTGACCTTATGAAGAGACTTGTGCAGATGATGCCAATGCGATAATTATGGCTGCAATAACATTTGACGCCTCAATCGGTTTTTCTAACCATTGGATATTGGCATACATAGAATTATTTTTTATTTCCTGACGCAGCTCATCGAAATGCGCTGAAATGACTACAATTGGAATCCGCTGGGTACTGCTATCTGAACGCAATTGCCGAATAAGTGCTATCCCGTTTATATCCGGCAAATGTAAATCCAGAGTTATAGCTTGATAGGTATAGAGCGTTAAACGTTCCAAGGCCATTTTGCCATTGTAGGCAATATCCACACGATAATTATGGGTGCGCAACATTATGGCGATTAATTCCGCAACATCGTAATCATCTTCTACGACTAAAATTCGTTTGCCCGTTTGCGTTCGCGTATCCTGCTTTTCAATATAACGTTTGTGCGCTTCTTCGCAGGGTAACTCAAAATAGAACTGCGCCCCGCTTCCCTCTAATGAATCAAAACCAATCTTTCCGCCCATGCGTTCAATCATTTCTTTGCTAATCGTTAAACCTAAACCAGTGCCACCTTTTTGCCGGGAATCTGATGAATCTGCCTGAGTAAATTTTTGAAAAATTCGACCTCTAAATTGTTCAGGAATGCCGGGGCCTTTGTCGATAATAGTAACGCGCGCCACGCCAAAATATTTTTCAATATTCACTTTCACCACTTCGTTTAATGGTGAAAATTTTGCCGCATTGGATAATAAATTTGCCAAGACTTGCGCCAACCGCTCGGCATCAACAATGATATATATATCTTCTGTCCATTGGCCATTAAGTTGAAAGGAAACATTGTACTGTGCAGCGTAAGCGGTATTTGCCTCAATCGCTTGTTGAACAATCGGCAACAAAAGCTGTGGCTGCATATTAAAACTGACTTGACCTGCAATCAACTTATCCATATCCAGCAAATCATTCACTAAATGTATTAAGCGCAAACTATTTTTGTGGGCAATATTTAACATTTTGATAGATGTTTCAGGCAACTCTCCCGCGGCGCCGCTCTTAATAATACCGAGCGCGCCACTAATGGATGTCAAGGGTGTACGTAACTCATGGCTTACTGTTGAAATAAATTCCGTTTTCATTTGATCGATACGCTTTAACTCACTAATATCGCGGCCTAACTCTAAATAACCAATAATATCGCCGGCGGAATTGCGCAATGCGGTAACGCTAAGCAGCACCGGAAACTGTGAACCGTCTTTACGAACATAAGTCCATTCGTTTTCATCTTCATCACCTTCGCGCACTCGCGCAATAAATACCTCAAAATCAGGAGAAATTACTGAACCAAACTCCTGCGATAATTTCTCAGAGGCTTTAATAATTTCTGTTGCCAAATGCAATGGCGCAGGAGTGCTGATGTTAATCATTTCCAGCGCACTCCAACCAAGCATAGTTTCGGCACCACGGTTAAAGGTTTTGATTACACCATTCTTATCTGTTGAAATAATGGAAATGCTCGCAGCGTCAAAAATTGCTTCGCGAAGTGCGTTGGTTTCTTGTAATTTAAGTTCCGCACGTTTTGCTGCAGTGACATCAGACTGAAAGCCATGCCATAAGATACCCCCCTCACTCAAGCGTTCTGGATGCGCCACCATGTGAACCCAAATTTCTCCACGAACACTATGCACTACGCGAAAAGTCGCCTCCCAGGGTGTTAATTTTGTTGCGGAGGTTGACATGCTTTCACTCATCCACCCGATATCATCCGCGTGTATTCTTTGAAAAATTTTCGTAGCGCTTTCTTTTATTTCGTCAGGAGTAACGCTATAAATTTCACTGATGCCAACGCTGACATAAGGGAATAGTGTTCGACCATCGGGATTTAATTGAAATTGAAAAACAAACCCCGGCAAGTTCTCACTGAGCTTGGTAAATCTGTCGAGCAGCACTTGTTGTTCAGATTGGTGTTGCCAACGCTCTAAGGTTACGCCCGTCCATCGGGCAAAAAGGCGGAGAAAGTTTTTATCTAAATCATCATAAGGTTGATGCACATTTTGCGAAATAAAACTGAGCGTGCCGTAGAGTTCGCCGTTAATCCAAATGGGAGCCCCGATGTAACTTTCTATGCTGTCTTTTTGGTAGGCATAGTGTCTTGCATAATCGCTTGCGCCAAGGTTGTCACAAACAAAAACGTCTTTATATTGATAAACCTTCTCACACAAATAATTGGACAGCGGACTAACCTTATTTTCGACGCTGTTGCCGGTAGGTGTAACTTGCACCCTAATTTGATATTGGTGACCTCTGATGGCGCTGACGGTACCGGTGGGCATGCCCAAATAGCGCGAACCCACTACCAACGCCTTCTCTAGTTGATCTTTTGCATCTACCGCAGAAGCTGAGGCTATTTCGTTCAATGCACTAAGTGCTGCTTGTTGGCGGATAACAATAATTTCAGTGTTTTTGCGCTCCGTAATATCGGTATAAATTCCTAAAATAAGCAGCGCTTTTCCATCCGGTTGCCACTCAACAACTTTGCCGCGAGTTAAAATCCATTTGTAATTACCATTCGCCATGCGCAACCGATACTCACTTTCAAGCAAGGGAGTTTCGCCTTTAATGTGCCGAATCATTTCTGCATAGCTGGTACGCTTATCACTAGGGTGAATATGCTCAAGCCATTCTTCAACATCAATATCGCCGCCATCATTCGCGGGTAAGCCACAGAGCTCGCGCCATTCTTGTGATAAACGCGCACGATTTGTGGCGATATTCCACTCCCAAAATCCCGACTCTTTACTCACCAACGCCAAGGTTAAACGTTGTTTTGACTGTTCACTGGCGTAGCGCTCTTCTTGAAACTGTTGCTTGTAGGCAGCCAATATACGAGCTAAACGATGGCGATCAACGTAAAACAAAACCCAAAGTGCCAACTCTGCCAAAATAAGTTCAAGCAAATATTTATGTATTATTAACTTACGCTCAACATTGTGCGCCGCCAGCACCGAGGTAATATCACTCCAGGTTAATACCAACACTTTGGGCGATAACACTAACACCTGCTGCGCAGAATAATCCCGTGGGCGATTGAGGCAAAGCAGGTAACTCCTACCTTGATCATGCATAATCCATTGCGCTTCATGCTCGCCAATTGGATTAGGCAAGAGCCCCTTACTCAACCACTCCTTGACTATGGAGTGGGTAAAACTTTCAAGCGCCCATTGCCCGGAAGTAGTATTGCCAGAGGCTTGTATTGCCAAACGCACCTCGCTCCAGAGCACATCATTCACTAGCGATGGGTGCAATAAAATTGCTTGCCCCTGAGAACCCTGGCTATTTTGCGGAGAGGAGGATGGCGCTAATAATGCCAAGCCAATTTCAATAGCGGCAATGGCACTGCTTCCATTTGGCTCATCCAGTGCATATATTGGCACTACTGCACGATAGCTACTGCCGGAACGGCCAACTTCCATGCCCATTGTCGTTATACCTTGAGTTATTGCGCTGGCCACCATAGGCCGATAAGAGGCGACGCTATCGCCGAACCTATCCACTTTTTGAGCACGCAAAAACACCGTGGCACTTGTACCAAAATAGACATTAAGTTGATGTACTCCTGCCGCTGCCATCCTCCGCCAATAGGGTTGGAGTAATAGATTAAGCTGACTGCGTAGCCGCATACTCGTTAGGGAACCACCGCTACCGCCTTCAGCATC
>JANYIO010000162.1 GCA_025362015.1 Gammaproteobacteria bacterium | reverse complement strand
CGATAGAAGCTGGGCGCGCTAGCGAACAACAAAAAGCGGTTCCTAGCAACGCGCATATAGATGCTATTACTCAAGTCTTTGCGTTATTTCGTATCAATTATCACAATCAGTATTACAGTGCGTTTAAAGATATTGAAACGAATAATCAAGTGCAGCGTTTATGGCTGGAATCATTATCGGGTTATGCGCCCGAAACAATTTTACGCGGTGCAAAAAAAGTTATTGAGGAGTCAGATTATTTGCCTACGCTGAATCGCATGATTCGTGCGTGCCAGGGCGACCCAGAGAAACACGGTTTAATTGATGCACACAAAGCTTATGTCGAAGCTTGTCGCGCACCTAGCCCGAAAGCAAATTATAGCTGGAGCCATGCAGCGGTTTATCACGCAGGTTGTGCGAGCGATTGGTTTTTTCTCGCGAACAATATGGAAAAAATAGCTTTCCCCATTTTTGAGCGTCATTATAAAAAGCTGTGCGAGCGGGTAATGAATGGTGAAATTTTACCTGCGCCAAGCACTTTAACTTTGCCGGAAACAATTGAAACACCCTTAAGTAAAACAGAAAATCTACAGCGCATGGAAGCTATGCGTAAGCAGCTAGATGTTTAGTATTAAATTAACATTATCTAACAGTTAGGAAAAATTTTAGGAACACTATGAAAAAAAATATTTCGCAATGGTTTATCGGTTTAGCTTTAGTTACTTATCCTATTCTTTGTTTGGTGCTAGTGTTTGCGCTGGCACTTAATCCACTGGGTGGCGGTATAGATAGCGATGAACTTACCAGCAATACACTTTTGCCCGATTTTTCTGCTATTGATCAAGCGCCTGAACGTAAGCAATTATTTATTGAAACCTTGCGCCCTTTGGTTGAGCAAAAAAATAGTTTGCTACTAACTACCCGTGAGCATCTTATCGAAATTAAAAATGAACTTGCGCAAAACCATGAGCTGAGTTTTACCAATACCGAACAGCTAGCACTTTTGCGCGACGATTTTAATGTTAGCAAAGAAGATTATCCAGACGATGCTAAAGCGATTGATATCTTATTGCTGCGTGTAGATATTATTCCCGCGGCAATGGTGCTCGCTCAGGCAGCCATAGAATCTGGTTGGGGTACGTCGCGGTTTTCTGAGGAAGCGAATAATCTATTTGGCCAATGGTGCTACACCCCTGGTTGCGGCATAGTCCCCGAACACCGAGCGGCATCCGCCAAACATGAAGTGCGCAAATTCGACAGTGTGGAAGATTCACTTAATTCCTACTACCGCAACATTAATACCCATAATGCCTATCGCAACTTGCGTGACTTGCGCGCCAAAATTCGCGACAAAGAAAATGCTTTTACGGGCAATGCATTGATTGCCGGTTTGGGTAAATATTGTGGCCGTGGCCCAGTTTATATTACAGAGTTGCGTACGGTAATTGCGGCTAATGATTTAGAATAATTGCGCATCATTAATCCAACTCTTTCATTCTGATAATTACTGAAAGTATTGGGCTGATACCTAAGTTCAATATTATAAAACTGCAGAGTAAAAAATAAATTTTTACTCTGCAGTTTTAATTACCACTCGCTATTTATTTCTGATCTCCAAAAGTTTGCGGCTCTCCACGCATATTCAATGTTTGTGCTGGCACATGAATTCTGCATGTTATAACAGAAGTTTGCGCATCCCTTGCAATACTCACATTGTAATCACCCGCAGCAATGCTCCAGTTTTTCTGCGCGCTGTTATAAACGGCGAGTAGGCGTAAGTCGATTACCAAACTTGCTGCCGCGCTTTGGCCGGGTTTAAGATCAAACTTTTTAAAACCGCCCAGGCGTTTGGGGGCTTCCCAACCTATTGCGGTTTGCGCTTCGGCGGGTGCCAGATAAATTTGGGCAACACCCATTCCCGATTCGGTGCCGGTGTTGCTCATGGTAAATTGCACACTCAGTTGCTCTTTGCTGAACTCTGCGTGCAAATCAGAATAGTTAAAGTCGGTGTAGGAAAGGCCATAGCCAAATGGAAATAATGGTTTCAATCCTTGCCGATCAAACCATTTATAACCTACTGCTGCACCTTCGATATTGTAATCAACATCAACGCGCAAGCTTGGCTGATTGATATCGCCATCAATGTGGGGGCGCGGCAATTGGCTGGCAGATTGCGGAAAGGTAAGTGGGAGATGTCCCGAGGGATTAACCTCTCCGCTGAGTACGCGGGCAATGGCTTCACCGCCATTGGTTCCTGGATACCATGCTACCAATACTGCTGCAACTTTATCGAGCCAGGGCATTAACACAGGGCCGCCATTTTCCAGCACGACAATGATTTTTTTATTGGCTTTCGCGATGGTTTTTATCAGTTCATCCTGATGGCCATCCAGTTTTAAATTGCCATCGATTGACTCCGCCAGCCATTGGTGGGCAAACACAATCACCAGGTCACTTTTAGCGGCGAGGTTAGCGGCTTTTTTGGAGTCAGTTCCCTCGTCATAGATAATCGCAGCTGAGGTTCGGCCGGCAATAGCTTGCAGGGGTGACGACGGAAAAAATACCGTGGGACCAGGGAAAACCTTAGGTCCAGCATTAGGCACTGCTAATCCGCCAATAGGATAAACCTGAGATGATCCTCCGCCCGACAAGACCCCAACATCCGAATGAGAACCAATAATTGCAATGGATTTAATATCTTTTGTCAGAGGTAAAATTTTCTGATTGTTCTTCAATAAAACCATAGAATTTTCGGCATCTGTGCGGGATATTAATGCATGATCTTTAAAATCTATGTCTGCTTTTTTTGCGGCGTGATCAAACAATCCATTGGCAAACATCGCGTGCAATATGCGTGTCGTCATATCATCGAGACGTGATTGTGGGACATGGCCATTGGCCACAGCTTCTTTTAGCGCGTCAGCGAAGTAGGGCGATGCATCAAACGGAAAGCCTGAGTCTTGATCGAGACCGGCATTGGCCGCTGGAATTGTAGAATGCGTTGCGCCCCAATCAGACATCACAAAACCCTTGTAGCCCCAATCCGTTTTTAAAACTTCGTTTAACAGCCACGCACTTTCGCAATCATAAAAGCCATTGGTTCTGTTATAGCCACACATTACTGAACCCGGCTCGGACTGTTCAATGGCCATTTGAAAGGCGAGCAGATCTGACATGCGTGCCGCTGTATCGCCAATCTTTGAGCTCAGGGTGTTGCGGTTAGTTTCCTGATTATTAAACGCAAAATGTTTGATGGTAGAAATAATATGATTCGATTGCACGCCGCGAATTTGCGCTGCGACCATCATCGCTGATAGCAATGGATCTTCCCCTGCATATTCAAAAGTGCGCCCTCCACGGGGATCGCGCACCAGGTTAATTCCGCCGGCCAACATCACATTAAAACCGGTAAGGCGCGCTTCATTGCCAATCATTTGCCCACCAGCAAAGGCGAGTTCAGGATCCCATGTGGCAGCTGTAGCTAAGTTTGAAGGTAGTGCAGTGCGCAACCATGGGTCTGGTCCAATTTGACTGGCCACACCAACCCCGGCATCGGTTTGTCGAATCACGGGGATGCCAAGACGAGCGTTTCCTTCAATATAGCCTGCAGATTGTTTCAATCCTTCTGCGGGTCGCTGATAATTTTTCCAGCTGGCATCTGTCGAAAAGTAACCAAATACCAACTTCAGTTTTTCATCCTGGGTCATCGCCTTCAGTAATAGCTGAGTGCGCGTATCAGGATTCAAGGTGGGCTCAAGCCAGGGGCGATCAGCGGTTTGGCCAAGCTGTGTTTGTGCGGAGACCGAAAAGCTCAGTGTTAAGCCAGCCAGGCTGGGCCAGAGGTGCCGCGTTAAAAGTCGCGTTAAAAATGGCCTGTAGCGTTTAATATGAATCATTGGGATAGCCTCAAGTATTTATCAATGTTATGGGATGTTGACCATGAAAAACCTTATCAAGACGCTGGGGCGCAAGCGGGTGCTGAAACATCCGCGATGCATACGAACATCTGCAGCTATTGTGGCTGGCCTGAAAAAATAGACGCTCCAGTTTTAACAGAATGGCAATATGGTTCCTGCCACTTTACGTATGGAATCTGGGACTAGTAGTAAATAATTTCATTAGAACCGTGAGATGAGAGTTGTGCGGGTATTTTTAAAAAATCTAAAGCTTCCGCAAGGGGATGGCACAGGGTTTTAGTGCATGGTTTAATCGCAGTGCATGGGCACAGTCTAAGCTATGGGTTTTATGGGCAGCAATCGTGAGCTACAAATAAAATCTGTTCATCACGTTATCATTCAGAACGCGCAAGAAGTTTTAATCTCTCGTACGGGCTCCGTCATCATGCAGTGTCTTTCACCCTCGGTGCTTTATTAATGAACCCGTTAAGCGCGGAGAAAAGTTAATTGTACTTAGTATTTTATTCTCCCTATACTGACCCTGAGTCATTCTTCTAAAATTCCCAGCCATTGCTAAACCATTACCCACAAATTTAAAAAATATATGAAAGAGTACATATTTAATATACATGACGTTATTTTACTGTTCACTATTATGAGTGGATTCCTGTTGGCAATATTTCAGGTATTTACTAACAAGACCAATAAAATGCAAACATCTATATTAACCATCTTCTTTCTCAATCAGTCTGTATTGGCATCGAGTATTTTGTTTTTTTGGAATGATTACTTTAGGTCGAGTTTCAAATACAGCCTGGATGCCTTGCTGTTTGTGCAGGACTGTTCTTATATTTTTCAGGGCTCGCTGATTTATCTCTACATAGCCACCTTAACAAATAAAAACTTCAATTTGTTAAGTTTATTAAAAATCCATATCACAACTATTGTCCTTCTTCCCTTAATTGCATTATTGGTGTTTAGGTCAGATCTGCCAGCCGTAAGGTCAAACAGCGATGCTATTTCTTTTTACTATGATGGAGCGCCGGGCAAGATGCATTTTCTCATTCACTTGACGGCAATCATTTACGGCTTCCTGGCCCTAATCGTAGTGAAAACCTACGATAAAAATATCAAAAATTCGGTTTCAGACTACCAGTTTTCAAGTACCACCTATATCACCATATTATTGCTTGGTTTTCTGGTAGTGTGGGCGTTAAAAATTCTATTCGAGTTCTATGGATTTTTTAATTTTTCTGTCTTTGCGGCGACTATAGATAGCATGGGGATTGTGCACAACTACCTTAATTTTTTCCTGTTACAATTTCTTTTTATCCTGAGCATCAATAATGCTGGAAAAATGCTGGCTGCCGACCTGCAGGATAATAAAAAATTACCGCATTACAATCCGGGCGAGATGGATGAAATAATTCAAAGAATAAATAACGGTATTTATGAGCACAAATTGCACCTGGAGACTGCGATAAATATCGACAGGTTTTCCACCAGTATAGGCCTTTCGGCAAGAGCCGTTTCCGCAGCCATTAATAAACATCTCCACACCAATTTTTTTGAATTTATTAATAGTCACAGAGTTGCAGCAGCAAAAGAATTTCTCGCGGACAAAAACAAATTGCATAACTCTATTATTGATATTCAGTTGGAGTGTGGCTTCAACAGCAAAACCGCATTTAATCGCTTTTTTAAACGGCTAACTGGAACGACTCCTTCTGAATACAGAAAACTGACCAGAGTAGAATTAAACTGAGTTAGCCAAGGCTTGTTTTATTCTTAAGTCTATAGGGAAAAAACGGCAACCATCAGGGTTGCCGTACAAATGCAAAACATATCTATCTACGCAAGCTTAAGCATTCAATAGCGGTGCAATAAAAGCAAAAAATCCTTCAATACGAAATAACACCACAGATAATATATAAATCCGCCGCGATAGTGTGTGTTTTCGTGCAGGCTGCCGCTAAGCTTGCATCGGCTGGGCAAGGTAACTTCCGTGCGTGCCAAAATTTGCGACAGAGAAAATGCCTTTACCGGCAATGCTTTGATTGCTGGGTTAGGCAAATATTGTGGCCGTTGCCCAGTGTATATTTCAGAGTTACGCAGTTTGGTCATCACCCACTAAAAGGAAGGATCCAATCTGAGGTTACGCAATCAAACCTATTTATTTACACGGTAATGTTGAAATGACCAAACGTTTTTCCCGAGATTTTGACTTTCCCAAATATTGTTTAAATCTATTTTCTTTTCAGGTAGAAAATTCAAGCCAGAAATATAAAAAGGTAATGTCGTTGGTGAAAACTTTCTTTTAAAATGAAATAATTTATCATCTTTTTCGGATGTTCGTCCTCCTCCAAGCATCATACATCGACAACCTTTTGACTTGGCATGATCAAAAGCAAAATCCAAAAGTTCATAATTTCCATTTTCCCTCATAAATATAGGATTATTAGCGCTCAAGTGGTAATGAGCTAATTCATCTCCATGCATGAAATACCCGCAGGAAACAAGCTCATCACCTAAATGTATCGAAAGCAAATCTACTCCGGGCATAGATGACAAGTCGGTAAAATATGATTGGTCAAAATAATAAAAGTCTTTAGCTTGATTTCTATCCATAGTTTTGAAGTACAAGTGCTGAAATTGTGGAATATCAATATAATTCGTCCGGCGGATAAATTTTCCTTGCGACTTACGTAATATATTTCTAGTTGTCTTAGAGTATAGCTTGCGACGATCCTCTGTATTTAAGGACAAATCCACCTTAACAACTTGGCGTTCATTGGTATGGAAATGGAAAAGTGAATCCATTTTTGCTAGAGGATTGAGCGGGTGAAAACGAAATAATTCACAAACTATATTTTCTTTAGCGCATTTCAATTTGTAGGATTCAAATGCGCGCCGAAGAAAATCTTCCGAATAATCATTCGTTAATGGGCCACCGTAACCATAATGTCCTAACAAATCATATAATGTTTCTTTTAGTTTTATTTCACCCACATGACTAATTAAACGTTTTATGGAACGAAAATTAATTTTTTTATTTCCTTCATTATATTCATATTCAAATAATGAATCGCACTTGGTTAGATAAAGAGATGTGTATTGATCATTATAATATACATCATTCTCTAGATTTACTGACTGTGTTTCCACAAAACTTCCCCACAAGGAATATTAATATATTAACTGGCAATTTGTTAAGCTATCTAAATACTCTGTTGAGGAATTTAGATTGATATAAAATAAAGCGATATACGATTGTTCTGTGGGTTCATTGATTTTGCTTGTAAGCATAACCGCCCTCCGCAGGTTAAAAATAGCTAGGCTTAAGGTGGACTGTAGCTAACTTGTAGGGAGCATCTCGACTAAAAGTGACGGATAAACATAACCATCTTTAATAAGTGCTAACGTCCCTGATCGGTAATTAGTTTTTTGCTTACCTAGTTTTCCCTTAAAACCTCTATAAGTGAAACTTTTTGGCACTATAACATGCAATCTCTAGCGCATCACTATTGCAAAACAATCTATTACAATTTGCAAGGCATGCTCGGTAAAGAGCTTTCATAGCCCTCAAGAATGCCTAGGTTTGATGTTTGGCTGGGAATAGCCATGCGTTGCGCTGGGGGCGGCGGCAACCTTGTGCTGGAAAAATGCAACAATGCTGGCAGGATCCTTAAATCCATTGGAGACCTTTTTTGCGCGTTTGATTTCACCGTGATAGCTGTTGCAGACATATTTCGTATGGGTGTGATTTCAAAACCCAAAGAAATAGTGGGTGCATAAGTTCGAGCTACAGTAAGGTCTGTGGTTTTAAGCATAAAAATTTCATAAGGTATTTCTTATCAGCACATGAAATATTGGTAATGATTTTGAATCACTGGACTACTGCTTTACTGACTGCGGTTAATAAACAATTGGTCTCAACGTAGGTTTGTTGAATTAAATAGGCATCAGCGCTGGCGCGATGCCGTTCAATATTCAGTTTATGCTGCAATTGAATTTTAGTTGCATCCCACAATAGCAGTTGCTCTTCAGTAGCAATATTTTCAATAGGGCTTAAATGAAAGCTCTGCTTTATTCTCGCGGTAAAAAATAAATTGGTAAGCCACGGGCTGTCATGAGTCCATGCGTCGCTATAAGCCGTTGTTTCCTGCAAAAAAATATTCAATTCTTCACATACTTGACGCGGAGATTTGCCACGAGACTCTAGCAATGAGCGTGAAATGCTGTGAATTTTTTCTGCGCTATTACACCAATGCTGCCATTCAGCTGCGGGCTTGATCAAAGAACAATAACGGTCACCATTGAATTTAATAACGCCAATTTCAATAGGGTAGCTGGTTGATCCAAAGCCGGAGGCTTCAATATCAATTATCGTTGGGCAGGGTGGTTTGCGCATAAAAAATGTATCTTGAAAGTTATGTCCGAGTATAGCCCTGCTTTAGGAAGAGCTAATCATTATAATTCCATATCCCGGTTTTATCAGTTGCCAACCACTGTTGCGTGTACCAATAAAAACGTCCCTTTTCTGAGCTTGCCGCAGTGCAGTTGTAACGGGTGCGGCCTTGTGGCAAAGGTTGCTTCGCTTGCACCCATAATTTTCCGGCAATAATTTCGCTATTAATGGCGCCTTGTCCGGTGGCAAAGCAATGAATTTTATCCAGTAAATTGTTATTGCTAATGCTTAAAACTAAATAAGGTTGTTCGCCTTGCTTCACAATTAAATTATTGATCTCGTGGTGTTTGTCGGCAAAAAATTGAATGCGACTTATGGGCATTGGCAGTGTATTGACTTTCATGATGAAATCATCAAGTTCGGTAAAGCTGCCGCCGAAGGGAAAGCGTGGTACTGATTGTAAATCTGCTTGCGAACCTAATGGGCCTGATTGTTGGCCGAAGGCAATGAAATCCAATTCTTTTAAAAGTTTCTGCACTTCAACATCGTATTCGCCAAACGGGTAAGCAAATATTTTCGGTACATTGCCAATTTCTTTTGCTATGGTTTTTTGTGCCTTTTCAATTTCTGTTTTGGTGCGTTCACGCCATTGGCTGCGGGTTTCGCCATCTTTTAAACGGGGGACATGATTGTGGTACATGGTGTGATTAGCAATGGTGACGCCATTGCGCGACATTTCACGCAACTGATCCCAGCTTACAAATAAACTTGAGGTACTTACGGCCGCAGCATTAATAAAAAATGTAAATGGCCAGCCACGTTTTTTGAGTAGCGGATAAGCAGCTTGATAAACGGTTGCATAGGAATCATCAAAACTAATGGCTATGGTTTTATCCGGAAGCGTTTCGTCATTGCGAAGTTTTTCCGCAAGCTCTATAACTGAAACAATTTTAAAATGATTGTTGGCCAGATAATCCATTTGGGCAGTAAATTTATCAACGCTAATGCTAGTGGATTTTGGCGTTTTATCGCTGATGTGATGATATTCAAGGACAACAGCAGCCTTGGAATTTAGTGCTACCCATAAAAGAATGAAACACAGTCTGACCGTAATGGGCATGATTACACTCATCGTTTTATTGCTATGTAAAGAAACAAATCTCAGGGGGCTTGCTGTTGAGTCTCGGTAAATCGTCATAGAAAATTCCGATTGGTCAAATAGTCCTTTATGAGGAAGTTTCCTTTTGCATTGAAAAAATTCATTTCTAGGCCACACTTACATTCGTACGTTTTATTCAACCTTAATCAGCCACAAATGAATCTCTCTATTTTCCCTCTGGAGGCTAGAGAATGCAGAGTTTGCCGTCAATGGTAATGTATTTTGTCAGTTTTGGCGCCTACAACGAAAATAAGAAGAGGCAATGGACTGTAGTCATCAATCAGAATGAGTATAACAGCAGTATTTACCCTGACATATTCGAAGCCATTTAAGCAGAAGGTAGTTGAGGTGAATGGCACACTGCACCCAGAGTTTGAAATGTTACATAAGCTATTAATGGGGTAGAAATAAAGAATCCTGTTTGATTCAAAACCTTATGACGCCTAAATGGATTTAGGCGGTAGAGCAATGCAGGAGCAATTGCCGAGGCATGGATGCCGATTAGAGCCTATAGGGATATATTCACGGCGTGTTTTGAATTGAAGAGTATTCTTTATCGATTTCTCATTAGCAAATAGAAAATTATCTGGCTCTGTGCACTGCATTGAGAGATGCGTTTATTTTTTTTAGCTTTAATCGCAAGCGAGGGTTAAATTCCCTATGGCTTGCCACGGAATAGATTTTTTGTAACAAAAAATATACCTTGCTGCTTGCGGCGAGGTGTTTAATTCATGAGGTTATTATTTTGAATTTGTTCAATTATATGTCCGTGAGGTGGAAAATTTATTTTATCGCCATTGTCAGTATTATCGGTTTTGGTAGTTATTTAAGTTTTAATGTGTGGGTCAATAGCAATAACGCAGAATTGCTATCTGGCTTGCGCAGCGTGAGTTTTCCTGTACTTGAAAAAGCCACCGCAAATCGGGTGCGACTGGATCGATTGTCAGAGCTGCTCAATAATGCTGTTCTTACCGGCGAGCTGGATTATATTCATTCTGCCGAACTATCGGCCAACGCAATGGCTAAGGTGTTTTCTGAAATACAACAGCTAGTACCTAATCAGAATGCGCAAGTTGAAGAATTAATATCGAGTCTCAATGAATATTTTACGCCAGCAAAAAAAATTGCTTCTGATATGGCACAACAAATTGCGGATATGAATAGTATTGGTGCGGAGGTTGCAAAAAAAGAAGTAGCGCTAAAAAAATTCACATTTCAGTTAGATACCTTTATTCAACAGGCGCATGAAACATTTAGCGGTAATATCAACACGGCTAATGCTAACTCCAAGCGACTATTGACCTCGGGCATTATTATTTGGATTATCAATATTCTCATTTTAACCGTAACGGTTTATACCGTCGCGCGCATCATTCTCACTAACATCAATAATGTGTCAGACTCTTTGCATGATATCGCAAATGGCGGCGGTGACTTTTCTAAACAAATTGAGGTAGGTTCGCACGATGAAATTGGTAAGTTGGCGGCTAGCTTTAACGGATTAATGGTCAATTTGCGAGGGAAAACCAATGATTTGATGAGCATGATGCTCAATATGCACCAGGGTTTATTTACCATCACTGAAAAAGAAGTTATTCACAAAGAATACTCTGCTTACATTGAAGAAATATTTAGCACAAAAAATGTGGCGGGTCGAAATTATGCTGATCTGCTGTTTGCCAACGCCGACATTAGTCGCGATACACTAAACCAAATTATTTCGGCTGTGAATAGTATGTTGGGTGAAGATGAAATGATGTTTGATTTTAATAAGCATTTACTCATAAAGGAATTCACCATTCTCTCCACTAGCCCAGACTCCAGCGCTCACAAAATTTTAGAATTAGATTGGGACCCGATTTTAACCGACGGCATAATTCATAAGCTAATGGTAACAGTAAGAGATGTTACCGAGTTAAAGCTTATGCAAGCGGTTGCTGAAGAACAGAAAAAGGAATTGCAAATTATCGGCGAGATACTGAGAGCGTCGCCTGATAAATTTGATGGTTTT
Organism: Gammaproteobacteria bacterium; assembly: GCA_025362015.1. Classification (GTDB taxonomy): domain Bacteria; phylum Pseudomonadota; class Gammaproteobacteria; order Pseudomonadales; family Cellvibrionaceae; genus Cellvibrio. Next base: position 7,585 of record JANYIO010000162.1, on the reverse strand, counting down.
GTAGAAAATGCACTTTGGCTGCTAAATAAAAGCCAGGAAATTATCGCTAGTAACTCGTCAAAAAAATTACAATCTGTCGCAGAATTGTTTATTAATATGCATACCATTAAGGGCAATGCGCGAACGTATAACTTTAGTTTTATTGCTAGCCCAGCACATGAGGCAGAAAATATTTATGATAGATTAAGAAAGGAAGATGATTATGCTTGGAATTCTGAAGCGCTGCTAAAGGATTTGGCATTGGTGCGTGAAACAATTATGGAATATCAAAACATTAAATCTAAAAAATTAAATTTTTCTGCGCCAGCTAAAATCGCTAATGACGATCTTATTTGCGTGACAAAACCAGTTTACCAAAATTTAATGGCGCAAGTTGAACGTGTTTTGCAAGGGCCAGAGCTTAATAAGCAAAAAGTTGCAGATATTGCAGCTGGGTTGCGGCGTTTTGACGCAGTGCCATTTAACGCTGTTATCGATGAATTGATTAATTCCTTGCCTTCACTTGCGCAACAATTAAATAAAGATCCGCCCGCTATTAGTATGGCTGTGAGCTCTTTAATGGTTCGCAATGAATACGTAAATTTGCTCAATGATGTGTGTACCCATTTGTTGCGCAATTGCGTAGACCATGGCATTGAAGTTACCGCGGAACGCATTGCTAAACATAAAAACCCACAAGGCACTATTTATATTGAGGCGAAGTTTGCTGAGCAAGGCGCATTATTGTTGGTGTGGGATGATGGTCGCGGATTACCTTTGCAACGTATTAGAAAAAGCGCGCTTGAAAATAATTATCTCAATGTGGACGATGCTTTAATTCCGCAAAAAATAGCGGAATGTATATTTTTATCTGGCGTTTCCACCGCTGAAAAAATTACCGCTATTTCTGGGCGCGGTGTGGGAATGGATGCGGTGCGCCACTACTTACTGCAAAATGGCTGCAATATACGTTTGCTGTTAGCGGATAATGTTAAGGTCAGCGATTATTTTGTACCATTTAAAATAACAATTGAATTGTCATTACAAATGTATGAGCGAACTGTTTAAATATCGGTTCATCAACTAGTCTCTATATTGTCTATAAACAGAAGGAGAAATATTATGAAAAAAATAATACTCGCCATAACCGTTGTTTTTTCGGCAACAACTTTAGTGACAAATGTTGAAGCTGCGGAAGTAAACTGGAGTGGCTTTGCTTCGATAACAGGCGGCGAAATGATAAGCGACACGAAACGCGCTGATGGTGTCGTTCAGCGAATGTATGGTTATGATGATGATATAAATTTCACTCCAGAGTCTAAACTTGCTTTGCAGGCAAATAGCAATTTAGGTGATGGCCTTTCTGTGACAGCCCAAGCAATTGCGCGTGGAAGCGACGATTTCAATCTGAGAATGGAGTGGGCGTATATCTCCTACGATTTTGGTGAATCCTCGCGCGTTAATGTCGGGAGATTGCGTATTCCATTTTTTATGTATTCAGATTCTTTGGATGTAGGTTATACCTACCCATGGATTCGCCCGCCAGAAACTGTGTACGATTTGTTTTTTTCATCTATGGAGGGCGTAAGTGTGCAGTTTAACAATCCAATAGGGAGCTGGGACTCAAGTTTGCAATTATTTGGGGGCAGAGAAAAAGATATTTTAAAATTTGATGCGAACGTAATTGATGTCAACGTAAAAAATCTTGCCGGTGCAGCGTTTACAATGAGCAATGATTGGTTGTCTTTGCGTAGTGTTTATATTAATGCCAAGACAACGTTTGATAGTACAACGCTTACCGTTGTAGAAAATACTCTTAAACAAGTTGGCTTTAATAAACAGGCTAATGAATTTGCGGTAAGAGATGATAAAACTCAATTTATGGGCCTGGGTTTTAAAGCTGAGAAAGGCGGTTGGTTTCTCGCATCTGAAGCAACCAGTATTAAAATATTCAATTCATTTGTCGGTGATCAAAAGTCGGCTTATATATCAGTAGGTAAAAATATTGACAAAATGATGTACATTTTAACCTACGAGCATGAGCATGATATTGCCAAAGAAGGTATTACGGCGGGCATCCCTTATCCAACAGGTACCGCGCTTGATGCTTTAACCGCCGGCGCTGCAGCTGCGGCTGCTTCATCGCAATTGGAGCATACCACCACCACTTTCGGTGTGGTTTACAATTTCCACCCAGCGGCTTCTTTCAAAGTGGATTACGCAATACGTAATTATAAAACTGACCAGAGCCAAAAGGTTGCTGGTAGCTCCAGTGTGCTGCGTTTTTCCATTGATACTGTATTTTAAGGGAGAAATCACATGAAACTATATTGCATAAAAAAAATTGTCTCTCGCATGATGTTTGCTGTAATTTTGCTAACAAGTTGTGCCGCTTTGTCTGAAGTTGTGGTGGTGGTTAACTCAAACAATAAAAACACCATGGCAGAAGACGATATATCCCGAATATTTTTAGGCAAGACTAAATCTTTTCCAGATGGTGCAGAAGCTATACCGGTTGATCAGGCAGCAGGTGCTGTAAACCGCAGCACGTTTGTGGGCGCAGTACTCAAGAAAAATGATCGACAACTGAAAGCTTACTGGGCGCAGTTGCTATTTACGGGTAAAGGTACACCACCAAAAGAAGTCGGCTCAAGTGCAGAAGTTAAAAAACTGATTGCACAAAACCCTTCGTTGATTGGTTATATTGATAGTGCGGATGTAGATCCGAGTGTAAAAGTAGTGTTTAAGTTTTGATGGCTCAATATCACGGTATTTTTTGAGGGTGTGAGTATTGTTTTAGCCTATGCATTTGAAGATACATAGGTGGGGTAGTGTCGGCCATTTCCTTGGCCGACGAAACACGTTGTTGAAACGCATAATTGAAACAAATTGTTAACATACATTGTGTTAAAACAAACTGTTTCGTTCATTGATCCTTATGCCCGCTACAGAGGTCACTTTACGTATTTTAGTGATGTGAGTCTGTGTCTAAATGCGAATGGTATTTGTGACTTATTCACATCCTGCGGCAATCGAATCATACAAGCCTCCTTTTTCGGTAATTTAAGTAAGTGTATTGGCTAGAGGTTTCGCGCCAAAAAAAAGCACCTTTGTTTGAGCAAAAGTGCGAGTGAAATATAATATAGCTTTAGCTTATGCAGGTCGATAAAAATCCAATGGAGTTTAACTTCATTGGGTTTTTTGGCAGGCAAATAACAATGCATTAACGAGCTCTGAGCCTAAACTATCGGTCGCAATTAACGTTCAACAATATGAATAAGTGGATCAGTAACCTTGCCATTGGCACGAATTCCATAACTGAATTCAATGCCTTCATTCCGGTAGATCTCTTCAGAAAATCGGTTATCTTCGAAAAGATGCTCGGGTATTTTCAATACCACCACGCCGTCTTTAGAATTGAATTCAGATTTTTTAAAGGGAGATTTTCCTTCCTTAAAGAAAATAGTAAATTCTTCTGGCCCTGCAAACACAATTTTTTCGCCGGGGCGCAGCGTCATCGTTTCCATCAAGCTGGGTTGTGGGTAACCATCGTCATCGATTGAAATGTTGATAACAATCGTATTTGTTCCGTGTAAAACGTAGCACTCTCGTTTCTCACATTTTTCTGCAGAAAAAACATTTACCGACAACAGTAAGCTAAACAGTAACGTGGATTTTAAAAAACGCATATAAGTCTCCTTTTAGTGATTTAAGTATGTGTATTGATGCGAAGTTTCGCGCCAAAAAATGCCCTTTCATTCTAGCAAAAGGGTGTATGAAATATAACATAGCTTTAGCCTATATCGGCCGATAAAAACCAATGGAATTCAAGCTCCATTGGTTTTTCCTGACAGGCAGAAACAAGATCCCAGTGTTGAGTTTTGTGTTAGCCAAGGTTTTATTTAATTAATGAGGAACAATACGAACACTCGGATCCGTAATTTTTCCGTTAGCGCGAATGCCGTAGTTAAAAATAATACCTTCATTCCGATAGATTTCTTCAGAGAACCGATTGTCCTCAAAAAGATGTTCGGGTATTTTCAATACCACTACGCCATCTTTAGAATTGAATTCAGATTTTTTAAAGGGAGATTTTCCTTCCTTAAAGAAAATAGTGAATTCTTCTGGCCCTGCAAACACAATTTTTTCACCGGGATGCAGCGACATTGTTTCTAACAAGCTAGGTTGTGGGTAACCATCGTCATCAATTGAAATACTGATAACAATCGTATTGGTTCCGTGTAAAGCGTAACACTCTCGCTTCTCACATTTTTCTGCAGAAAAAACAGTTGCCGACAACAGTAAGCCACACAGTAACGTAAATTTTAAAAAACGCATACAAGTTTCCTTTTAGTCATTTAAGTTGGTGTATTGGTGCGAAGTTTTGCGCCAAAAAAATGCCCTTTCATTCTAGCAAAAGGGTGTATGAAATATAACATAGCTTTAGCCTATATTAGGGCGATAAGCCCCAATGGGGCTTTAAATAAGTCCTAGAAAATTTCGAAAGCATTTTCTTTTTACATTAATGAGGGGTGACGCGAACAGTTGGATCAGTAACCTTGCCATTGGCACGAATGCCATAACGATACAGCAACTCTTTTAAAGCACCTGCTGTTGAATTTCCTTCTTTACGAGCTTGTTCAAAAATATCTTTGGGTACATCGATAATAATGATTCCATTTTCAGAGCGATACTCCACTTTACCTATATAGGATTTTGGATCTTTAAAGAAAATTTCGAACTTGTCTGGGCCCGCAAAAACAATTTTTTGAGTTGGGTGAACGGTGACAGTATCAACAGTAACTTGTGGGTAACCTTTCTTATCGATAAATACGCCAATAATGGCGGTATCCGTTCCAGTAAGAACAGTACCCTTTACGGGTTTACAGTCTTGGCTGGCGCAGCCTCCCGATATTAATAACACGGCTGAAAATAGAAATAATTTTACGTAACGCATGAAAACCTCCTAGTGGATTAAAAATTTAATTTAAATTAATGTTACAAACATCCTGAAAACGCTTTTCCTTTAATGGTGCAAAGTAAGGATCAGCAAGGATTAATTTTTCCGAATAACCTCCCTCCAGCAATTTGTGTAAATAATTACACGTTGCGTTATCATCCATTTCTATAGCGGAAATTCTTAAATGAACATATTTTGAATTTATATTCTCTGAGTCTATTTTGTCAGCTGCTTCCATTATTTTTTTTGCTTGATCAATATTCCCAAAATGGGCATAAGCCAAAGCCGAAAATTGATAGCTAGAAATTCCACCGGGGTTTGATTTTAATTCAATTTCAGCCCGTGATTGTACCATTCTAAAATAGTCACTTGCTAAAGCACGTTGGCCTGGCAAAAAATAATATGCATCGGCAATATTAGCCATAAACTCTACATCTTCTGGCTGTAGGCTCAATGCTTTTTTGTACATCTTAACCGCGTTTTCAAAGTCGCCGGAAAAATAATACATAGATCCTGCATTAAGAAAGGCTTCTCCTCTGGGTTCAAGTTCTACAGCACCATTTAATGAAGTGGCAGCTTCTTTAAATTTTCCTAGATACAAATATGCAATACCCATATTGTACAATGCGGCTACATTCTCCGGAGTTAAATTAAGAACTTTTTTGTAATTCCGGATAGCTTCTTCATGGCGCCCTTTGCGAATAAGAAAATAACCATACCCTTGATATACATCCCAGTTTTTAGGGGTCATTCTAATAGTTTCAAGGTAAATACTTTCTGCAGCGGTATCATCTTGCATTAAATCGTAAGTTCTTGCTAACGCCAGTGCGGCGGCTACATTGTTTGGCTCTTTTTCTCTTGAAAGTTGTAAATATTTCACAGCTTTATCGTACTTGCCTGTATCCCTATAGAGCGCACCTAATGATGCATATGTTCGTGCTGATTTTTCATCTTGGGCAAGCGCTTTTAAGCAATGGCTCTCAGCCTTTTCTAGCCAACTTGCTAATTTTGTTGATTCATATTTTAATCTATAAGCTTCACACAACCCGGCATTTGCAAGCATAAAATTTTCATCATGTACTAACGCCTCACTGAACCTCTGAATTGCATTATCAAAAACATCTTGCGATGAAGGCTTAGCTAAAAACTCCAGCCCCTGCAAATAATAATCATAGGCCGTAACATCACCCGTTAACTTCAGCGGCGCCGGGCGAAAATTTTTCAGTTTAAATTCTTGCGCTAAGTATTTTGCAATTTCCCCTACCAATCTATCTTGCAAAATAAAAATATCTTTGTAAGCGCCATCCAACTTCCCGCCAGCAATTTGCACATTGCCTTCGCGGCGAAATATTCGATAAACAATGCGTAAGTTGTCGCCATTTTTTTGCACGCTGCCTTCAAGTTTAATGGGTGCGTGTATGCCTTTTTCGGATTCTACAATATATACATCGCGCATGTCTGCTAATTGTGAGCGCACGGCTTCGGTGATGCCCGATGAAAAATAATCTGACTTGCCGTCTTCATTCATTACATTTTTAAAATTAGCTATTTCAATATAGTTAGCGGCATAGCCTGGTACCAACCAGCGGGGAATAAAATAAAAACTGGCAGCAAGCAGTAATACAGTCGTAACCATGATGGAGTAACGATACGCCATCATTTTTTTGCTGCAGGCTTGCCAAAAATAATGGAGATGGTCGCGCCCACCCAAGCCGGTGGGTTTGATTAAATAGACGCGAATTTTTTGTTCGATATTTTTGAGAGCTTGAATGCCCAGTGGTTTTATGGGTTCGCGCAATTCTAATCGTATGTCGTCATAAATTGCTTTGGATATGCAAATACCATCGGCGACCGCGAGTGGCTCTAACCGTGCGGTTATATTCACGTCGTCCCCTAACACTGCATTTTCGCGTACTAGAACCTGGCCTTTGTGGATGCCAATACGTGTTTGTAATGGCGGTAACTCTTTTTCTCTGCCTTGATTAAATACATGTAAATGTTTTTGAATCGCAATGGCAGCACTAACGGCGGCGAGCGGTGTATCAAAACGTGAAAAAATAGCATCGCCGGCGAACTCTATAAATGTGCCGCCGTGCTCGGCAATATGTGCGAGCAAAATTTTGCGATAATCGCCCAGCATTTCTATAGTCAGCATTTCATCGCGGCCCATTAGGCGCGAGTAGCCCACTATGTCGGAGAACATTAAGGTGAGTTCACGGTGCTCTTTATGAGCGGTACTTTCATACGGATGAGCAACATTATCTTGTGTGTGAGTAACACTAGATTGCGTGGGTGCCGAGTAATGTTTTGTATTAACGTTTACCATTTGGCAGCTTGCCTTACCTATGCGCGATAACAGTTTAAAGCGGTCTTGCGTGAAAGTGACCGGAATAATGCATTGAATCCGAGGGCTTTAGGCGTGCGATTATTAGGTTGTTTTATGGCAATTACAACAGGTGATACGCGGTATGTTGCGTAGGATAATGTCCATGCACATAGCTGCTATTGGTTGGTTGGTCTTGTTTGTGCCTACGGATTATTGTGCCTATTAGGTCTGAGTAGAATGATACTTACTTAAGTCCGTCATCCTCGCGAAAGCGGGGATCCAGAGTGGTGGCAAGATATTTCAAAAGCACTGGATCCCCG
>JANYIO010000112.1 GCA_025362015.1 Gammaproteobacteria bacterium | reverse complement strand
AAACAAAATGGTACATTAATCTAAAAACATGATGTGTATTACGACGTAACTCCACAAGTTGGCTACCCCACAATGGCTAAAGCCATTGTTCGCTATCCAGCTCGGGGGCAAGCCCCCGAGATTTTCGCTATGCGGTTAAATGTCCAGTCGCTATAATGTTGGCCAAAAATTAAGTAGGGATAATAATCATATTGTTTCGTTCCTCCAACATCTTTTGAGCCAGTTGGAACTTTAATTTTTGTTGCAATTAAAATCGCAGGTACCCAATCATTTTCCATAACCATCATGTAGGATGGAGTGATTTCCAAATCACCTGTACCACTAACTTTTTTCTCACCATCGGGTGAATCCCATTGGTAAAAAAAGGGCTCAATTAATATTTCAGCACGATCACTCAACCCATATTCAAACTGTGTTAGTGTCCCACCAGACGATCCATCTTTAGCTTTTCCATACTCAATGGATTGACTGAAAGCCATATCACCTTTTGCGCCAATTTGCGCTGTTTCTGTCTCGATGGCAGTATTGCAAAAAGCGTTCGAAGCACCAATAAGTGAAAATAGTAATAGGTATTTTTTCATCGAGGGATTCCATATGGATTATTAAATAGTGAATATTTAAAATATGTATTAGTTAGAAAACTCTAGCTATTTATTATTCATTGGCATACTTTTAAAACCATTCTAGCTGCTTCTTCGTTAACCGCTTGTTAACATAGGGAGGTAGATAATGACGACAGCTTATAGCTTGGATAAGTGAAGGATAATGTGAAAATACTAGTTGCTGAAGACCATCTCCTACTTGGGAAAAGCGTTAAACGGGCTTTGGTTGAAAACAACTGGACTGTAGATCTAGCCGTGGACGGTGCTGAAGCGCTTTATTTTACCGAGTGTAGTCAATACGATGTAATCGCATTAGACTGGATGTTACCGAAGCTATCCGGTATAGAGTTAGTGACAAAGTTACGCATGAGAGGTATTAACACACCCATCATTATGATTACCGCGAAGGATACCGTTCCTGATCGTGTTACTGGTTTAACACATGGGGCAGATGATTACCTCGTTAAACCATTTGATATGGCGGAGCTTTTGGCGCGGGTACAAGCATTATATCGGCGGGCAACACATCGTGGGTCAAATACAATTATTGTTGGTGAGTTATTACTGGACTCAAGTGCGCACAGTATTAGTGTGAATCATGAAGTGCTCGAATTGACCGGCAAAGAGTACGACTTGCTTGCGGCGCTAATGTGCAAGGCAGGTGCATTAATTCATCGTGATGACTTAGTGGGTTTACTCTATTCAGTTAACGATGAGCCTGGCAGTAATAGTCTTGACGTAATATTGAACCGCGTCAGAAAAAAACTTTCGGCTTCCAACGTTATTATCGAAACAATTCGTGGCAAAGGATTTATTCTGCGTGTGGCGCTTACTATCCCTCAATAGCAAACTACTTATTTTATTGGTAGCAGTACAAGCAATTGTATTGTCACTTGGCGTCTTCGGCTTGCTGCAATGGATGGCATCCGAACGTATGAATGATTTATATATCCAGCTGGATAATCGCTCTGACTCATTGGAGGATTTAGTTACTATTGAAAATGGCCGGTGGCTATATCGCAATAATAGCGAGGGTGAACGAGAAATATTTCATGACCCACAATTTCATTTTGCCTTTCAAGACGCCACTCATCACACAATTATTCAATCTGAGGGCCAGGCTTCAGATATTCGTCATCAATTAGATCAGCGCTTATCTGTTTTGTCATTGAAAGATGGCGATGTTACCGTTTTTACGCTTAACGATAAGAAATGGATTTTTGAACGTACCGATATCCAGCGCAATAATCACGATGAAGTTGTTACCGGCACCTTATATACTGGATTGAATATTGACAGTGCTTTTGCAGAAATAGAATTGCTGCGCCATCTAGCAATAACCATTGTTATGGTTGCTATTTTTTTAACAGCCTGCAGCAGCTATCTAGTCATTAATTATTCAACACGCAATCTCAGAAAATTTTCACACAATATTCGCGATCTCCAACCGCCATTTTTTTCTGGGCAGATTGTTATGGTGCCACAATCAGCGGAAGAAAAATTATTGTTCGATAGCTACGATGCAATGATAAAAACAATCAAAGCCTCAATGGAAAGCCAACGTCTTTTTATTGCCAACGCTACGCATGAATTAAAAACTCCCATTGCTGCTGCACTTTCAGCATTAGAAGTTATCCTGGCAAAACCCCGAACTGCAGACGATTATGAAAGTACATGCCGCGATGTGATGGCGGAGCTACAAGTCTTGCGACGCTTATCGCACGATTTGCTCAATCTTGCACGACTCGACGAAGCTGCGAGCCTGCAATTCCATCAATGTGAGCTTACTGATGTATTAACACGGGTTATTGCTCGCTGGAAAAAACCGGCCGAACAAAAAAATATTCATTTAAACTGTGACATCAATATAGAAAAAAATAACACTATTCCTGGAACCACGGAAACCTGGGAAGTGATTATTGGCAACCTTGTGGATAACGCCATTAAATACGGCAAGCACAACGGAAATGTGTGGATACACGCTTACGAAACTCAAAAAAATACCATGGCAATTTCCATATCTGATGACGGCATAGGTATGACACAAACAGAAATAGAGCAATTAGGGAAAGTCTTTTTTAGAGCAGATCAAGCTCGCTCAGGAGTTGATTCATTTGGGTTGGGTTTTGCTCATACAAAACAATTATTGGAAAATCTTGGCGGTTTCCTAACCGTCAAACAAAGCCGCCAAGGTGGCATTCATCTTATTCTTTCCTTCCCTTATTTAAGCACTCACATTTATACATCTTAACGAGCCGTTCATAATTAAGTTGATATGCTCGTAATTTGCTATGTAGCTTGACGTTAATGGACGTTATAATTGGCAAAAATTCAGGTATCGGAATATTAAAACGGGTGGTGCTTTTCAGACAATGATGCAACTTTATTTATTTATATTTTGTGGTCTGCTATCCGGCTGTACCCTATATGAAAAAAAGCCGCTCATACCTCCACCTCAGCACGAGCAGGATAAACTCATGCATATTTCCATTGCTGCCGACGCAATGCCTTCCAAAACATTAAGATCCCATCACTTCGATCCCACCGATGGTCTTGACATCACAGAAGCGGCAATGGTTGCGATTATCAATAATCCTGATTTAAAACTTGCACGTGATGATGCTGATATCGCAAGGGCACAAGCATTTGCGGCGGGGCTTTTGCCCGAACCACAAATATCATTGAGTCGCGACCTTTCTAATTCGGGCGGGCCTGGCTCAACTAGCGCTTATAGCCTTGGTTTGAATTATGACATTAACGCGTTATTCCTTTACCCATCAACCCGCAAAACTGAAAACTCTGAAACACAAAAAATTGATTTAAACCTTTTATGGCAGGAATTGCAGGTAGTAGCCCAGGCGCAATTGTTATTCATTAAGCTAACCTATACCAAAAATCTTAAGCAACTATTAACAGAAACTGAAATTTTATTTTCACAGCACCTGGAAAATTCAAAAATTGCGTTGCAAAAAGGGTTACAAACGGGCGACGTTCTGGTCGCGGATATGAGCGTATTACAAGATGAGCAACGCCAACTTTTTGAATTAACACGTACAGAAAATCAAGCTATTTATGATTTTAATAGCTTATTGGGTTTAGATACAGACACAAAAGTTAATTTGCAAAATAGCAATGAAATAGAAGCAATTGATGAGCAACTCATTCAACAAGAAATAAATGATTTACAGTTTCGGCGCCCCGATTTGCTCGCATTGGAAACTGGCTATAACGCACAGGATCAACGCTATTATGGCGCGATACTCGGGCAGTTTCCGGCGCTGAATCTCGGCCTAACCCGTTCGCGGGATTCCAGCGGTATTTACGCTAATAGTGTTGGGGTGGGCATTTCGTTACCACTGCTTAATCGCAACCGCGCCAATATCAACATTGAAAAAGCCACGCGTCAACGTTTATACGATGAATATCAACAACGTGTGACGACTAGTCGCAATGAAATTTCCCTTATTCTCAACGAGCAAAAATTAAATCAACAACAATTGCTTGAACTCGGCAATGCTATCACCGAGTTTGGTAAGGCATTGACGCATAGTGAGGTTGCTTATCACGCAGGCAATATAGATTCCATTGTCTATAGCAATGCGCGCATGGCATTACTGACCAAACAAATCGAATATCTCAATCTCCAACAAACTTTGATGGAACAACGCATTGCATTGCAAACATTGCTTGCTGCAGATCTTCCGACGCAACACTTATCGCGGTAAAAGAAATGACAAAACGACAATCATTTATAATAAAAATGACACTGGCAATCGTGATTATTATTGTCACTCTCCTGGTTTTTAAACCAGCATTTTTAAATAGAGAATCAAATAAAGAATCAGTTAAAGAAATTTCCACTGATGAGGTATCTTCTGCCAGCGTTTTAATAAAAACTCAAACAGTAAAACAACAAACATTGCCGTTAACCTTACAGGTGTATGGTGAGGTTGCCACTGGCCGCGCAGAGTCACTCAGTTTCCCGCAAGCAGGACAGATTACCCAATTAGCCATTGTTCAAAGTCAACCCATGCATAAGGGCGATGTGATTGCGATAATCACCAGTGATCCTGCGGCAAGGTCTGCATACCTACAGGCACAAACAGCACTTGAGTTTGCGAAGCGCGAATTACCAAGAATAAAGGATTTATTTGCCTTGCAGTTAGCAACACAATCTCAAGTCGATAGCGCCGAAAAACAATTATCAGATGCGGAATCTGCATTGGTAGCACAAGCCAAATTGGGCGGTGCTAAAGAATCCGTCACACTCACTGCACCCTTTGCTGGTGTGATCAGTTCAGTGCTGGTTGCGCAAGGTGATCGTGTACAAGCGGGAACGGCAGTTGTGCAATTGGGTCGCACTGATAACCTGCGGATACAACTCGGCATAGAACCTGTCGATAGTGATCGAGTACATGTGGGAATGCCGGTCGTTATTAAAAGCGTGCAAGATGAAACTAGAAATGTTGCAACAACTATCACTGAAATGCAAAGCGCCATTGATCCAAAAACGCAAATGGTAACGGCAATAGCTGCACTCTCTGCCAATAACAAAAATAATTTATTGGTGGGCATGCAAGTTGAAGCAGAAATTCAACTGGATAAACAGGCTGTGTGGACAGTACCACGCCAGGCAATACTAAATGATGATAAAGGCGCTTATTTATTTCAGGTATTAAACCATAAAGCTATACGCGTAGATGTTGAAAAAATTGTAGAACTACATCAGTTATACGGTGTTGAGGGAAAAATTAATAATGCATTACCGGTAGTCATTTTAGGTAACTACGAGCTTGATGATGGATCTGTAGTACGCGAGGAAAAACGATGACCCTCAAAGACTGGACGCAATCACATCGTCGTTCTATTTTATTTTTATTATTAGCGCTGGCATTGGCGGGCAGCATCGCAGCTTTAAAATTACCCGTGACATTATTTCCGACTGTGGATTTTCCGCGTGTGGCCGTTTCTCTAGAAGCGGGTGATCAACCCGCGGAACAAATGGAGTTACTCGTGACTCGCCCCGTTGAAGAAGCTGTGCGACATGTTCCCGGTGTGCGCAATGTGCGCTCCACAACCAGCCGCGGCTCGGCAGAAGTTTCCATCAATTTTGATTGGGGACGCGATATGGCTGTTTCAACACTGCAAATCAATGCTGCCATTGCGCAAATTCTTGCCCAACTTCCATCTGGTGTTCAGGTGAATACGCGCAGAATGGATCCCACAGCATTTCCTATTATCGCTTACAGCCTGGTATCCAGTGAGTTATCGTCAACGCAATTACGTGATATAGCTGAATATCAAATTAAACCTTTGCTATCGAGTATTGATGGTGTTTCACAAGTACAAATTCAGGGTGGAGCAACCGAAGAATATCGCGTAATAGTGGACCCCTTAAAATTGCGACAAATGGGTCTGGTACCTGATGATGTCGCAAAAGTATTAGCTGCAACCAACGTCATTAATGTTGTCGGACGAATTGAAGATCACTACAAACTTTATTTAGTTGAAGCTAATACCCATCTGAAAAATATTGAACAAGTGCGCAAAATAGTTTTACCAAACACGGCGAACAAACTTGTGCACTTAACCGATATCGCCACCGTTGAAAAATCAACCCTGCCCGAATGGACGCGCGTAACCGCCGATGGGTTGGATGCAGTTTTATTTTCGGTATATCAACAACCCGGCAGTAATAGTGTGCAAATGGCACTGGATATAAAAACAAAACTTGATAGCTATAAAGCGCAACTACCACAGGGCGTCAGCATCACCAGCTGGTATGATCAAAGCGAATTGGTATTGGCATCTGCCACCAGCATTCGTGACGCCGTACTGATTGGCGTAGTCCTATCAGCATTTGTATTATTTATTTTTTTACGCAATGTAAAAGTAACACTTATTGCCGTGATTGTTGTACCCGCAGCACTCGCGACAACTGCTGGGCTGTTATATGCTCTCAATATGAGTTTCAATATTATGACGCTGGGTGGCATGGCCGCATCGGTAGGATTAATTATTGATGATGCCATAGTGATGCTTGAGCATATTATGCGACGTTTGCAAGGCAATGAAGGTGAAATGCCTGAACGAGTTAACAATGCTGCATTTGAATTTATGAAACCACTCGCGGGTTCAAGCGCATCAACCCTTGTTATTTTTGTGCCACTCGCATTTCTTACTGGCGTCACTGGCGCTTTTTTTAAAGCTCTTTCATTGACGATGGCCGCAGCATTATTTATTTCTTTTCTGATTACCTGGCTGGCCATTCCATTGTTAGCCGATCGTTTTTTGCGTGCAAAAGATGCAGAACCGAAACCGGATTCGCGTTTAATCATTTCACTGCATAAACATTATCGCCGCACGCTACATATTTTGTTAGAGCGTCCCATTTTATTATTGCTGGGTGTATTGCCCTTGTTACTTATTGGCTTTATAGCTTTTAAATCCGTTGGCTCAGGCTTTATGCCAGCAATGGATGAAGGTGGTTTCGTGCTCGATTATCGCACTGAACCGGGCACAGCATTATCAGAAACCGATCGGTTGTTGCGTCAGGTTGAACAAATTTTACGCGCGACACCGGATATCGCCAGCTATTCTCGGCGCACAGGTAGCGGCTTTGGCGGCGGCCTAGTTGAAGCTAACGAAGGCGATTTTTTTATTCGCCTGAAACCAACTGATAGGCGCAACGCTGATGAAGTGATGGACGAATTGCGTACACGGGTCGAACACGACGTACCAGGGTTAGACGTGGAGATGGCGCAGCTAATGGAAGATGTCATTGGCGATCTCACCGCTGTTCCGCAACCCGTCGAAATTAAAATATTTTCAGACAATCCTGAAATATTAACCAAGGCGGGCCGTATTGTCGCTGAACATATTGCCAAAATTGATGGCGTGGTCGATGTGAAAGATGGAATAAATCCGGCGGGAGATGCACTGGATATTCATATCGATGCCGTCAAAGCTGCGTTTGAAGGAATGGACGCCGACACAATTACTAAACATTTAAATAATATATTAAGCGGCACAGTGGCAACACAAATTACCAGCGGCGTGAAAATAATTGGTGTGCGGGTATGGGTACCCAAGTCGCAGCGTCAATCTGACACCGATGTGAATAACATACAAATACGCGCACCAGACGGACATTTTTTTCCACTGCAACGCATAGCTACTGTGACTGCGGTAACCGGGCAACCACAAATTCAGCGCGAAAATCTCAAACGTATGATTGCTGTCACGGCACGCATTAGTAATCGCGATCTTGGCTCAGTCATTGCTGACATCAATAAAATGATGAGCACATCCAAACTTCTGCCGCAGGGAACCTACTATGTTCTCGGTGGATTATACGAACAACAACAAATTGCCTTTCACGGTTTGATAATGGTATTTATCACTGCAGCGGCATTGGTATTTTTACTCTTGCTATACCTCTATGAAAGTTTTCGTGTGGCCTTCTCTATTCTTGTCACCACTCTACTCGCTGTGTCTGCCGTATTTATTGGTTTATGGATAACGGGAACTGAATTGAATATTTCGGCAATGATGGGGATGACAATGATTATTGGAATGGTGACTGAAGTTGCTATTTTTTATTTTTCCGAACAACAGGAGTTGTGGCAATCATCGTCTAAAGAAAACTCGCTGATTGATGCTGGCATCAATCGTATGCGCCCAATAATAATGACTACCTTCGCGGCAATTCTAACTTTACTCCCGCTTGCTTTCGCAATTGGGCATGGATCGGAGATGCAACAGCCTCTGGCTATTGCAATTATTTCCGGCCTGGTTGTGCAACTGCCGCTGGTGCTCTTATTAATGCCAGCCCTATTCAACCTCATGCTTGACCATCAACCAACGCAATAAATTTTGAAAAAATATACATTGCTGTTTGCGGTGAGGTGTTTAACTAAACGTCAGATTTACATTGAGTGGATAAATGCTATGCAACATCAATTGGTTTACCGACTAATAGGTTTAATGCTACTAACGAGAATAGTGGCGGTCAATGAAGCTTACTCCGATGAAAATAATATTTCAGACGATTGTCATCCCATAGAAAATTATTCTGAATCCGACACTGCTGATACTCATCCAATCCAGACTATTTCAATCAATATACAGCCAATATTTGACGAATCCAAACCTGAAGAAAATAACTGGTTATTTCGGACAATCAATTATTTACATATAGATACCCGCAAAAGCGTTATCAAAAATGATCTGTTGTTCGATGAAGGTGATGGCTACGATAAAAAATTACTCGAACAAAGCGAACGTATATTGCGCACTCGCCGTTACTTGAATAACGCCACGATTAGTACGCAGCAATCCTGTCATCCGACAATTGCGGTTGATGTCAGAGAAGTCTGGACATTAGTACCAGAAATATCCTATTCCCATGCGGGAGGAAAAAGTAGTTATGGTTTTGGCTTGCACGATTCCAATTTTTTAGGATTCGGTAAAACGGTTAATCTTACCCATACCAGCACCTCGCAGCGCACTGGAAATCTATTTGAATATTACGACCCTAACTCGGGAATTGCCGACAGTATTATTTCGCTGCAATATGCCAATAATAGTGACGGCATAGCAAAAGCTGCGTCATTTACCAGGCCGTTTGTTGCATTGGAAACAGAATGGTCGGCGGGCGTTTCCTACGGTGAGCTCAACGAAGAAAATACGCTGTATAACGCGGGTAAAGAGGTAGATCGTTTTGCCCACACCAACCGCAATGATTCAATATTTTACGGTATAAAATTAGATGCCAGCTCGCGCGAATCCATTCACAGAATACTCATGGGTTACACCAGCTGGAAAGATAATTTTTTAGCAACCGGCATAGCGCCCAAGACTTCTATTTTCGTTCCCGATGATCGCGAATATAATTATCCGTGGCTTGAATACCAACATATTCATGATGGTTACATCAAAGCCTACAACATTCAGCAAATTAATCGTGTTGAAGATATTAATCTGGGGAGTGAAATTCACTTTCGCCTTGGCTACGCGGCTTCACCGATTCTCGCTTACGATAAGTCCTATGTAGTTAACAGCAACTATAAAAAAGCTATCTCACTTAGTGAGAATCAATTAATTCTTGCTGATCTAGGTGCGACTGGCTATTACCGTGCAGGTGATTTTTACAACAGCCAGATACAAAGTAATATTTCCTATCACTGGCAAAATTTTAATCGCGGCCAATTGTTTGTAGGAATGACAGCGGCGCGCGGTTTTAATTTATTTGCCGATTTACCGCTGGAGTTGGGTGGCGATACGGGCTTGCGAGGCTATCCAGCACGATACCAGGCCGGTGATCATTTACGACTTATCAGTGTTGAGCAGCGATTTTTTGGTGAGAAGGAATGGTTTTCATTGTTTCATATCGGGGCCGCTGCCTTCTATGATGAAGGCCACGTATGGGGTGAAAGTGCCATTCCCCAAATCCAGTCCGGGTTATTGCGCGATGTCGGTGTGGGATTGCGAATTTCCGGCACGCGTACGGGCAACCGTGAAGAGGGTGCACATAATGTTGTGCACCTTGATATAGCTTATCCACTTGATGGCGGAAAAGATATTTCCAAAATGCAATGGATTGTTAAAGTGAAGAAAGGTTTTTAACCATTATTTAAATCATTCTATAGGGAATCCCGAACATGCACTCTTCAGTAAAGATTCTTAAATATTTGCGTCTCATTGCCAGCGCATTATTTATTTTTATTATTCACTTTAGCGAAGCTGAAGAATCCATCGAATATGTTGCTGAGCATTTACTGGAAGCCCCCATGGACACTCGTGCCTTGGCCTTTCCTGTAACACCCACCAATATCCTGACTAGCGAAGCGCGCCTGCAATTAGGTTACACTAGTTTTGACGCTGGCAAGCTTCACAATAAAGTGCC
>JANYIO010000082.1 GCA_025362015.1 Gammaproteobacteria bacterium | reverse complement strand
CGAAAAAGTTATTCGAGAGTACGTTAAAAACCAACTTGACGTTATGAACAAAGGTGAAGAAAACAGTAAGCAGCTGGGGCTCTTCTAAAAACTCGGTCGCTTGCGGCCGAGTTTTTTATAAAGAAGTGATCAGAAATTAATTTTTACTTTGAGTCCCGTCGTTTTGAGATTCAATATATTTCAAATCGCCATCTTCAACGGAATAGTGCATCAATTCACCATTATCCATCTTAACAAGAACACCCACTTTTAAATATGCCCAGTCTTCTTCAGAGTAATCTACTGTAAAAGCTCCATCCTCAATAGAGCAAACCACAGAGCCATAACGGTTTAGCCATAGTTCTACTTTATCTCCAACTTTTATTTTTCTTCCATCTGAATAGTTCATAAATTTTCACTCTCTACATAGGTGATGTATTAGGTGGAGGTGGTAATTCTGTTGTACCAATTGAATGCCAAAAACATTGACATTTGGGGCTTGGACTCTGGTTCATTTCATACAAATGCACATGTGACCCTGAATGAGGATAATGCGGCTTACTTGGTGGCACCATATCAACTCGATACTGAATTGTTCCGACAGGTGGATTACAGGGAGGACAACTTTTATCATCCTTTGGGCAGTCTTTTGGTTTTTCTTCAGGCTTATCTTGCGGTGTATCACCTGTAAGAGACAACGCCAATAATGCAATACCAAAAGGTTCAGCTCCGGGAATGACAAGACCAGCAGCACCCAACCCTCTCATACCCCATGTTGCGGCCATCGAATTTAAGCCATAAGGATCAACAAAACTTATTGGGTTGCCACCAACGTAAGCATAGGTATTAATCCCACCCTCCAACCCAATCGGATCAGACTCCAGATATCTTCCGATGGATGGATCATAATCCCGAAAGTAGTTGTAAACTAATCTTTTCGAAAATGACTTATAAAAGAAGTCCCTTTAGCCGCGACACCCTTTCCAATGAGTGAGCCAAAGCTGCGTACTCTTTGTCAGGTGTCAACTCGAAATTGAAATCGGCAGAGAGAACTTTCTTAAGCTCTGGATCTTTAGCTTTTTCTATAAGCTCTAGCCGTCTCCAAAGCTCTTCGATTTTTTCCTTCCTTCTGCCAAGTAACTCCTCTCTATTCAAATCAAGAGTTCGGATAGATAATTCAGCGCGTTCATTACCAGGCACATGAAATATTGCTGCCCCAAGAAAAATAATATGGTCATCTGGATCTTCAGTGTAGGGGTCTATTAAATTTTTTTTATTTGATTTATTTGTATTGCATACATCACATGCAAGCGTGAGATTTTCCCATGAAAACCATAATTCAGGACTGTCTATTTTAGGAGTTATATGCTCCACATCACCATATGTAATATGACGTAACTTGCTTTCACAATAGGCACATTTTCCGTTTGTCTCACTTATTAAGGAATTTTTTATTTCTCTATGACCGTAATGTCCTTTATCTGTCTTTGATAAAGCCTCATTTCTTGCTAATTTAGCCAGAATATTATCTGTCCATTTTTTAAAATTCGTTTCAAGAATTTTAGGAGCATCAGATTTTGTTAATTTAATCATTTTCCTTTAACCAAATCAGCTAACGCATATGAATAATGATCTCCAAAACCGATACTTGAAAACTCCTCTCTAAGGCTAATTAATATCTCGCTTGTAATTTGAGATCCGTCATATTTTTTTATAATAGATTTAACTTCATCAATAGCCCATTGCGGTATTGTAGCTTCAACCCCCAAAACCTCTCTTAAAATTTCATTTGCGCTAGATGACTTATTAACCGCATCTAATTTTTCGCTAATTATCCGATACTTAGTGGTTTCAGGCACAAATCCTTCTACACTCCGAGAATCAGAAAAGTTGTACCGCAACACATAGACATATGAATCTTTAACTGAAGTAACAATAAAAGGACTATGCGTGGCAACAATAAATTGGGCTTGAGGAAATGCGAATAAAAGTCTGCTCATAAGCGTTCTTTGCATCGAAGGGTGCAAATGATTTTCTGGCTCGTCAATTGTTACAACAAAAGATTGCTTATCTAACGAATACATATATATACGCCATGAAATATCTATCAGCGCTGACACACCACCAGATGCAGAATCAATAAGAAACTCACCTGAGGATGTTTTTAGAATAACCTCAGGAGATCTAATTACTAAGTCTATAAAACCTAAGGAGGGAGGAAGTATTTTTTTAATACATCTATAAAACCATTTAATGCTGATAACAACGCTGGATTACCACTGTGTCTTGAATTTCCTTCGCCAAAAACAGCCATGCCAATCAAAGATTCTTTCATTCTAAATAATGGCGAACTTCCAGAACTATTACCATGATATCTATTGGTAATTTCCGAATGATAATTATTATAGGCGAGTTGCGGAGTTGTCATTGATGAAGGAATTTGCGATACCACCTGATAGGTGGACACTGGCTGGTGCGAGTCAATATGAATGCCAGCTACAGCCTGCTGAGACACTATTTCTAAATGGTATTGTTGCTGCGAACCTGAGGGGATATTTAAGTTAGCTTCAACATTATTTCTATAGATTAGCTTTCCAATATTATTTTCATTAGATTTATTAAAAAATCTGGCGGATTCAACCGCGAAGTGCATAACTGTTTAAGCAGCTAAAGCCGCCATTTCTTTTTGCATTAAAGCAGCGGGCGTTTTGAATGACAATGTTTTTCTGGGTCGATTGTTTAATTGATCGACTGATTTTTTTACTGCTG